>NZ_JBHXIB010000009.1:1549-180575 GCF_042723975.1 Amycolatopsis sp. NPDC058340 | reverse complement strand
GGCGGGCCGCCCCCCGGCCGGGGGGGGGGGGGGGGGGGGGGGGCGCCCACACCGCCGCGGGGTGGGGGCGTGTCGGTTCTAACCGTCCTCGCCACTCACGAGGCCCAGGTCATTCCGCCAGCTTGATCGCGATCCCCACGGTCCGGTCCTTCGGCCCCCGCAGCCTGCTGAAGAACATCGTGACCCGGCCGGTGATCCCGTATTTCCGCGCGATCACCTTGCGCACGCGTTCCGTCTCGTCGAGGTCCAGCAGCCGCGCCTCGCCCGCGACGACGTCGCCATGGGTCTTGTTGCCCCGGAAGTCACACGCCTGGACCTCGACGCGCCCGCTGTTGCGGATGCGCTTGACCTTGCCCGCCTTCCGCTCGGACCAGAGCACCAGTTCGCCGCCGTCGCCCGCCGCCCAGACCGGCGTCGGCACCGGGGTGCCGTTCTTGCGGAAGGTGGTCAGGACGACGTACTTCTCGGCGGCGATCCGCTCGAACTCCGATCCCATGTGGAGAGTCTAGGGCGTCCGCCTGCGCAGCGTCGCCGCGCCGAGGACCAGCGCGGCCAGGGCGCAGGCCCCGACGACGATCAGATTCCGGATCAGCGTCGCGTCCACGGTGCCCGACGTGGTGACCCGGGTGAGGGCTTCGACGGCGTACGAAAGCGGCATCACGTTCGAAAGCCAGTTCAGGAGCCAGCCCATCTCGCCGCGTGGCACGAACAGGCCGCACAGCAGGATCTGCGGCAGCACGAACAGCGGCATGAACTGCACGGCCTGGAACTCCGTCCGCGCGAACGCGCTCACGAAGAGGCCGAGCGCCATCCCGAGAAGCGCGTCGAGGACGGCGATGAGCAGCAGCATCCCGATCGAACCCGCGATGTCCAGGCCCAGCCAGGCGAGCGACACCGCGGCGGCGACGCCGACCTGGACGATCGCGATCGAGCCGAACGCGATCGCGTAGCCGAAGAGCAGGTCCATCCTGCCGATCGGCAGGGTCATCAGCCGTTCCAGGGTGGCCGTGGTGCGCTCGCGCAGCGTCGTGATCGAGGTGATCAGGAACATGATCAGGAACGGGAAGACACCGAGCAGTGCCGGCGCGACGCGGCTGAACACCGCTTCGGAGTTGAAGACGAAGCGCAGCAGCACCATCAGCAGCGACGGGACGACGATCAGCATCGCGACGGTGCGTGGATCGTGCCGCAGCTGAAGGAGGATGCGGCGAGCCGTGGCCAAGGTCAAGGCGGGATTCATGACGGGCTCACCTCGGTCTCGCGGACCAGCCGCAGGAACGCCTGCTCCAGATCGGTCGTCCCGGTGCGTTCGCGCAGGCCGGCCGGGGTGTCGTCGGCGAGGATCCGGCCTTCGCGCATGAGCAGCAGACGGTCGCATCGCGCGGCCTCGTCCATCACGTGGCTGGACACGAGCAGCGTCGCCCCGCCCTCGGCGAGACGGCGGAAAAGCGCCCAGAGTTCGTCGCGGAGCACAGGATCCAGTCCGACGGTCGGTTCGTCGAGGACGAGCAGTTCGGGCTTCCCGAGCAGCGCGACGGCGAGATTGGCGCGGCTGTGCTGGCCGCCGGACAAGGCGCCGACGAGCTTGCCCGCGTGCTCGGCGAGCCCGACTTCGCCGATCACCCTGTCCACATCGGACATCGGCGTGCGGAGGACGGAAGCGAAGTAGCGCAAGGCTTCCGTGATGGTGAGGTCGGCGTAGATGGCCGGGTTCTGGGTGGCGTAGCCGATCAACCGCCGCAGCGGCGGGCTGCCGGCGGGATGGCCGAGCACGGTGACCTCGCCCTCGGCGACGATCTGCACGCCGACGATCGAGCGCATCAGCGTCGTCTTGCCGCAGCCACTGGGGCCGAGCAGACCGGTGATCCGGCCGCGCGGCGTCGCGAAACCGACGTCCCTGACGACCTCACGGCCGCCGCGGACGACCCGCAGGCCCGTCACGGAGATCGCTGAATTAGCCATGCGTTTAATTCTGCGCCCGTTGAGAAGCGAGAGTCAAGAGGGGGTGTTTCAGGACAGCCGCACGGCGAGGCCCGGGTAGTCGCGCACCAGCAGGTACCGGTCGTAACGCAGCACGCAGGAGAAATCGAAGACCGGTGCCGCATAGGCGAAATCGTGGTCACAGACCCGCTCGTAGCGCTGCTCGAGCCGCTCCACGGCGAGATCGCCCGCCCGGACGTACACGGCGGGCGCCTCGGCGGCGGCGCCCGCCGCCAGGCCCAGCCGGTGCACCGGCAGCGTGTTCGTCATCGACGACGACTCCAGGTCCACGTCGAAACAGCCGTCGAGCCGCGGATCCGCGACCCCGTCCACCCGCCATCGTCCGTCGCCGACGGATTCGAGCACCGTGCGCCGGGCGCCGCTCGCCGACCGGCCCGAGATCTCCGCCGACCGCGTACGCCAGGCGGCGTCGACGGTGATCGCGTACTCGACGAACCAGGATTCGCCGTCCTCGACGGCTGTCGTGGCCCCGCTGATCCGCCAGCCGCCGTCGTGTTCTCGGAAGAACGCGACCTCCAGGCCGGTCCTCGCGTCCCGATGCAGCCAGCTCGCGGTCGTGGGGAGGCTCATGGCACCAGGACGAGCTTGCCCCGGACGTGACCCGCTTCGCTCTCGTCCTGGGCCGCGGCCGCTTCGGCGAGCGGGTAGACCCGGGCGATCGGCAGGTCGAGCTTGCCTTCGGCGGCGAGTGCGGCGCCCTCGGCCAGCGAGCCGGGCACCTGCTCGGCCGGAGATCCCGACGTGAAGCGCACGCCGTGGTCGGCCGCGTCCGGCGCGGCGATGGTGATGACCCGTTTCGGGCCACCGGTCAGCTCGACCAGGGTGGCGAGCGAGCCACGCCCGGAGGCGTCGAAGGACGCGTCGACGCCCTGTGGCGCGACGTCGCGTACGCGTTCCGCGAGGCCTTCGCCGTACTGCACCGGGACAGCGCCCAGCGAGCGCAGGTACTCGTGGTTCCCTTCGCTCGCGGTGCCCACCACGGTCAGCCCGCGCGCGACGGCGAGCTGGACGGCGATGGTGCCGACACCTCCCGCGGCGCCGTCGACGAGCAGCGTCTCGCCCTCCTGGAGATCCAGCAGGTTGAGGGCGCGATAGGCGGTGTTGACGACGACGGGCAGCGCCGCGGCCAGTTCCCACGAAAGCGCCTCGGGCTTCCGGGTCAGCTTCGCGGGATCCGCGAGGACGTACTCCGCGTATCCGCCTGCTCCGGAGCCGAGCACCTCGTCACCGGTCGCGAAATCGGACACGCCCTCGCCGACCGCGTCGATCACCCCGGCGATGTCGCCACCGGGGACGGCGGGGAACTCCGTCGGGAACGCCTCGGCCATCAGCCCGGAGCGGATCTTCCAGTCGATCGGGTTCACGCCCGCGGCCCGGACGGCGACCCGCACCCGGCCGGGGCCCGGCTCGGGCAATTCCCGCTCGAGGACGCGCAGGACCCCGGAGTCGCCGTATTCGGTGAACGCGATGGAGCGGTAGGTGTCCGTCATGCCGTCGACAACCCCCGTCCCTTCGTCACTATTCCGGTGGCTTCCCGAACCAACTGTAGTCGCCGGGGATCAGCTGGACGCCGTTCGCGATGCCGAGCAGGGTGGCCTGGTCCCGTTTGCCGGATACGGTGAGCCACCGCCCGCCCTCCACCTGGACGGCGACCGTTTCGTCCTCGACACCGAGCCGTCCGGTCCGTTTCGGCAGGTAGAGGCCGTCGGCGCCCCTGACCTTCAGCGGCACGGGCGCGGCGTCGCCCGAGTCCGGCCGTTCGGCGCGGAGCGATGCCGTGACGACCGGCGCCGCGGTGGGTTGCCCGGCGAGGGTGGCTTCGACTTCGGTCGCGCCCCCGCCGGCGGTCATGTACGTGTACACCCCGGACAGCTCCAGGCCGGCGGGTAAACCGCCGAACCGCAGTTCGCCCGAAACCCGGGCACGGCCGTCCCGCACCATCTCGTCCGCGATCCGCTGACCGACGTCGCGCGGGTCCTTGATCCCGAACAACGTCAAGCTCAGCAGGTACGTGTCGTCGGGCGACCAGGTCAGCATCGTCGCGTCGCCGTAGACCTCCGCGACCATCCCGACGCGACCGTGCACGATGATCTGGTTCGGCGCGGGCGCGATGGTCCACGGTCCGCGCCGCTCGTCCAGCGGAGTGGTGGTCAGCTGGATCTGCCCCGTCTCGCCGCTGCTCCACGTCCTGGTCTGCGGCGCGGGATAGGCCTTCGCGCGCCGGGTCAGCTCCTTGAAGCCGTCGGGCAGCCAGCCGGGCTTGTACGGCAGCACCGCCCAATCGGCGTTGCGCGGCGAGGCCGGGGGAACCGCGGTGTAGGCCCGCAGGCCCAGCGGCACACCGAGCGCGATGATCGCGACCGCCGCCGCGACCAGTGCCAGTGCCATGGCCGGACGGCTTCGCGACCGTTGGGCCAGCGCGTCGCGGATCTCGGCACCGTCGGGCGCCCGCGTCGCCAGGTGCTCCAGGCTCTCCCGGATCAGGTCCTCGGTGTGCTCGTCACTCAGTCGGGTCATTTGCGGGCTCCCGTGGGCTGCACGGACGGGGACGGCCCGGTTTCCCGCAGCGTCGCGAGCGCGCGCGAAATCTGGCTGCGCACGGTCGACGTCGCGCAGCGGAGTACCGCGCCGATCTCCTCGTCGGAGTAGTTCTCGTAGTAGCGGAGCACGATCGCGGCGCGTTGTTTGCGCGGGAGCTTCGCGAGCCGGTCCAGCATCGCGTCGCGTTCGTCGTATTCGATGGCGTGATCGGAGACCGGCGGGCTCACCAGGTCGAGCACTTCCGGTGACGACGGGGTCACGCGGCGGACCGCCAGCCGCCTTCGCCACGAGAGGTACTCGTTGGTCACCATCCGGCGGACGTAGGTCGGCGGCGAGTCGATCTTCGGCCAGCGTTGCTGAGCACGCAGCAGCACCTCCTGGACGATGTCCTGCGCCAGGTACGGATCGTCGGTCAGGACGGTCGCGTAGCGCAGGAGGCCGTCCAGGCGATCCGCGACGAACTCGTCGAAGGTCGCAGGCACGTGTCCCCCTCAGCCGGTGGTCTCCCCCTAAGGACGCGCGAGACCACCCGGCTGATGCATCGGGAGCGGAACTTTCTCGGTGAACGTGATCACCGCACGACGGTCTCCAGCCGGACGAAGGCGAACCCGGTGGTCGCGAGTTCCTCACCGGCGGGGCCGGTGGCGGCGGGACGGCGTTCGCCGTCGTGCACCACCAGCAGGCCGTGCGGGAACAGCGGCCCCAGCGGCCTGGTGGTGATCGCGGCACCGTCGGAATGCTCGACCGAGTCGGTCCCGCGTCCGGCGACGATCCGGAAATCGCGCCGCGGGGTGAGAGCGCGGTCGTAGACCACGAACCGCGAGTCGCCCTGGCTCGACGCGAGCAGCTTGCCGTCGGCCAGCGCCAGTCCTTCGGCGTCCGCCGTCAGCCACTTGCCGCCGAAACCGGGGTCGGTGCCGTCGGCGACGCATTCCTCGGTCGCCTCGTCGAAGCGCTGCGGAACCCCGAACGACCGCACCTTGTCGATCAGCTCCGGGCGGCCGAAACCGGCGCCGCCCACCGGGATCCGCCAGATCCCGACGTCCTCCTGCGCGGTGTAGAGCACGCGGTTCGCGGCGTCGAGGATCGAGCCCTCCAGCTGCGGCCGCTCGTCCGGTTCACCGCAGGGCGACCACGTCTTCCCGTTCGGCAGCCGGAACTCCGACGGCAGGTCGATCGTGCCGATCGGCGCCGTGCCGACGGTACCGTCCGCTTTGTCGACAAGTCGCAAGAGCGCCACGCGGGTCTCGTGCCGCCGGGTCACCGCGACCCAGCGCGCGCCGGTCCGCGGGTCGCGTGCGGCGGTGAGTCCGTACGCGGTCCGCTGTTCGTCCACTTCGGACTCCGACGTGGAGAAGACCGGCGGGGCGGAAGGATCCGTGACGTCGCGCAGCACCCGCGAACCGGCCGCGGCACCGGCCGGGTCGATCCGGTAGACGCGTACGCGGTCCCGGCCGCGGTCGCTCACCACCGCGAGATCGCCGACGACGTCGACGTTGTTGAACCGGCCGCCCTCGGGAACGGCGAGATGCTGCAACTGCCGAGCCTTCAGGTCGAACGCCGCCAGCCCGCCTTCCTTGAGCGTGCCGAGGACGACGCTGGCCGACGGATTCTTCGGGTGGACCCAGATGGCCGGGTCGTCGGCGTCGGCGTTCGCCGGGTCCGCGCCCGCGTCGTCGACGTAGGCCCTGGTCTGCGCCACGGGCGAGGGGTTCTGGCCCGCTTCGGCTGGCACGGCGGTGAGCAGCGAGGCCGCCAGCAGGGGGAGGGGGAGGAGAGCAGCGATGCGCATCCTCGGGAAATTAGCCGTGCGGAGTGTCCGGCCGGTGAACGCCGGGGGTCAGGTAGTACTGCGCGACCGGCGCCAGCATCGCGACGATCTCGTCCTCCGAGGCGGCGGCCAGCGGCGGGAGCCCGATGACGTAGCGCAGCAGCGCGAACCCGATCATCTGCGCGGCGATCCCGGCCACCCGGACCTTCGGCACGCCGCGCGCCTCGGCGACCCGCGCCAGCACCGCCCGCTCCAGGAACTGCCGCATCATGGTCGCGACCTGCTCGTTCGTGGTCGCGGAGCGGATCATCGCCAGGAACGGCGCTCTGCCGTCCGGGGCCTGCCAGAGGCCGAGGAACGCGCGGACGAGACGCTCGCCGATCTCGTCCTCGGGGCCTTCGAGGATCCGGGGGACCAGCTCGCCCGGGTCGACCGGCAGGTTCATCGACATGGCGAAGAGCCGTTGCTTGGTGCCGAAGAAATGGTGCAGCAGCGCCGCGTTGACCCCGGCGTCGGCCGCGATGCCGCGGACGGTCGCCCCGTCGTAGCCCTGTTCGGCGAACCTGCGCCGTGCCGCGTCGAGGATCACCTCCCGCGTCTCGGTCTGCCCCGGCCGCCGCCCCGCCTGTGCCATTCCGCGAGCTTAGAACGCGCTTGACTACGCTTGTCCCCATGTCAGTCGCAGTCAGGGTCATCCCGTGTCTCGACGTCGACGCGGGCCGTGTGGTGAAGGGCGTCAACTTCGCCGACCTGCGCGACGCCGGCGACCCCGTCGAACTCGCCCGCCTGTACGACGCCGAGGGCGCGGACGAGCTCACGTTCCTCGACGTCACGGCGTCCTCCGGGGACCGCGAGACCACTTTCGACGTGGTCCGCCGGACCGCGGAGCAGGTGTTCATCCCGCTCACCGTCGGTGGCGGCGTGCGCACGAACGACGACGTCAACCGGCTGCTGCGCACCGGCGCGGACAAGGTGAGCATCAACACCGCCGCCATCGCGCGGCCGGAGTTCCTGCGCGAGGCGTCCCGCAGGTTCGGCGCGCAGTGCGTCGTGCTGTCGGTGGACGCGCGCCGGGTCCCCGAAGGCACCGAACCGACCCCGTCCGGTTTCGAGGTGACCACCCACGGCGGTCGCCGCGGCACCGGGATCGACGCCGTCGAATGGGCCGCGCGCGGCGAGGAACTCGGCGTCGGCGAGATCCTGCTCAACTCCATGGACGCCGACGGCACGAAGAACGGCTTCGACCTCGAACTCCTCACCCAGGTGCGCGCGGCCGTCCGCGTCCCGGTGATCGCCAGCGGCGGCGCCGGCGCGCTGGAGCACTTCCTGCCCGCCGTCGAAGCGGGTGCGGACGCGGTGCTCGCGGCCAGCGTGTTCCACTTCGGGCAGCTGAAGATCGGCGAGGTCAAGAGCGCGCTGCGTGCCGGGGGAGTCGTGGTCCGGTGATCGCGAACAAGTGGAAGGCCGCCACCGAGGTCAAGGTCGTCTGCGCGTTGCTGCTCGGGCTAGCCCTCGCGTACCTCGCGATGGCCGGGGTCCTCATGTTCGCGCCGTACTCCACCGCGCGGACCTTCCTGCTTCCGGCGACTTCGCTGGTCCTCGGCGGTCTCGTCGTGGCGGGGCTGGTGCTGAAGATGTCGTCCGCGCGGTTCGCCGGGTTCGGGGTCAGCTTCCTGTTCGGGTTGCTGCACGCGCTGTCGATGCTGGCGGCGGAACTCTTCTGGGTGAAGATCGTCTCCGGGATCCTCTTCGCCGGGTACATCTACGCGGCGGTCCTGCTCAACTCGATGCCGGTGAAACGGCACCTCCTCGGAGCCACGAATGACGCTTGACCCCGCCCTCTCGGATCGCTTGAAGCGCAACGCCGACGGGCTGATCGCCGCCGTCGTCGTCGAACACTCCACATCGGACGTCCTGATGATGGCGTGGATGAACGACGAGGCCCTCGAACGCACCCTCACCACGCGGCGCGGGACCTACTACTCGCGCAGCCGCGAGGAACTGTGGGTGAAGGGCGAGACGTCGGGCCACGTCCAGCACGTGCGCGAGGTGCGGATCGACTGCGACGGCGATACCGTCCTGCTGCGCGTCGACCAGACCGGCCCGGCCTGTCACACCGGCACGCACACCTGTTTCGACACCGACGAACGGCTGCTGCTGGCCGACGAGAGCGAGTGACCCGTGAATGTCGTCGCCAACGTGCTGGTCGGCATCGTCGCACTGATCCACCTGTACATCGTCGTGCTCGAGATGTTCCTGTGGACCACCCCGCGTGCCCGCGCGTCCTTCGGCACCACCGAGGAGTTCGCGAAGGAGAGTTCCGCGCTCGCGGCGAATCAGGGGCTGTACAACGGTTTCCTCGCCGCCGCGCTGATCTGGGGCCTGATCGCGACCGGCGGCACGGCGTGGCAGTTCAAGATCTACGGTCTCGCGTGCGTGATCGTGGCCGGGCTCTACGGGACGGCGACGGCGAGCAAGAAGATCTTCTTCGTGCAGGTGGTGCCGGGCACGCTGGCGCTGATCGCGGTACTGCTCGCGGGCTGAGGCGCCTGCTCACTTGCACGCTCGCTGAGCGCTCTCGGTTGCCCTGGAGCGAGATGTGACTCGTTGTCCGGGAGAGCCACTTTTCTCGATTAACCTCGGTGCATGAAACTGGGGCGAGGGAACAAGAAGACCGACCGTCCGAGACGACGTCCAAGGGTCGCCGGGCGACCTCGTTCCGGCGCGGACGGCGACTTCACCGAAGGCTTCGAGCCGCCGACGGTCCACGAAGAAGTGGCCACCCCGTTGATCGAGAAACTGTCGCTTCTCGAACAACGGGCGACGGCTTGGGCGGCGTTCTGGATCGCTTATTTCGTCGTGTGTCAGATCGTTTCGGACGATCGCCGATTCGAGGTTCTGGCCCCACTTTCTTTGGTTGCCTTCTACGGTATTCCGGCGTGTCTGTACGCCGCCTGGCTCTGGAGGAGCCGCCGTCGGTCCGCCGAGAAGACGGGTTTGCGCGAGGCCATGGCGACGGTCCGGCCCGGCTGGCTGTTCCCCAGGATCGACGTCTATCTCGACCACGACTACAAGTTGCTTCAGACGCGCCGGTCGCTGCGGATCGCTCCCCGTTTCAACGGGCTCGAGAAAGTCCCCGTCTTCATCGGCGGCGAGGACACCGACATGATCGTGATCTTCCCGCGCGGGCGCTTCTCCAAGGACACGCTCTACACGGTCCCCGTCAAGGAAATCGAACCGGACACGGACTGACTCGTGAGTGGTAAGGACGGTTAGAACCGTCCTTACCACTCACGAGTCAATCGATGTCGCCGGTGAGGTAGCGTTGCACGGTCGGAGCGATCGCGGTCACCAAAGGCTCGATCTCGCTCGAAGCCATCGGCTCGAATTTCGCGACGTAGCGCACCAGCCCCATCCCGACGAGCTGGGAAGCGCAGAGCGTGGTCCGCAGTTCGACGCGGTCCGAGCCCAGCCCGCCGATGACCTTCGTGAAGAAGTTCTGGAAGAAACCGCGCAGCACGGCCGCGGCCTGTTCGTGCCCGGCGACGCTGCGGACGAGGGCCTGGAACACCTCGCCGCCCGCGCCGTCCCATCGGGTGAGGAAGGTGCGGACGATCCGCTGGCCGAATTCGTCGTCGGGCCCGTTCTGGAGTTCGGCGAGCAGTTCGTGCGGATCGAACGGGAGCTTCAGGATGGCTTGGGCGAACAGCCCTTCCTTGCTGCCGAACCAGTGGTTCACCATCGCCGCGTCGACCCCGGCCCGGGTCGCGATCGCGCGTACGGTCGCGCCGTCGAAACCGCTCTCGCCGAATACCGCGCGCGCCGCTTCGATCAACGCGGTGCGGGTGTCCTGCCCGCCGGGCCGCCGTCCCCGCCGCCGCACGGTAGTGTCTTCACCAGCCATGGCGTCATCATGAACGGACCCGGCCAGAAATTCAACAATCTTTGAATTCATCCCCCCGTCCCGGTCCGTACGGCCGTTGCAGCACAATGAGCGACATGGTCAGCGCCGCAAACGCCAGCTCCTCGGGGCTCGGCTCGGTCAGCCCTTCGCGCGACGAGTTCCGCGCACTCGCCGAGGGCCGTCGCGTCATCCCCGTCGTCCGTCGCGTGCTCGCCGACGGTGAGACCCCCATCGGGGTCTACCGCAAGCTCGCCGCCGACCGGCCGGGCACGTTCCTGTTCGAATCGGCGGAGAACGGCGCTTCCTGGAGCCGATGGTCGTTCATCGGCGTCGACAGCCCCGCCGCGCTGACCGTGCGTGACGGCGAGGCCGTGTGGACCGGCACCCCGCCGGTCGGCCTGCCGACCGAGGGCGACCCGCTCACCGTCCTGCGCGAGACCGTCGCCGCGCTGCACACCGAGCAGCTGCCCGGGATGCCGCCGCTCACCGGCGGCATGGTCGGCTACATCGGCTACGACGCCGTCCGCTGGCTCGAACGCCTCCCCGAACTCGCCGAGCGTGACCTCGACATCCCCGAGCTCACCATGCTGCTGGCGACCGACTTGGCCGCCTTCGACCACCACGAGGGCACCGTCACCCTGATCGCCAACGCGGTCAACTGGGACGACTCGGCCGAGCGCGTCGACGCCGCGTACGACGACGCCGTCGCGCGCCTGAACGCGATGACCAAGCAGCTGCACGTCGCCGCCCCGGCCACGG
Source organism: Amycolatopsis sp. NPDC058340 (assembly GCF_042723975.1). NCBI lineage: Bacteria > Bacillati > Actinomycetota > Actinomycetes > Pseudonocardiales > Pseudonocardiaceae > Amycolatopsis > Amycolatopsis sp. NPDC058340. Next base: position 169,599 of record NZ_JBHXIB010000009.1, on the reverse strand, counting down.
CCGCCGTCTTCGACCGTCCCGCGCCCGAATTCACGCGCCGCCGCTCCAAGCCGGATTTCCACGCCGCCGTCGAGAAGGCCGTCGAGGCGATCAAGGCCGGCGAAGCGTTCCAGATCGTGCCGTCGCAACGCTTCGAGATCGAGACCCAGGCCGACGCGCTCGACGTCTACCGCGTGCTGCGCACGTCCAATCCGAGCCCGTACATGTACCTGCTGCGCCTGGACGGTTTCGACATCGTCGGATCCAGCCCGGAGTCGCTGGTCACCGTGCGGGACGGCCGCGCGACCACGCATCCGATCGCGGGCACCCGCTGGCGCGGCGCCGATCCGGAGGAGGACGCGCAGCTGGCCAAGGACCTGCTCGCGGACGAGAAGGAGCGTGCCGAGCATCTGATGCTCGTCGACCTCGGCCGCAACGACCTCGGCAAGGTCTGCAAGCCCGGCACCGTGCGCGTCGTCGACTTCTTCGACGTCGAGCGTTACAGCCACGTCATGCACATCGTCTCCACGGTCACCGGGGAACTCCTCGACGACAAGACGGCTTTCGACGCTGTCACGGCCTGTTTCCCGGCGGGGACGCTTTCGGGTGCGCCGAAGGTCCGCGCGATGCAGCTGATCGAGGAGCTGGAGCCGACCCGCAGGGCGCTCTACGGCGGCGTTGTGGGCTACCTCGACTTCGCCGGGGACGCCGACACGGCGATCGCGATCCGCACCGCGCTGATGAAGGACGGCACCGCGTACGTCCAGGCGGGCGGGGGAGTCGTCGCGGATTCGGTGGCGGACTACGAGGACAACGAGTCGCTCAACAAGGCCCGTACGGTGCTTTCCGCCGTCGCGGCGGCGCAGACGATGATCGCGGCGGACGAACTCGACCCGGCGGGTGACCGCACTCGTGTCTGAGGCCCCGGCGAAGAAGGCCAAGCGTCCACTGTGGATCGCCGTGGTGGGCCTGCTGCTGGGCGCGGTCGCGTTGTGGGGTTCCTCGCGGCTCGTGTGGTTCGCGGAGTTCCGCGACGGCGGCGTGCGCGGCACCGTGCTGTACACGGAAACCGGTTCACAGCGTGCGGTTGCGCTGATTCCCCTCGCGTTGCTGGCACTCGCCGGCACCGCGGGGCTGATCGCCACCGGCGGCTGGCCACGCCGGGTGCTCGGCGTGGTACTCGCCGTGGCCGGCGTCGCCGCGGTGTGGATCGGCGTGGCGGGCGGCTCGTTCAGCGGATTCGCCGACGGACTGCCCGTCGCCCAGATGCTGGGAGCCCGCGGCCTCGCGATCCTCGGGGGAATTCTCGTGACCGCGGGCGGGTTGGCAGCCATCAAGGGCGCGGGCCGGATGCCGCGCCTCGGCGCGAAGTATTCGGCGCCGGGGGCGAAGAAGAAGGCCGCGAAGGATCCGGAGACCGAGCTGTGGGAGGCGCTGTCCGACGGCGAAGATCCCACCGCGACCCGGTGACGACGGCGGAATTCGCGGGTTTCGGAGATCCACGCCGGGAAAGATGACACGGTGGGCATTCGGAGTAACGGACATACCCGGAACCAGGCCGTATCCGTGCGGGGGTTAGCATCGTTTCGGCGGGAAGGGGAAGGTTTTTGTGAGCGACCTTGCGAAGGAATCCGTGAGTACGACGGCCGGTGAGGGACTCCGGTGAGCGTGCTCGAAGACATCGTCGCCGGCGTCCGTGCCGATCTCGCCGAGCGCGAGGCGGCTCTGCCGTTCGACGAACTGAAGAAGCGCGCGACCCAGGTCGCGCCCCCACGTGACGTCCTCGCGGCCCTGCGCGAGTCCGGTATCGGCGTCATCGCCGAGGTGAAGCGGCGCAGCCCGTCCAAGGGCGATCTGGCCGAGATCCCGGATCCGGCCGCGCTGGCGAAGGACTACGCCGACGGCGGCGCCAGGGTGATCAGCGTGCTGACCGAGCAGCGGCGGTTCGGCGGTTCGCTCGCCGACCTCGACGCGGTCCGCGCGGCGGTGGACATCCCGGTGCTGCGCAAGGACTTCATCGTCAGCCCGTACCAGGTCCACGAGGCGCGGCTGCACGGCGCGGACATGGTCCTGCTGATCGTGGCCGCGCTGGAGCAGAACGCCCTGATCGCGTTGCTGGACCGCGTCGAATCGCTCGGGATGACCGCGCTGGTCGAGATCCACAACGCCGAAGAGGCCGACAAGGCGCTCGAAGCCGGCGCGAAGGTGATCGGCGTCAACGCCCGCAACCTGCACACCCTCGAGGTGGATCGCGACGTCTTCTCGCGGCTGGCCCCCGGCCTGCCGATGGACGTCTTCAAGATCGCCGAGTCCGGTGTCCGCGGCCCCGGTGACCTGATGTCCTACGCGGGTCACGGCGCCGACGCCGTCCTCGTGGGCGAAGGGCTCGTCGCTTCGGGAGACCCGAAGGGCGCCCTGGTCAAGCTCGTGACCGCCGGTTCGCACCCCGCTTGCCCGAGGCCTTCTCGATGAGCGTGGAGTACACCGAAACACCGCACGGCGAGCACGACCCGGACGGCCGGGGCTACTACGGCCCCTACGGCGGCCGGTTCATGCCCGAGGCCCTGATCGGCGTCGTCGACGAGGTCGCGGCGGAATACGACAAGGCGAGGACCGACCCGGACTTCGTCAACGAGTTCCGGCGCCTGCTGCGCGAGTACGCCGGCCGCCCGTCGCTGCTCACCGAGGCCAAGCGCTTCGGCGAGCACGCCGGCGGCGCCCGGATCTTCCTCAAGCGCGAGGATCTGAACCACACCGGTTCGCACAAGATCAACAACGTGCTCGGCCAGGCGCTGCTCACCAAGCGGATGGGCAAGAAGCGGGTCATCGCCGAGACCGGGGCCGGGCAGCACGGCGTGGCCACCGCCACCGCCTGCGCGCTGCTGGACCTGGAATGCGTCGTCTACATGGGCGAGGTCGACACCGAGCGGCAGGCGCTGAACGTCGCCCGCATGAAACTGCTCGGCGCCGAGGTCATCCCGGTGAAGACCGGCTCGCGCACGCTGAAGGACGCGATCAACGAGGCGCTGCGCGACTGGGTCACCAACGCCGAGGACACGCACTACCTGTTCGGCACGGCGGCGGGCCCGTACCCGTTCCCGATGATGGTGCGGAACTTCCACAAGATCATCGGCGAAGAGGCCCGCGCCCAGATCCTGGAGCAGGCCGGTCGCCTGCCCGACGCCGTCGCGGCCTGCGTCGGCGGCGGGTCGAACGCGATCGGGATCTTCCACGGTTTCATCGACGACGCGTCGGTGCGCCTGGTCGGTCTCGAACCGGGCGGCGAGGGCATCGAGGGCAACCGTCACGGCGCCACGCTGACCAAGGGCACCCCGGGCAACCTGCACGGCGCGATGACGTACCTGCTGCAGGACGAGGACGGCCAGACCGTCGAGTCGCATTCGATCTCCGCGGGGCTGGACTATCCGGGCGTCGGCCCGGAGCACTCGTGGCTCAAGGACAGCGGCCGCGCCGAGTACCGGCCGGTGACCGACGCCGAGGCGATGGACGCGTTCAAGCTGCTTTCGCGTACCGAGGGCATCATCCCGGCGATCGAGTCGGCGCACGCGCTGGCCGGCGCGCTGGTGCTGGGGCGCGAACTCGGCCCCGAGGGGCTGATCATCGTGAACCTGTCCGGTCGCGGCGACAAGGACATGGACACGGCCGCGAAGTACTTCGGCCTGGTGGAGAACGCATGAGCGCGCTGGACGAGATCTTCGCGAAGACCCGGGCCGAGGGGCGCGGCGCGCTGATCGGCTACCTCCCGGCGGGCTTCCCGACGGTCGACGGGTCGAAGGACCTGCTGGCCGCGGTGGTCGACGGCGGCGCCGACCTGGTCGAGGTGGGCGTGCCCTACTCGGACCCGGTCATGGACGGCCCGACCATCCAGGCCGCTTCGGTGAGCGCGCTCTCGGGCGGCTTCAAGCTCAAGCACCTGTTCGAGGTCGTCGAGTCGGTGTCGTCGCGTGGTGGCAAGGCCGTCGTGATGACGTACTGGAACCCGGTGCACCGCTACGGCGTCGACCGCTTCGCGCGGGATCTCGCCGCCGCGGGCGGGCTCGGGATGATCACCCCGGACCTGATCCCGGACGAGGCCGACGAGTGGATGGCCGCCTCCGAACAGCATGGCCTGGACCGGATCTTCCTGGTCGCGCCGTCCTCTTCGGAGGAACGGATCGCGAAGACCGTCGCGGCCGCTTCGGGTTTCGTGTACGCCACCGCCGTGATGGGTGTGACGGGTGCCCGTGACCAGGTCGGCGTGCACGCCGAGGACCTGGTCGAGCGGACCCGCGCGCATACGGAACTGCCGATCGGCGTCGGGATCGGCGTCCGGTCCGGCGAGCAGGCGGCGCAGGTCGCCGGGTTCGCGGACGGCGTCATCGTCGGTTCGGCGCTGGTGACCGCCGCGGCGAGCGGTACCGACGCGGTGCGCGAGCTTTCGGCCGAACTGGCCGCGGGTGTGCGGAAGACCGTCGCCCCCGCTTGATCCGAAGGCGCGGCGGTGGCCTCAGTGCCGCCACCGCTGCGCTTCGGTGACCTCCTTCGCGCTCGCGCCGGCGAACCGCTCGATCTCCGCCCGCCGGACGTCCACGATCGTCGTCGCCAGCGGAGCGCCGAACGCGGCCGCCAGGTCCTTGTCCGCCTCGAACGCGGCGACGGCCTCCTCCAGCCGCTGAGGCAGGCGCTCGATCCCGCGCGCGGCGCGTTCCTCTTCCGTCAAGACGCCAGGGTCGACGTCCACCGGTTCCGGCAGTGACGCTTCCTCGTCGACACCGGCCATCCCGGAGAACAGCAGCGCGGCCGCCAGCAGGTACGGATTCGCGGTCAGGTCGAAACATTTGACCTCGAGGTTCGCCGCCGACTCGCGGTTCCCGGCGACGCCGCGCACCAGCCGCAGCGGCGTCTCCCGGTTCTCCAGCCCCCACGCGGTGTACACGCCCGCCCAATGGTGCGGCTCCAGCCGCAGGTAGCTGACCACCGACGGTGCCCCGATCGCGAGCAGTGCGGGCAGCCGCTTGAGGATGCCCGCGCTGAACGACTCGGCGACCGGTGTCAGCCCGAAAACCCTTTCCCCACCGGAGAAAAGATTCCGCGCGCCGTCCCAGACGCTCAGATGCACGTGCCCGCCGTTGCCGACGCCGGCGGGCGCGAACTTCGGGGTGAAGGACGCTTTCAGCCCGTGCCGGTGGCTGAGCGCGCGGATCGTCTCCTTCGTCAGCACGGCGATGTCGGCCGCGCGCACCGGATCGGCCGCGGCGACGGACAGTTCGAACTGGCCGTCGGCGTACTCCGGATGGATCTGCTCCACCCCGGCGCCCTGTTGGTCCAATGTGGACACCAGGGCGCGGAGGTAGTCCGCGCGCTCGGAGAGCCTCGCGTAGCCGTAGGCCGGGCCCGCCGTGGCCGACGTCGCGTCGTCCGGGGTGTCGGCGCTGGTGATCACCCATTCGATCTCGAAGCTCATCCGCGCGCGGAGACCGCGTGCGGCGAGCCGGTCCACCGCCGTCGCCAGCAGGGCACGCGGATCCTGCGGATGCGGCTCGCCCTCCTGGTCGAGTTTCGTCACCGGCGCCCAGGCCCAGCCGGGTTGCCCGGCGAGCACGGTCAGCGCGTCGAGATCCGGATGCAGCCGCAGGTCGCCGACCGGCCCGAGGGAATGCTCACCGCCGGTGATGACATCGTCGAAGCCGAAGAAGTCGAAGGAATTCGAAGCGCCGACACCCCACGCGGCCGCCGACGGCAGCTTCCGCAGCGGCACCGCCTTGACCCGCGCGATCCCGGCGTTGTCCACGAAGGTCAGCGCCACGAGCTCGACACCCCGTGCCCGGAGTTCCCCGGTGAGGGCGGTCGCGCGGGCCGTCAGTGCTTCCCGGTTCACCATGGTTCCTCATCCTGGCCTGTTCTCCAGCCCCTTGCCACGCCCGGATCCGGCCATAGGGTGAGGCCGCACTCGTCGATCACGAGAAGGGACGCGCTCATGCCGGGAACCCCGATCCTGCCGTTCGTGGCCCGGACACGGCTGGTGGACCACCACTGCCACGGCGTCGTCACCGGAGACCTCGGCCGGATCGAGTTCGAGCAGATGCTCACCGAGGCCGACACCGTCTCGTCACTGGGCACCACCCTGTTCGACTCGCTGATCGGGCTCGCCGTGCGGGCCCGCTGCGCTCCCGTGCTCGACCTGCCGCCGCACGTTCCGGCCGAGGTCTATCTCGCCCGCCGCGCCGAACTGGGCGCCACGGAGGTCAACGCGCGATTCCTGCGTGCCACCGGCACGACCGAATTCCTGCTCGACGGCGGTTTCCTGCCGGACACGCTGACCACGACCGAGCAGTTCGCCGCGCTGTCCGGTGGCCGCGCGCGGGACATCGTCCGGCTCGAACAGGTCGCCGAATCGGTGATCGGAGCGACCACCGCGGCCGGATTCGCCGAGGCCTTCACCGGGGAACTGGCGAAACGCGCCACGACGGCCGTCGGGTTCAAGTCCATCGCCGCCTACCGGGTGGGCCTCGACCTGGCGGGCGACCGGCCGACGGACGCCGAAGTCACCGAAGCGGCGGGCCGCTGGCTCGCGCGGATCGAGGCGGGCGAACCGGTCCGCCTCGCGGACGAGGTGCTGCACCGGTTCCTGATCTGGACCGGGATCGATCTGGCCTTGCCGATCCAGTTCCACGTCGGTTTCGGCGATTCCGACGTCGACCTGCACCGCTGCGATCCGCTGCTGCTCACCGGGCTGCTGCGGGCCACCCGGTCGCACGGGGTGCCGATCATGCTGCTGCACAACTATCCCTTCCACCGGAACGCCGCGTATCTGGCGCAGGTGTTCGAGCACGTGTTCGTCGACGTGGGACTCGCGACGCACAACGCCGGTCATCGTGCGCCCGCGATCATCGCGGAGACAATGGAGATCGTGCCGTTCGGGAAGCTGCTGTTCTCCACGGACGCGTTCGGGCTGGCCGAGCTGTACCACCTCGGTACCGCGCTGTTCCGGCAAGGACTGTCCGACTTCCTGTACGCGGGGCTCACTTCGGACGTACTGTCCGAAGTGGACGCGCATCGGATAGCGGCGCTGGTGGGGCACCGCAACGCCGAACGGGTGTACGGGCTGGAGGGGTCATGACGGAGCTGGACGAACTGCACGACCGGTGGGAGGCCGCGGTCGAAGCGGAGCTGCCTTCCGCGATCGAGCTGCGGCATCGCGTACACGCCGACCCCCGGGCGTCGGGGGACGAGGAGGACACCGCGCGGGTCGTCGTCGAGGCGCTGGGCATCGACGACGGGGTCCAGGTCGCCAAGACCGGGCGTGCCGTGCTGCTCCCCGGCACCGGGCCGGGACCGGCCGTGGCGCTGCGCACCGAGCTGGACGCGCTGCCGGTCACCGAACGCACCGGGATCCCATGGGCTTCGGAGACGTCGCTGATGCACGCGTGCGGACACGACGTGCACATGGCCGCGCTCGTCGCGACCTGCCGCGCGGCCGCCGTCGTCGGGGTGCCCCGGCCGCTCGTCGCGCTCCTCCAGCCGCGTGAGGAGACGTCGCCGTCCGGCGCGCTGGACATCGTCGAGTCGGGTGTGCTCGCCGAGTACGGCGTCGAGTCGGTCATCGGCGCGCACGTCCAGCCCCGGCTCGCGGCGGGTGTGGTGTCCGCGGTGCCGGGACCGGTCAACGCCTCCACCGACGAGTTCGACGTCGTCGTCCGCGGCCAGGGCGGGCACGCCGGATACCCGCATCTGCTGCGGGACCCGATCCTCGCGCTCAGCCAGATCGTGGTGAGCCTGCAGCAGCTCGCGAGCCGCCGGGTCGATCCGGTGTTCGGCGCGGTCTGCTCGGTCGGCCGGATCGAGGCCGGGACCACGGCGAACGTCGTGCCGAACGAGGCCCGCCTGTCGGGCTCGCTGCGGCTGATGCGCGCCGAAGACCGCGACCTCGCGCTGGAAGGGCTCGCCGAGGTCGTCCACGGCACCGCCAAGGCACACGGCTGCCGGGCGGAACTGGAGATCAGCCCGTGCGAACCGGTGCTGCACAACGACCCCGGGCTCACCCAGCGCGCGCACCGGCGGCTGCTCCGGACAGGCGTGGGCGTGGACACCGATTTCCGCTCGTTCGGCGCCGACGACTTCGCGCACTACTGCGGGATGACACGCGGGCTGATGATGTTCGTCGGCCTCGGCGACACCGCCGGTGCGCCCAGCCTGCACGACGAAGTCTTCCTGCCGCCGGACGCGGCCATCGGGCACGTGGCTTCGGCGCTGATCGCGGGCTATTTGGCCGCCGTCGAGGGCTGACGCCCCCAAGAAGTGGATGAAGCGCTACGGTGGCCGACGTGAATACCGCCTCGGCAGCGTTCCTCGCGACCATCCCCAGCCCCGACCAGGGCGTCTGGCATATCGGGCCGGTCCCGATCCGGGCGTACGCGCTCTGCATCATCGCCGGCATCATCGTGGCGATCTGGCTGGGCGAACGGCGCTGGGTGAACCGCGGCGGCACGAAGGGCACCGTCATCGACGTCGCGGTCTTCGCGGTGCCTTTCGGCCTGATCGGCGGCCGGTTGTACCACGTCATCACCGACAACCAGCTGTACTTCGGCGAGGGCAAGAACCCGCTCAACGCGCTGAAGATCTGGGACGGCGGCCTCGGCATCTGGGGCGCCATCGCGCTCGGCGCCGTCGGCGCGCTGATCGCTTGCCGCCGCCGGGGCATCCCGCTTCCCGCGATGGCGGACGCGCTCGCGCCGGGGATCGTGATCGCGCAGGCCATCGGGCGGCTCGGCAACTACTTCAACCAGGAGCTCTACGGCGCGCACACCGATCTGCCGTGGGGCCTGGAGATCTACCAGCGCTACAACCCGACCAACCCGGACGACTTCCTGAACGGCATCGCCATCGGGCACGTCCCGCTGCCGGACAGCCCGGTGCACCCGACGTTCCTCTACGAGCTGATCTGGAACCTCGGGGTCGCGCTGCTGGTCATCTGGGCGGACAAGAAGTTCCGCCTCGGCCACGGCCGCGCGTTCGCGCTGTACGTCGCCGGGTACACCGCGGGCCGGTTCTGGATCGAGATGATGCGGACCGACACCGCGAACCACATCCTCGGCCTGCGGGTCAACGTGTGGACCTCGATCCTGCTGTTCGCCGCGGCGGTCGCGTACTTCGTCCTGGCCGCCAAGCGGGGGCCGAGGGAAGCGCCGGAAACGCTGTGGAGCAAGGACGTGCCGCGAGAGGACTCCGCCTCCGATACCTCCGATGCCTCCGACTCCGGTGAGTCACACGCGGAGGTCGCCGCCGCTCCGGACACCGTCCGGGACTCCGCCGCCGACAAGGCGACCGAGGACCCGAAGCCCGACGCCGAGAAGTAGCGGGCTTCAGTACGTGAAGGCCCCCTTCATTGCGCTAGACGCAGTGAAGGGGGCCTTCACGTACCTCCACCTTCCGGGACTCGCCGCGGTGAGTCGCGTGATCAGACGGACGACACATGTGTCCAGACGGACGACACGCGTGATCAGGTGGACGGCACGCGATAGGACCTGGCTACGGCCCGTGGCGTCCGTCCCATCACGCGTGGTGTCCGTCTGATCACGCGTGTCGTCCAGCCAGTCAGGCTTCAGGGAGCCACCAGGCCCCGTCCGGTCACCAAAGGCAGGTCCAGCGCCGTCAGCAGCCCCGGCGGAGCCGCCACCACCGCCGGGATCGCGTTCACCAGCCGCATCGCGGTCGCCTTCAGCCCGGCCGTGTTGTGGTCGCCGTCGGTCCCGACCAGGCGCAGGTCCAGCACGTAGTTCGGCTCCCCGGTCACCTGGACGCGGTAGCAGCCCTGCCCGGTCGGCTGCGGCCAGTCCGGCCCGAGGTCGCCGCGCAGCCGCGTGATGTGCTCCAGCACGCACACCGGCCGTCCGCCGCGCATGCCGCGCACCTCGAACCGCAGCGCCGCCGCCGTGCCCTCCTTGATGGTTCCCGAGGCGATCTCGAACGTCTCAGGCGCCGGTAGCCGTTCGTAGACCTCCTCGACGGCGTCGAGTTCGACGTCCAGCCCGGCCGCGAGCTGCCGCACGACGCTGCCCCAGGCCAGCGACAGCACGCCGGGCTGCAGCAGGAGTGGCAGATCGTCCATCTCCCGGCCGAAGCCCATGATGTCGAACAGCACCTTGCCGTTGTCGTACGTCGAATAGTCGAGGATCTCCAGGCAGCGCACCTCGTCGATCCGCTCGCACACGCCGGTGAGCACCAGTGGCAGCCAGTCGTTGGCGAAGCCGGGGTCGACGCCGTTGACCCACAGCGAAGCACCGCCTTCGCGGGCGGCCTCCCGGATCGGCTCGATCATCTCCGGCGGGACGACACCTTCGGGGTACTGGAGGAACACCGGGCTGCTGGACACCACGTTGATCCCCGCGCGCAGGAAGCGCTTCAGGTCCTCGACGGCTTCGACGAGCCGGTCGTCGGCCATCGCCGTGTAGAGCACGCAATCCGGCTTCAGCGCGATGAGCGCGTCCGCGTCGGTGGTGGCCGCGACACCGAGCGCGCGCCCGAGCCCGGCCAGCTCCCCGGCGTCGACGCCGGCCTTGGCGTCGCTCGAAACCCAGACCCCGGCGAGTTCGAGATCGGGCCGGGCGGCTATCCCGGCCAGCGCGTGGCGGCCGACGTTCCCGGTACTCCACTGGACCACGCGCACGGTGCCTCCTACAGATCGGGCAGGCCCAGCTCCAGGTTCGGGGCCTGCAGTCCTCCGTCGACTTCGATGATCTTGCCGGTGACGTACCGGCCCGCGCCCGACGCCAGGAACACGACGGTGGCCGCGATGTCCTCGGCCTCGCCGATCCGGCGCAGGGGAGTGGCGGCCTCCATCCGGCCGCGCAGTTCGTCGTTGCCCACCACCACTTCGAGCGCGGAGGTCGCCACCGAGCCGACCGAGATCGCGTTCACGCGCACCTTCGGCGCGAGGTCGGCCGCGGCGAGCCGGGTGTAGTGCGCCAGTGCGGCCTTCGCCGTCCCGTACGCGGCGAAACCGCGGCCGGTCACGCGGCCCATGACCGACGAGATGTTGACGACCGAGCCGCCCGACTCCAGTAAGGACGGTGCCGCCGCCACGGTCAGCGCGTGCGCGGTGGAGACGTTGAAACGAAAGGCTTCTTCGAGGAAGTCCGGGGTGGTTTCCAGCAGCGGCCGTGGATACGTGCCGCCGACGTTGTTGACCACCAGGTCCAGCCGCCCGAACTCCGCCGCCGCGATCCGCGCCAGCTCGCCCGCGGCGGCCGGGTCGCTCAGATCGGCGGGTACCACGTGGGCGCGCCTGCCGGCGGCGGCGACCAGGGCCGCCACGTCCTCGAGCTGGGTCTCGGTGCGGGAGGAGATCACCACGTCGGCGCCGGCCTCGGCGAGCGCCACGGCGGTCGCCGCGCCGATCCCGCGTCCGGCGCCGGTGACCACGGCGACCTGGTCGGTGAGCCGGAAACGGTCCAGGATCATGGCCGGAACTGTAACATGTTCTATTTCCGGTGTCCTGGGCTCGCGCGACGGGGCCGGAGTGACTAGGGTCGCCTCACCGCGTCTCGTGACATCCCGGAACAGGACATATACTTAGCGGAACGAACTACTGCGACCTCATCAGGAACTGTGTCGTTCCGGGCGTCCAGATCGTTACCCATCGGCGGGCTTTCGCGCCCGCCGAACTGATGCCGACGTGTTTCACAGGTGTTAAAGTCGCGCTAACGAACGGGCCATCGTCGTCCCGTGCGCATTCCCCCGGCCGGCCTCGCCCGGTCGCTGAGCACAGACGACGAAGGAGGTCCCTTCATGATCTTCTCCGCCATTCCAGGCAAACAGGGTCTCTACGATCCCGAATCCGAACAGGACTCCTGCGGTGTGGCCATGGTGGCCGACATCCGCGGGCGGCGCTCGCACGGCATCGTCACCGACGGCCTGTCCGCGCTGACGAACCTCGACCACCGCGGTGCCGCCGGCGCGGAGCCGACCAGTGGTGACGGTGCGGGCATCCTGCTGCAGCTCCCGGACGAGCTGCTGCGGGCGGAAGTGGACTTCACGCTGCCCGAGGCGGACGCCGACGGTCACCAGACCTACGCGACCGGGATCGGTTTCCTGCCCTCGGACGCCGAGGAGCGGAACAAGGCCATCGCCCTGATCGAGCGGATCGCCGGCGAAGAGGGCCTCGACGTCCTCGGCTGGCGTGAGGTACCGGTCGACGCCGACCGCGCCGACATCGGCCCGACGGCGCGTTCGGTGATGCCGCATTTCGCGATGCTGTTCGTCGCGGGCGCCGAGGCCGACGGGCGATGTCCCGCCGGGCTCGAACTGGACCGCCTGGCCTTCTGCCTCCGCAAACGCGTCGAGAACGAGAGCGTGACCGCGGGCTGCGGCACCTACTTCCCGTCGCTGTCCTCGCGGACCATCGTCTACAAGGGAATGCTGACCCCCGAGCAGCTCCCGCTCTTCTTCGCCGATCTGACCGACACCCGGCTCACCAGCGCCATCGCGCTCGTGCACTCGCGGTTCTCCACCAACACCTTCCCGTCGTGGCCGCTGGCGCATCCGTTCCGGTTCGTCGCGCACAACGGCGAGATCAACACCATCCGGGGCAACCGCAACCGTATGCGCGCCCGTGAGGCGCTGCTCGAATCGGACCTCATCCCCGGCGACCTCACCCGGCTGTACCCGATCTGCTCGGCCGACGCGTCGGACTCCGCCTCCTTCGACGAGGTGCTGGAGCTGCTGCACCTCGGCGGCCGGTCACTGCCGCACGCGGTGCTGATGATGATCCCCGAAGCGTGGGAGAACCACGCCGGGATGGACGCCCAGCGTCGTGCGTTCTACCAGTTCCACGCCAGCCTCATGGAGCCGTGGGACGGCCCGGCCTGTGTCACCTTCACCGACGGCACGCTCGTCGGCGCGGTGCTCGACCGCAACGGCCTGCGCCCCGCCCGATGGTGGCGCACCGCGGACGATCGCGTCGTGCTGGCCAGTGAGGCGGGCGTCCTCGACGTCGCCCCCGCGGACGTCGTGGCCAAGGGCCGCCTCAAGCCCGGCCGCATGTTCCTGGTGGACACCGAAGCGGGCCGGATCGTCGACGACGAAGAGGTCAAGTCGGCGCTGGCCAAGGAGCTCCCGTACGAGGGCTGGCTGCACGCCGGACTCCTGCAGATCGCCGACCTCCCGGACCGCGACCACATCGTGCAGAGCCACGATTCCGTGCTGCGGCGCCAGCTTTCCTTCGGCTACACCGAAGAAGAACTGAAGATCCTCCTCGCGCCGATGGCGGTCAAGGCGGCCGAGCCGATCGGTTCGATGGGCTCCGACACCCCGCCCGCCGTGCTGTCGAAGCGTTCCCGGCTGCTTTACGACTACTTCAAGCAGAACTTCGCGCAGGTCACCAACCCGCCGCTGGACGCGATCCGCGAAGAACTCGTCACCTCGATGAGCCGGATCATGGGCCCCGAGCGCAACCTGCTCGCCCCCGGCCCGGCCTCCTGCCGCCACGTGCAGCTGCCGTATCCGGTGATCGACAACGACGAACTCGCCAAGCTGATCCACATCAACGACGACGGCGACCTTCCCGGCTTCGCGTGCAGTGTCCTTTCCGGACTGTACGAAGTGGACGGTGGCGCCGACGCGCTGGCGTCCGCGATCGAGCGGGTCCGGCGCGAGGCCTCCGAGGCGATCGCCGCCGGCGCGCGCACGCTCGTGCTGTCCGATCGCGACTCCGACCACCGCATGGCGCCGATCCCGTCGCTGCTGCTGGTGTCCGCGGTGCACCACCATCTGGTGCGCACCAAGGAAAGGTTGCGTGTCGCGCTGGTCGTCGAGACCGGCGACGCCCGCGAGGTCCACCACATCGCGCTGCTGCTCGGCTACGGCGCCGCGGCGGTGAACCCGTACCTGGCCTTCGAGACCATCGAGGACATGATCTCGACCGGTGCGGTCACCGGTATCGAGCCCGCCAAGGCGGTCCGCAACTACGTCAAGGCGCTCGTGAAGGGCGTCCTGAAGATCATGTCGAAGATGGGCATCTCGACCGTCGGCGCGTACACCGCGGCGCAGGTCTTCGAATCCTTCGGCCTGGCACAGGATCTGCTCGACGAGTACTTCACCGGGACGTCGTCGAAACTCGGCGGGGTCGGGCTGACCGTGCTCGCCGAAGAGGTCGCCACGCGGCATCGTCGCGCGTACCCGGACAACCCGACCGATCGTGTCCACCGTGGACTCGAGACCGGCGGCGAGTACGCGTACCGCCGTGAGGGCGAGCTGCACCTGTTCACCCCCGAGACCGTCTTCCTGTTGCAGCACGCGACGAAGACCGGGCGGGAAGAGGTGTACAAGAAGTACTCCGACGAGGTGCACCGCCTGTACCGCCAGGGTGGCGCGCTGCGCGGGCTGTTCTCCTTCCGCGAGGGGGCCCGCGAGCCCGTCCCGCTGGACGAGGTCGAGCCCGTCGAGGCGATTTTCAAGCGCTTCAACACCGGTGCGATGTCCTACGGCTCGATTTCGGCCGAGGCACACGAAACGCTCGCCATCGCGATGAACCGCATCGGTGGCCGGTCGAACACCGGTGAGGGCGGGGAAGACCCCGAGCGGCTCTACGACCCGGCACGGCGCAGCGCGATCAAGCAGGTCGCGAGCGGCCGCTTCGGTGTCACGAGCGAATACCTCGTCAACGCCGACGACATCCAGATCAAGATGGCGCAGGGCGCGAAGCCGGGCGAGGGCGGGCAGTTGCCGCCGAACAAGGTGTACCCGTGGATCGCGCGCACGCGGCACTCGACGCCTGGTGTCGGGCTCATCTCCCCGCCGCCGCACCACGACATCTACTCGATCGAGGATCTGGCCCAGCTGATCCACGACCTCAAGAACGCCAACGAGAACGCCCGCATCCACGTGAAGCTGGTGTCCTCGCTCGGTGTCGGAACAGTCGCGGCGGGCGTGTCCAAGGCGCACGCCGACGTCGTGCTGATCTCCGGCCACGACGGCGGCACCGGCGCCTCCCCGATGAACTCGCTCAAGCACGCGGGCACCCCGTGGGAGATCGGGCTCGCCGAGACGCAGCAGACGTTGCTGCTCAACGGTTTGCGCGACCGGATCACCGTGCAGGTCGACGGCGCGATGAAAACCGGCAAGGACGTCGTCATCGCCGCACTGCTCGGCGCGGAGGAGTACGGCTTCGCGACGGCGCCGCTGATCGTCGAAGGCTGCGTCATGATGCGCGTCTGCCACCTCGACACCTGCCCGGTCGGCGTCGCGACCCAGAGCCCGGATCTGCGCAAGCGGTACACCGGACAGGCCGACCACGTCGTGAACTACTTCCGGTTCGTCGCCGAAGAGGTCCGGGAAACGTTGGCGGCACTCGGTTTCCGCACCCTCGACGAGGCCATCGGGCACGCGGAGATGCTGAACACCGACGAGGCGATCGACCACTGGAAGGCTTCCGGTCTCGACCTCGCGCCGATCTTCGAGATGCCGTCCGACACCCCGTACGGCGGGGCGAAGCGGCGCACGCGTTCGCAGGACCACGGCCTGGAGCACGCGCTCGACCGGACGCTGATCCAGCTCGCCGAGGCGGCGCTGGAGGACGCGCATCCGGTGCGGCTCGAACTGCCGGTGCGGAACGTGAACCGGACCGTCGGCACACTGCTCGGCTCCGAGATCACCCGTCGCTACGGCGGTGAAGGGCTGCCCGAGGACACGATCCACGTGCTGCTGACCGGTTCCGCCGGCCAGTCGCTCGGGGCGTTCCTGCCGCGCGGCATCACGCTCGACATGGTCGGCGACGCGAACGACTACGTCGGCAAGGGCCTTTCGGGCGGGCGGATCGTCGTGCGCCCGCATCCGGACGCGAAGTTCGCCGCGGAGGGCCAGACCATCGCCGGGAACACCCTCGCGTACGGCGCCACGAGTGGCGAGATGTTCCTGCGCGGCCAGGTCGGCGAGCGGTTCTGCGTGCGCAACTCCGGCGCCGTGGTGGTCGCCGAGGGCGTCGGCGACCACGCCTTCGAGTACATGACCGGCGGGCAGGCCGTGGTGCTCGGCCCGACCGGGCGCAACCTGGCGGCGGGCATGTCCGGCGGCGAGGCCTACGTGTTGGACCTCGACCGCGGCAAGGTCAACGAGGAGATGGTGAACCTCCAGACGCCGTCGTCGGAGGATCTCGCCTGGCTCAAGAAGACCGTGCAGAAACACTACGACCTCACACGTTCGGCCGTGGCCGCGTCGCTGCTCGGCGACTGGCCGCGTCGCTCGGCGGCGTTCACCAAGGTGATGCCCCGCGACTACCAGCGTGTCCTTGACGCGGCGAAGGCGGCGCGCGCCGCGGGCCGCGACGTCGACGAAGCGATCATGGAGGCCGCTCGTGGCTGATCCGACGGGTTTCCTGAAGTACGAACGCGAAGAGCCGAAGAAGAAGTCTAAAGAGGACCGTCTCGCCGGCTGGGGAGAGGTCTACGCCGACGTGGAGCCGGGTGAGCGCAACGAACAGGTGCGCAAGCAGGCTTCGCGGTGCATGGACTGCGGCATCCCGTTCTGCCACTCCGGTGGTTCCGGCTGCCCGCTGGGCAACCTGATCCCGGAGTGGAACGACCTGGTTCGCCGCGGCGACTGGGCCGCGGCGAGCGACCGGCTGCACGCGACCAACAACTTCCCCGAATTCACCGGGAAGCTGTGTCCCGCGCCGTGTGAGGCGGGCTGCGTCCTGTCGATCTCGCCCCTGTCCGGCGGCCCGGTGTCGATCAAACGGGTCGAGCAGACGATCGCGGACCAGTCCTGGGAAGCGGGTTACGTGCAGCCGCAGGTCTCGGCGGTCTCGTCGGGGCAGCGGGTCGCGGTCGTCGGCTCCGGCCCGGCCGGGCTCGCCGCCGCGCAGCAGCTGACCCGCGCCGGCCACGAGGTGACCGTCTTCGAACGGGACGACCGGCTCGGCGGCCTGCTGCGATACGGCATCCCCGAGTTCAAGATGGAGAAGAAGGTCCTCGACCGGCGGCTCGCGCAGCTCCGCAAGGAGGGCACGAAGTTCGTCACCGGCTGCGAGGTCGGCGTCGACCTGACCGTCGAGGAACTTCGGGCGGAGTACGACGCCGTGGTCCTCGCCGTGGGCGCGTTGCGCGGCCGCGACGACAAGACCACGCCCGGACGCGAACTGGCCGGGATCCACCTGGCGATGGAACATCTGGTCCCGGCCAACAAGTACGTCGAGGGCGACGGCCCGTCGCCGATCGACGCGGCGGGCAAGCACGTCGTCATCATCGGCGGCGGTGACACCGGGGCCGACTCCTACGGCACCGCGACCCGGCAGGGCGCGCTTTCGGTGACCCAGCTGGACCAGTACCCGACGCCGCCGTCCACAAGGGACGACGAGCGGTCGCCGTGGCCGACGTGGCCGTACATCCTGCGCACCTATCCGGCGCACGAGGAGGCGGGCGAGCGCAAGTTCGCCGTCGCGGTCACCCGGTTCATCGGTGACGACGAGGGCAACGTGCGCGCCGTGGAGCTCCGTCAGGTCCGCGTGGTCAAGGACCCGGAGACCGGCAAGCGCATGGTGACCCCGGTCAACGACGAGGTCGAGGAACTGCCCGCCGATCTCGTGCTGCTCGCGATCGGGTTCGAGGGTGTCGAGCACATGCCGCTGCTGGACGGGCTCGGCCTTTCGCTGACGAAACGCGGCACGCTCTCGTGCGGCGCGGACTGGCAGACGGAGGCGCCCGGCGTGTTCGTCTGCGGCGACGCGCACCGCGGTGCCTCGCTGGTGGTGTGGGCGATCGCCGAGGGACGTTCGGTGGCGAGCGCCGTCGACGCCTACCTCACCGGCGCTTCGGACCTGCCCGCTCCGGTGCACCCGACGGCGCTGCCGCTCGCTGTCGTCTAGGTCCGGACAGCGTTGAGGCTCGTGAGTGGCAAGGACGGTTAGAACCGTCCTTGCCACTCACGAGGCCCAAGACCAACGTAAGGTCCCGCTCCTCCCGAAGGTGGAGGCCCCGGATCAGGCTCCGGTCCGACGCGGTGGGGCGGCCGGTCGCGCCAAGCTCGCCGCATGCGAAAAACGTTGGCGATACTGGCTTTCCTGCCCTTGGCCGTGGCCATCCCCGCAACCGCCGAAGCGGCTCCGGCGCTCAGGTGGACGTCGCCCTGCCCGGACTACGGCATGACACCGTCACCGACCGAGGGCCTCGAATGCGCGAAACTCGAGGTGCCGCTGGACTACGCCGACCCAGGCGGCCGGACGATCGAACTCACCGTCTCCCGCAAGGCGAGCGAATCGCCGAAGCGACGTGGCGTGCTGCTGATGAACCCCGGCGGCCCCGGCAGCCCCGGTCTGGCGATGCCCGCGCAACTCGCGCAGCGACAGGGACAGTCCGGCCTGCTCGACAGTTACGACGTCATCGGTTTCGACCCGCGCGGGACCGTTTACAGCACGCCGGTGACCTGTGACCTGAGCGAGGAACAGCGGTTCATCGCCGTCGGCCCGTACGCGGAGGGACCGCGTGACGTCGCCGAGAAGGCGGCGAAGTCCCGCGCGGTGGCGAGGCAGTGCGCCGAGTCGGAGACTGCGGATCTCCTGCCGCACATGACCACCGCCAACACCGCGCGCGACCTGGACCGGATCCGCGCGGCGCTGGGGGAGCGGAAGATCTCGTACTACGGCGTTTCGTACGGCAGCTATCTCGGCGCCGCCTACGCGTCGATGTTCCCCGCGCGCACGGACAGGATCGTGTTGGACAGCCTCGTCGGTCCTGAAGGACTGGACGTCCGGGCGCATCAGCGGTTCGCCGAGGGCTTTGATGATCGCTTCGGCGACTTCACGGCTTGGGCGGCGGCGCGCGATGACGTCTATCACCTCGGGCGGACACAGGCCGAGGTGACGGCGAAGTTCCTCGAACTGGCCGAGAAACGTCCGGGAATCCGAAGCGACACTTGGGGAGCGCTGTACGACGACGCGAACTTCCCTGGCCTCGCCGAGCGATGGGCCGCTCCGGCGGCGAAGGCACAGAGTGGGCCGCTCGACGGCGACAATCACGCCGCGCTTCAGCTCCAGGTGCTCTGCAACGACTCCGACTGGCCGGAAAGCGTTCGCTACTACCAAAAAGCGGTCGAGCGCGCCCGCGTGACGCATCCGATGTTCGGCCCCGCCACCGCGAACATCACCCCGTGCGCGTTCTGGCCGGTCGAGCGCCGCGAACCGCCCGTGCGGATCCACGACCGCGGACCGTCGAACATCCTGCTGGTGCAGAACCTCCGCGACCCGGCGACGCCGCTGTCCGGCGCGCGGGAACTGCGTTCGGCGCTGGGCGGACGGGCGAAGTTCGTCACCGTGGACGACGGCGGGCACGGCGTCTTCACCAAGGAGAACGCCTGCGGCAACGACTTCGTGGTCCGGTACCTGCGGGACGGCGACCTCCCGGCCGCCGACGCGCATTGCCTCTAGACCGAACGGCCCATACACGTCCACGGATGCGGCCGAACGGCCGCTTGTACGCCCGGTAGCAGGACAAATACTTTCGAAATGTCGTGCAAGTCATACGGCAATTCACCGGTGGCGAAAGGTGGTACGCCATGAAGAGGACGGCTTCCCGGGCGGGGATATTGGCGGCGCTCGTGGGACTGGCGGTGACGGGTCTGACAGCCGTCGCGAGTCCCGCCAACGCCGGACCGGTCCACCATGAAGCCGCGGCCGACGCGCGGGCGGTCGCGGCCTACTGGACCCCGGAGCGGATGCGGTCGGCGGTGCCGATCGAACAGCTGGTCCAGGCGCCCGCCTTCACCCCGAAGGATGTCGCGAAGGGCACGAGCACGATCATCCAGAGCATCCCCAACGGCGGGGGCGCGTGGACCGGCGCGGGCAAGGTCGTGCAGACCGCGGGCCGGGTGTTCTTCACCATGGGCGGGCGGAACGCGTCGTGTTCCGGTGACGCGGTCACCAGCACGAACGGCAGCGTCGTGATCACCGCCGGGCACTGCGTGAAGTACCAGGGCGCCTGGCACACCAACTGGACCTTCGCGCCCGGCTACAACAACGGCAACACGCCCTACGGCACCTGGGCCGCGAAGAGCACGCTGACCACCCCGCAGTGGGAAGCGAGCGAGGACATGAACTACGACATCGGCGCGGCCGTGGTCAACCCGCTCAACGGGCAGAAGCTGACCGACGTCGTCGGCGCGCAGGGGATCGCGTTCAACCAGGCGCGCAACCAGTCGATGTACACGTTCGGGTATCCGGCGGCGGCCCCGTACGACGGCACGAAGCTGATCTACTGCAGCGGGAGCACGTTCACCGACTTCCTGCTCACCAAGGACCACGGGATGAACTGCAACATGACCGGTGGTTCGAGCGGCGGCCCGTGGTTCCTCAACTTCAGCGAGGCGACCGGCGCGGGCATCCAGGCCTCGGTGAACAGCTTCGGCTACAACTTCCTGCCGGGCTACATGTTCGGCCCGTACTTCGGCACGGACGCGCAGAACCTCTACAACAAGGCACAGGCCGCCTGATCTCGTCCGCCGCCCGTCCACGATTTGGGACTTTCGTCCCGGTGGGCGGGCGGCTTTCGGCCCGGCATATCCTGGAGCCTGTGAACTGGACAGTGGACGTTCCCGTCGACACGCTCCCCGAACTGCCACCTCTGCCGCCCGAGCTGCGTGAGCGGCTCGACGACGCGCTTTCCCGGCCCGCCGCGCAGCAGCCCGAGTGGCCGGACGCCGAGCTGACGAAGCGCGTACGCGGCGTGCTGGAGAGCGTGCCGCCGATCACCGTTCCCGCCGAGATCGACCGCCTCTCCGACCGGCTCGCCATGGTCGCCCGCGGTGAGGCGTTCCTGCTTCAGGGCGGCGACTGCGCGGAGACGTTCGAGTCGAACACCGAGCCGCATATCCGCGCCAACCTGCGCACCCTGCTGCAGATGGCCGTCGTCCTCACCTACGGCGCGAGCCTGCCGGTGGTGAAGGTCGGCCGCATCGCCGGCCAGTACGCGAAGCCGCGTTCGGCGTCCACCGACGCGCTCGGCCTGCCGGTGTACCGCGGCGACATCATCAACTCGCTCGTCGCCAAACCCGAACTCCGCGTGCCCGACCCCGGCCGGATGATCCGCGCCTACGCGAACGCGGGCGCCGCGATGAACCTCGTCCGCGCGCTCACCGGCGCCGGTATGGCGGACCTGCACCAGGTGCACGACTGGAACAAGGACTTCGTGAAGTCCTCGCCCGCCAGCGAGCGCTACGAGGCGCTGGCCTCGGAGATCGACCGCGGCCTGCGGTTCATGTCGGCCTGCGGCGTCACCGACGCCTCGCTCCAGTCCACCGAGATCTTCGCCAGCCACGAGGCGCTGCTGCTGGACTACGAGCGCTCCATGCTGCGGATGGACCGCGTGGACGCGGCGAACCCCAAGCTGTACAACCTGTCCTCGCATTTCCTGTGGGTGGGCGAGCGGACGAGGCAGCTCGACGGCGCGCACATCGCCTTCGCCGAACTGCTGGCGAACCCGATCGGCCTCAAGATCGGCCCGACGACCACGCCCGAACAGGCCGTCGAGTACGTCCGGCGGCTCGACCCGCGCAACGAGCCCGGCCGCCTCACGCTGATCGCCCGGATGGGTAACGCCAAGGTGCGCGAGGTGCTGCCCGCGATCGTCGAGAAGGTCGAGGCGTCCGGGCACAAGGTCATCTGGCAGTGCGACCCGATGCACGGCAACACCCACGAGTCCTCGACGGGCTACAAGACCCGGCACTTCGACCGGATCGTGGACGAGGTGCAGGGCTTCTTCGAGGTGCACCGCAAACTCGGCACCTACCCTGGCGGCATCCACGTCGAGCTGACCGGCGAGGACGTCACCGAATGCCTCGGCGGCGCGCAGGAGATCTCGGATCTGGACCTTTCGGGCCGGTACGAGACCGCGTGCGACCCGCGCCTGAACACTCAGCAGTCGCTGGAGCTGGCGTTCCTGGTCGCGGAGATGCTGCGCGGCTGACGAACTCGGCGGCTGACCGGCTCGTGAGTGGCAAGGACGGTTCTAACCGTCCTTGCCACTCACGAGGCACTAGGCGGTATCGAGCAGGCGCGCGGCCGACTTGAGCACACCGTCGCGCAGCGAACCCACGTCCGAGACCGCCGCCCCGTTCGCCTGCAGTCCGATGTGGACCGAGTCGCGATAGGTCGCCACCGCGATCCCGACCGCCTGCCGCGGCGCGAGCGGCACGAACGGGTACACGCCCGACACCTGCGTCCCGTTCAGGGTCAGCCGGTTGGGCGGCACCGGCACCGTGGTCACCACGAGGTCGAACAGCAGCGGCGCGGCCAGCCCGGCGGCCTTCGAGCCGAGCCGGTGCAGCATCGGCGGCATCCGGTCGGCGAGCAGCGGGAAGGCACCCGCGCCCCGCGCCGGGCCCGCGGCCTTGTTCCGGCTCATCTCACGTTGGACGGCCAGCAGCCGCGCAAGCGGATCGTCGAGGCCGACCGGCAGCTCGCAGAGGTAACCGGACAGCTTGTTCCCGCCGAGCTGCTCGGCGGACCGCCCGCGCACGCTGACCGGGATGAGCGCCCGCAGCGTCCGGTCGTCGGCGCGCTGGCCGCGGTTGATCATCCATTCGCGCAGCGCGCCGCTGAGGATCGCCAGCACGACGTCGTTGGCGGTGCCGCCGTGGGCCCGGCGGATCCGCCGGATCTCGGCGGTGTCGAGCCGGACGAGGCCGAGCCGTCGTTCGGTCGACGGCGGCGCGCTGATCGGCGACAGCGGCGAGCGCGTCGCGCGGACGACCGAAGAGGCGATCCCGGCCTGGGTCAGCGTCGAGCCGACGGCCTCCTTGACGGCGTCCACAGGGGACCGCGGCGTGGGCGGCGCGGCGCCGCCGTGCGCACGCCGGGTGGGGCGGGGCAGCTCGTCGAGCAGGCCCACGGCGACGGCGTACGCGCCGGCGCCATCGGTCAGCGCGTGGTGCAGTTTCAGCAGCAACGCGAACTCGCCGTCCGGCAGCCCGGTGACGAGATGCAAGTCCCACAACGGTTTTCCGGTGTCGAGCGGCCGTCCCATCCAGCGCGACGCGTAGGCGGAGAGCGGGTCCGGTTCGTACAGGGAGCTCAGGTGATGATGTGAAATATGTTCACTGGCAACGAAATCCGGGTCTTCGGCCCAGATGGCGGCACCGGGCGGGAACAGCGCGGTGCGGGGGCGCTGACGCAGCTTGGGGAGGCGTGCCGCCCGCTCGGCGAGCAGCGTGGTCAGCTCGCGCGCGTGCACCTGCCCGTGCGGGCGGAAGGTGACCACCGCCCCCATGTGCATGGGCGTCGTTTCGCTTTCCAGGCAAAGGAAAGCGACATCGAGTGCGCTCAGCTGCAGGCCTGACATCAGTGACCTTTCTCGGTACTCCGGCGGCGGTGGCCACAACTGCACCAGCCTGACATGACGGGCGGGTGGTCGTCATGTTTCCTGGGCGCTAACTACCGTCGGGTTCACTCGAACGATGGGATCACGTTCGGACATGGACCACGGCTCTGCGACAGATGGTGGACAGTGCCTCCCCGGGTAACTCGTTAGCGGATCATCCGAGGAAACCGGCAGACTGCACGACCATGACCGACGAACCGAAGCGCCCCGAACCGCCGCTCACCGGCGACGAGCGCACCCAGCTGAACGGCTTCCTCGACTTCCTCCGCGCCACCGTGGTGTGGAAGTGCTCCGGCCTCACCGACGAACAGGCCAGGCGGCCGCTCGTCCCCAGCGAACTGACCACCGTCGCCGGTCTGCTCGGGCATCTGACCCTCGTCGAGCAGTACTGGTTCAACGTGGTGCTCAACGGGCAGGAGGACGTCTGGAAGGAGGCGCTGGAGGCCGATCCGGACGCCGAGTTCCGGGTCGCCATGCAGACCCCGATCGACCAGCTGATCGCCGCCTACGAGGCCGAGTGCGAGCGGAGCCGCAAGATCGTCGAGTCGATGGGGCTGGACGACGAGGTCCCCTTCCGCGGCGAGCGCAAGGTCAACGTCCGGTTCGTGGTCGCGCACATGATCGAGGAGACCGGCAGGCACGCCGGCCACCTCGACCTGTTGCGCGAGCTGACGGACGGGCTCACCGGGGAGTGACCCGGCGAGGGGGCAGCGGGAAGAACCCGCTGGTCCGCTCGACGTACGTCGCGTATCCCGGCCGGGAACGACGCAAACCCTTCTCCAGCAAAGGTTTTCCGGTTCCCCTGGCCAGCGTGTACGTCATCGCGACCGGCGACAGCACGGTCGCCGCCCCCACCCAGCTCGAACACGCCAGCAGGTACAGGCCCCACCACACGCACGCGTCCCCGAAGTAGTTGGGATGCCGGGTGTAGCGCCACAGCCCGCTGTCGAGGACCTTCCCCTTGTTGCCCGGGTCGGCCTTGAAGCGGCGCAGCTGCTCGTCGCCGATCGTCTCGAACCCGAAGCCGACCAGCCACACCGCGACACCCAGCCACGCCGTCACCCCGAAGGCGTCGCCGTACATCGCGAACTGGACCGGCAGCGAGACGAACCACAGCACCACGGCCTGCACCAGGTACACGCGGACGAACAGCTTGAGCGCCGGATTCTCCCCGGCGTTCTCGGCCATCCGCACATAGCGCGGGTCCTCGGGCAGCTTGTGATTGCGCAGGTGGAGGTGGACGCCGAGGCGTACACCCCAGATCGCGGTCAGCAGCGCGGTGACCACGCGCAGCGCGACCGGCCCGTCCCCGAGCGGGGCCGCGACCAGTGCGACGAGCGCGAAGCCCGGCCCCCACAGCGTGTCGACGGTGTCGTACCGCTTCCGCCATCGCGCGATGCCGAAGGTGACGACGAACGCCAGCAGCGTCGTGCCCGCCGTGACCGCGAGTGTGCCGCCGAGAGGCATCAGGACCACTCCCTGGTGGCGGGCAGCGCGCTCCGGCCTTCGTCCGACGGGCGGACCGCGAGGATCTGGTCCACGCCCATCCGGTTCTCCTCGAACGCGAGCGCCCCGCCGACCAGGTACAGCCGCCAGACCCGCGCGCCGGATTCACCGATCAGCGCGACGACGTCGTCCCAGTTGCTTTCGAGCGTGTTCTCCCAGGCCCGGACCGTGCGCACGTAGTGCTCTCGCAGCGCGTGGACGTCGCGGATCTCGAATCCGGCCGTCTCCAGATGCCCGAGCGTGCGGCTCAGCGGCCGCATCGTCATGTCGGGGGCGATGTAGCGCTCGATGAACGCGCCGCCGCCGGGCGCCACCGCGCCGCGGGACATCTGCTGCAGGACCAGCCGTCCGGTGGGCTTGAGCATCCGGTACAGCGTCCGCGTGTACTCGGGGTAGTTCTCCTCGCCGACGTGCTCACCCATTTCGATGCTGGCGACGGCGTCGAAGGGCTCGTCACACAGCTCGCGATAGTCCTGCCGCCGGACCTCGACGCGATCCTCCAGATCGTGCTGGACGAGGCGGCCGCGGACGTGCTGCAGCTGTTCCGCCGACAGGGTGATGCCGACGGCTTCGACGCCGTGATGTTTCGCCGCGTGCACCAGGAGCGAGCCCCAGCCGCAGCCGACGTCGAGCAGCCGCATCCCCGGGCGCAGGCCGAGCTTGCGGCAGATCAGGTCGAGTTTGTCCCACTGGGCCTGTTCGAGGTCGTAACCCTCGTCCTCGGACGTCCAGTACGCCGACGAGTAGGCCATCGATTCGTCCATCAACAGCTGGTAGAAGGCGTTGCCGAGGTCGTAGTGGTGGGCGATCGCGGACTTGTCGCGGAGCAGGGTGTGCAGCTTCCCGGACAGCCGGGCCTCCTCGGCGGGCGGTTTGGGCGGCGGCCCGACGACGCCGAGGCTCACCGCGAGCCGCAGCGCCTCGGCCCAGTCGCGCGGGCCGAGTTTCGCACCGCGCACGGCGCCCGACCGGGTCAACGCCCAGATCCGGCGGAATCCGTCGGCGAGGTCGCCTTCGACGTCGAGATCACCTGAGACGTACGCCCTGGCCAGGCCCAATTCGCCGGGGGCGTAGAGGAGACGGCGCAGGGCCCGGCGGTTGCGGAGCACCACGGTCGGGGCATCCGGCGGACCGGCGCGTACGCCATCCCAGGTACGCAGACCGACCGGAAGGGAGCCACCGAGGAGCCGCTCGACGAACGGGACTAGGCGGGACGCGGGACTGTTCGGCATAGTCGTCATTCGCTCCCGGACCGGAAAGGGATGGGTCGGATGCCGCGCCGGTTCACGAGATCCAATCCTCGCCCGATCCGGCTCCGAATGCTTCACGTGCACACCAAGGGGCAACGCATCGGAGTCATCGGCAGCGGCGTGGCCGGCCTCACGGCCGCGTATCTGCTGCAACGACGCTACGAGGTACTGCTGTTCGAAGCCGAAGACAGGCTGGGCGGGCACGCGCACACCCACGACGTCCCGAGCGCGCACGGCGGCACCGTCGGCGTCGACTCCGGATTCATCGTGCACAACGAGCGCACCTACCCGAACCTGCTCCGCCTGTTCGCCGAACTGGGCGTCGCCACCCGCGACACCGAGATGTCGATGAGTATCCGCTGCGACGGCTGCGGGCTCCAGTACGCCGGCGCGAAGGGGCTGAAAGGCCTGTTCGCGCAGCCTCGCAACGTCGCACGGGGCCGCTATCTGCGGATGCTCGCCGACGTCAAGCGTTTCCACCGGCACGCGAAGCGCGTCCTCGACGCGCCTGAGGCCGGAGACGTCACCCTCGGCGCGTTCCTCGCGATCGGCGGGTACACGAAGTACTTCGTCGACCACTTCATGCTCCCGGTCGTCTCGACCGTCTGGTCCGCCGACCGCGCCGACACGCTCTCGTACCCCGCGCGCTACCTGTTCGAGTTCCTGCGCAACCACGGGATGCTCTCGGTCGGCGGTTCCCCGAAGTGGCGCACCGTCGTCGGCGGTTCCCGCGAGTACGTCGAGCGCGCCGCCAAACAGCTGACCGCGGTGCACCTGTCCACTCCGGTCCGCTCGGTCGAGCGCACCGCGCGGGGGATCGAGGTCCGCGACGACGCCGACACGCGGCACCGGCTCGACAAGGTCGTCCTGGCCACGCACGCGGACCAGGCGCTGAAGCTGCTCGCGTCGCCGACCGCGGCCGAGCGCGACGTCCTCGGCGCCTTCCGGTACTCCAGCAACGAGGCGTGGCTGCACACCGACACCGGCGTGCTCCCGACGGCGGAATCGGCGCGGGCGGGCTGGAACTACGCGACGCCGTACTGCGGTGCCCACCACGGCGCGGTCCAGGTGTCCTACGACATGAACCGCCTGATGCGGCTCGACGAGCCGACCGGCTACGTCGTCACGCTCAACCCGGGCGCCGGGCCCGGCCACGGCTCGGTGCTGGCCAAGATGTCCTACGAACACCCCGTCTACACGCCGGATTCCGTGGCCGCCCAGCGCCGTCTGCCCGAACTGAACGACGGCACGGTCGCCTTCGCCGGCGCGTACCACGGCTGGGGATTCCACGAGGACGGCTGCGCGTCCGGTGTCCGCGCGGCCGAGAACTTCGGGGTGCGCTGGTGACCGTCATGGCCGTGCTCTACGACTCCACGGTGGCGCATGTCCGGCGCAACGATCCGCCGATCTCGTTCGCCCACCGGATCTACCTGTGGTTCGTCGACCTCGATAGGCCGCCGAAGCTGCCGTGGTGGCTGCGCCCCTTCGCCCGCTTCGACCCGCGAGACCACTTCGCGCCCGACGACACCTCCGGCATCCGGTCCAAATTGGACCGCTGGCTCGCCGCGCGCGGCGTGGACCTCCGCGGCGGCCGGGTGCTGATGCTGGCCGGCGCGCGGATGCTCGGCCACAACTTCAACCCGATCACCCTGTACTGGTGCCACCGGCCGGGCGGCGAGCTCGAATGCGTCGTCGCCGAGGTCCACAACACCTACGGGGGCAGGCACGCGTACCTCCTGCGCCCCGACGCGGACGGGAACGCCTTCGCGGACAAGGAGTTCTATGTGTCGCCCTTCCAGTCGATGGACGGCGAGTACCGGATGGCGGTACCCAGACCGGAGTCGCTGCTTTCCGTCAAGATCGCCCTCCACCAGGACGGGAAGACGCCGCTGACCGCGTCGCTGCGCGGCGTGCGGCGCCCCGCCACCGCCAAATGGCTGGCGCACATGCTGATCACCCGTCCGCTCATGCCGCACCGGGTCTCCGCGCTGATCCGGCGGCACGGGGTCAAACTGTGGTTGAAGAAGGCGCCGATCACCCAGCGGACGCCGCAGACGGCCGGAGGCAGGCTTGATGGATGAATCGGCACGCCCGCGCCGGATGGCGCCCGTTCCCGGCGACGGCGAACCGGCCGGTCCGACGGCCGAGGAACTGCTCGTCCGGGTCGCGAAGGGTGACGAGCGGGCCTTCGACGCCTTGTACGACCGGCTCGCCGGTCCGATCCTCGGCCTTGTGCGCCGGATCCTCCGTGACGCCGCGCAGTCCGAAGAGGTCACGCAGGAGGTCATGGTGGAGCTGTGGCGCACGGCCACGCGCTACTCGCCGGAGCGGGGGAGCGCGCTGAACTGGGCCATGACGCTCGCGCACCGCCGCGCCGTGGACCGCGTCCGCTCGGCACGGGCCAGTTCGGACCGCGAGGTCAAGGCGACCTTCGAGGCCGCCCGGGCGCGGCCCTTCGACGAGGTGGCCGAGGCCGTCGCCGCCCGCTGGGAGCGTTCGCAGGTACGCCGCTGCCTGACCACCCTCACCGAGCTGCAACGGGAATCCGTGCTGCTCGCCTACTACCAGGGCTATACCTATCGCGAGGTCTCCGAGGTGCTGCAGACGCCGCACGGGACCATCAAGACCCGTCTCCGGGACGGCCTGATCAGGCTCCGGGACTGTTTGGGGGTGACGGCATGACCATGCCCGAAATGCACACGCTCACCGGGGCCTACGCCGTCGACGCGCTGTCCGAAGTGGAGCGTGCCCAGTTCCAGCGGCATCTCGCCGAGTGCGCTTCGTGCGCGCAAGAGGTCCTCGAACTGCAGATGACGGCGACCCGGCTCGGCGCGGCGCTGGCCGAGGACCCGCCGCCCGAACTGAAACGCCGCGTGCTCGCCGAGGCGATGGCGACCAGGCAACAGCCGCCGAAGACGCGCTTCGAGGCGGGGGAGCGCGTCAAGGACCGCCGTCGCACCCCACGCTGGGCGATCGCCGCGGTCGCGGCGGCCGTCGTCGGGCTCGCGGGCACCGCCGTGTTCGGCGGGATCGCCTACGACAACCACTCGCAGCTGACGGCCGCGCGGGAGCGGGCGGCGCAGTACGCGGACCGGTACGCGCCGGTCGCCGACGTCCTTTCGGCCGCCGACCTCCGGACCGGGCACGCCGAAACCTCGGCGGGCGGTGGCGGCACCGTGATGATGTCGCGCGCGAAGGACCGTCTGGTGTTCATGGCGGCGCAGCTGCCGGCGAACGAACCGGGCCGGATCTACCAGGCCTGGCTCATGTACCCGGACGCCGCGCCCAAACCCGCCGGGCTCATTTCCGGTGGTCAGGACGGTGCGCTGCTGGTCGCCGACGGGCTCGGCGGTGCCGAGAAGTTCGCGCTCAGCGTCGAACAGGCGGGCGGATCACCGACCGGGTCGCCGTCGAAGGACGTCGTCATGGTCATGTCCATGCCTTCCTGATGCCCTCCTGATCTTCGCCTTTACCAGGCCGCCGTTCGCCGCCGCGACCGGGTCTCGCTCTTGCGCCCGCGAACATGTTGTGGCAAAACACCTTTGCGACACACGGCGTGGCTACTGGATTCGAGCCAGCCTGGTGCATACCGTCCTGCTTCAACGTCGGCAGTTGACATAACTCTCAATCTGAACTTCAGCTCGAGGGTTCGGCACAGGCTCAGCGACCGGCGGGCAGCACGAGCACACACGATCAGGAAGGCGGCTCCGATGACGCCCCCGCACAACTACCTTGCGGTGATCAAGGTCGTCGGTATCGGCGGCGGCGGAGTGAACGCCGTGAACCGCATGATCGAGGTCGGCCTCAAGGGTGTCGAGTTCATCGCGGTGAACACCGACGCTCAGGCACTGCTCATGTCCGACGCCGACGTCAAGCTCGACATCGGCCGGGAACTGACCCGCGGCCTCGGTGCCGGCGCCGCCCCCGAGGTGGGGCAGAAGGCCGCCGAGGACCACCGCGAAGAGATCGAAGAGGTCATCAAGGGCGCCGACATGGTGTTCGTGACCGCGGGCGAGGGCGGTGGCACCGGCACCGGTGGCGCGCCGGTCGTCGCCCAGATCGCCCGCAAACTCGGCGCGCTGACCATCGGCGTCGTCACCCGCCCGTTCACCTTCGAGGGCAAGCGCCGCAGCAAGCAGGCCGAAGAGGGCATCCAGCAGCTGCGCAACGAATGCGACACCCTCATCGTCATTCCGAACGACCGGCTGCTGCAGCTGGGCGACATCGGCGTCTCGCTGATGGACGCCTTCCGCTCGGCGGACGAGGTGCTGCTTTCGGGTGTCCAGGGCATCACCGACCTGATCACCACGCCGGGTCTGATCAACCTGGACTTCGCCGACGTCAAGAGCGTCATGTCCGGCGCGGGTTCCGCGCTGATGGGCATCGGCTCGGCGCGCGGCGAGGGCCGGGCGATCCAGGCGGCGGAGAAGGCGATCAACTCGCCGCTGCTGGAAGCGTCGATGGACGGGGCGCACGGCGCGCTGCTGTCGATCGCGGGCGGATCGGACCTCGGCCTGTTCGAGATCAACGAAGCCGCGTCGCTGGTGCAGGAATCCGCGCACCCCGACGCCAACATCATCTTCGGGACGATCATCGACGACTCGCTCGGCGACGAGGTCCGGGTCACCGTGATCGCGGCCGGTTTCGACGCCGGCACCCCGACCCACAAGAAGCTCGACCCGCCGGCGTTCGGCTCCCGCACGAGCTCGACCGCGTCCGCACAGGCGGGCCAGGTCAACGGCGGCGGGGCGACCCCGGTGCAGAGCCCGCCTTCGGGTGCCACGCCGGTGCCGTCGACCGGTTCGAACGGCTACCCGGTCGCGCCGCCGCGCACGCACACTCCGATGCCGTCCGCCCGCAACGAGGGCAACGGTTCGCTGAGCGGCGGGCTCCCGCAGCCCGGCGGCGGCTCGCGCGGCTACTCGCCGATCGGGTCGAACACGAACCACGGCAGCCTGCCCGGCCGCGCCACCCCGGTGCACGACGACCCGTCGGACGACGAGGTCGACGTGCCGCCGTTCATGCGCCGGTAGTTCGCCAGTACGTTCCGTGAAGGCCTCCTTGACTACAGTCGAGGGGGCCTTCACTCAGGTCTAGGAGGAAAAGCGTGCGGGTACGGCGGGTCGTCACGACCAGGGCGGGCGGGGCTTCCCGGCCGCCTTACGACACCTTCAACCTCGGTGATCACGTCGGCGACGACGCGGGCGACGTCTACGCCAACCGCAAACGTCTCGCCACCGAACTCGGCCTCACCGAGGACAGGCTGGCCTGGATGGAGCAGGTCCACGGCCGGACCGCGACCGTCGTCGACGGCTCGGAGACCTCCGCCGCCGAAGCGACCGACGCGCTCGTGACGGCCGAGCCCGGCCTCGCGCTCGTGGTGCTCGTCGCCGACTGCGTTCCGCTTCTGCTGGCCGACGCCGAAGCCGGTGTCGTCGCCGCCGTCCACGCGGGCCGCGTCGGCGCCAGGGTCGGTGTCGTCCCCGCCGCGATCGAGGCGATGCGTTCGGTCGGCGCCGAGCCCGCCCGCACCGAAGCGCTGCTCGGTCCCGCGATCTGCGGCGACTGCTACGAAGTCCCCGCCGACATGGCCGCCGACGTCGAAAAGCACGTGCCGGGCAGTGCCTGCAAAACCCGCAAGGGCACACCGGGGCTCGACCTGCGGGCCGGTCTCTGGCGGCAACTGGCCGACCTCGGCGTCGGCAAGATCGGCGTGGATCCGCGCTGTACCAACGAAGACAAGACCTTGTTCAGCTTCCGTCGCGACGGCACCACGGGCCGGATCGCCGGGATCACGTGGCTGGACGCGTCGTGAGTGACGCCCGCAAGGGGGAACTCGCGGCTTCCCTCGCCGAAGTGGAAAAGCGGATCGCCGCCGCGTGCGAGGCCGCCGGCCGGGCCCGCGACGAGGTCAAACTGCTCGCGGTCACCAAGACGTTCCCGGCGCTCGACGCCGCGCTGCTCGCCGACCTCGGCGCGCTCGACCTCGCCGAGAATCGCGATCAGGAAGCGGGCGCGAAGGCCGAAGAGGTCGCCGGTCTCCGTCCGGACGCGCCGATCCGCTGGCATATGGTCGGCAGCCTGCAGCGGAACAAGGCCAAATCGGTCGTGCGCTGGGCCGACGAGGTCCAGTCCGTCGACTCCGAGCGGCTCGCCGACGCACTCGCGAAGGCGACCAAGTCCGCGCTCGATTCCGGGCAACGTGATCACCCGTTGGACGTCCTCATTCAAGTAAGTCTCGATGACGATCCGAAACGCGGGGGCATTCGGTTGAGCGAAGTGAGCCATTTGGCGGAGCGGATAGCCCATGTGGGTGATATTCGGCTCCGGGGGCTTATGGCGGTCGCGCCGCTGGGTACTGATCCCGCCGAGGCGTTCGGGAAACTCGCTCGTGCGTCGGAGCGTCTACGGGAAGAACACCCAAATGCCCGTGAGATCTCCGCCGGAATGAGCAATGATCTCGAGCAGGCGATCGCGCACGGCTCGACCTGTGTGCGTGTCGGAACCGCGTTGCTCGGTGGGCGCGGTTTAGCCTCGCCCTAGGGAATACCGTCTCGTCGTTACGGGGAGTGGTGGCGAGGGCGGGGGAGTACGGTGCGGGACGCGGCTAAGGCTAGGGAGAGGCATGAGCGCGCTGCAGAAGCTGAAGGCCTACTTCGGGATGGTGCCCGCGGACGAAGACGGCTATGACGTCGAGGATGACTACCGGCGAGGCTATGCCTCAAAGGACTATGCCGACGACGAGTACGACTACGACGACGAGCCGCCGGCCCGGTCACGGGGTGGACGTTACCGGGACGAAGTTGACACTTACGACGAGCCCGCGCCCCGGCCTCGGTCACGCTCCGTGGCCAGCCTGGAGCCGGCCGTCCACGGAGCGCTGGCGATGGACCGTCAGCCGGAGCCGGTCGCGCGGCTGCGGCCGGTCACCGAGCCGGTCCGTCCGGCGGTGCGTGACCCGTTGAGCCGGATCACGACGCTGCACCCGACGAGCTACGCGGAAGCGCGGGCGATCGGGGAGCACTACCGGGAGGGCATCCCGGTGATCATGAACCTCACGGAGATGGAGAACGCGGACGCGAAGCGTCTCGTCGACTTCGCCGCGGGGCTCGCTTTCGCGTTGCGCGGATCGATGGACAAGGTCACCAACAAGGTGTTCCTTCTCTCACCGCCCGATGTGGATGTC
Organism: Amycolatopsis sp. NPDC058340; assembly: GCF_042723975.1. Lineage (NCBI taxonomy): Bacteria > Bacillati > Actinomycetota > Actinomycetes > Pseudonocardiales > Pseudonocardiaceae > Amycolatopsis > Amycolatopsis sp. NPDC058340. The sequence continues at coordinate 136,318 of NZ_JBHXIB010000009.1, read as the reverse complement.
ACCGCGGAGGACCGTCGGCGGATTGCCGAAGGCGGATTGTTCCTGCGCGGCTGATCACCCGGTGACCGCTGAGCGCAGCCGGATGTGATTTTGTCGACTCATCGGCATCCGTGGCCCGTCAACTGCGTCTTTTGACGCGAGGCATGGCAGAGTGGTTACGTGAATGCTGTGTTGCTGGTCGTCTGGTACGTGCTGTTCGCCTTCTGGCTCCTGCTGACGGCACGGATCGTCGTCGAGCTCGTGCGTGCTTTCGCTCGCGAGTGGCGTCCTGCCGGAGGGGTTGCGGTAACGCTCGAGACCATCTACACAGTGACCGACCCACCGGTTCGTCTGTTCAGACGAATCATCCCGACCGTACGAATCGGCGGCGTCGGACTGGACTTATCGATTATGGTGCTGCTGTTGGTTGTGTTCTTCGCGATGCAGCTGGCAACGCCAGGGTGATTTTCGGGGAAGCCCCGGTGGACCTGCAGGCCATGGAGTGCGTGAGGTGATCTGATGTCGTTGACCCCCGCTGACGTGCATAACGTCGCGTTCAGCAAGCCGCCCATTGGCAAAAGGGGCTACAACGAGGACGAGGTGGACGCGTTCCTCGACCTGGTGGAGACCGAGCTTGCCCGGTTGATCGAGGACAACAACGAGCTGCGGCAGCAGGTCGAGCAGCTCGACAACGAGCTCGAGACCACCCGTGGTGAGCTCGAGAACGCCAAGGCCGGCGCCGTCGGCCCGCCGCCGCAGGTACGCGACGAGCCGTCGCGCCGCCTGGCGCCGGTGCCGCCGCCGCAGTCGGCGATGGAGCAGACCCAGGCCCACTCGATGGTGCCGGACAACGGGGAGCCCAACGTCCAGGCCGCGAAGGTGCTCGGGCTGGCGCAGGAAATGGCCGACCGGCTCACCGCCGAGGCCAAGACCGAGTCGGACGGCATGCTGGCAGAGGCCCGGACCAAGTCCGAGCAGCTGCTGTCGGACGCGCGGTCCAAGTCGGACTCGATGGTGAACGAGGCGCGCACGCGTGCCGAGACGATGCTGAACGACGCGCGGACCCGTGCCGAGACCTTGGAGCGCCAGGCGCGCGACAAGGCGACGACCATGGAGCGCGAGGCTCAGCGCAAGTACACCGAGACCATGAACAACATGAACGCGGAGAAGGGCTCGCTGGGCAAGAAGATCGAAGAGCTGCGCACGATCGAGCGGGAGTACCGCACGAGGCTGCGCGGGTTCCTCGAGTCCCAGCTGCGTGAGCTCGACGACCGCGGTTCGGCCGCTCCCGCTTCGGCGTCCTCGTCGAGCTCGGGGCAGTCGTCGTCCTCCGGTAGCGGACAGGGTTACTCGTTCGGTCCCCGGGCCGAAGCGGGCTGATTTCTACCCACTGGAACGGCCTCGGCACTCTCCGGAGGGTCGAGGCCGTTTCGCTTTGCTCTCGTGTTGTAATTCACCGTGCTCTTCATCGTCCTGGTACTGGTACTGGCGGCTCTGGGGCTGCTCGTCGCGGCGCTCATCACCGCGAACTCCCTGTGGGCCTGGATCTCCATCGGCCTCTCCGTCGTCGCGGGGTTGCTGCTTCTCTTCGACCTGCTGCGCCGCCGGAAGAAGCGCGCGGCTCCCGCTGAGGAAGCGGCGGAGGACCCGGACGGAGAGGACGAGCCCGCCGAGGGTGCGGAAAAGAAACCCGAGGATGCCGAGCAGACCGTCCTGATGCCCGCCGCGGGTGAGCTCGGCGACGCGGAGGACACCCCGGAGCCTCCGCAAAGCGGCGACCCCGGCGAGGAGAAGAGCGACCCCGCGGATGTGGCGGTCGTCTCCGAACTCGAGACCGAGGTCGTCGTCGTCGACGAGTACCCGCGCTATCACGTGACGTCGTGCGAGTGGCTCGAAGCAAGGGACACCATCCCGCTCGGCATCGGTGAAGCACGGCAGCTCGGGTTCACCCCGTGCGCGCTGTGCACGCCCGACGCGGAGATCGCCGGGAAGCACCGCGAGAAGGCTTAAAGCTTCTGAGCCGCTTCGCCGACCGCTACGACATCGGCGGCGATCGTGTCGAGCACCAGACGCTGTTCCTCGTCCGCGTCACGTGGCACGGGGATCTCCGCGGCTTCTTCGGTGCCGAGCGTGCGTGCCGCCTCGTCCACGGCGTCCGCCGCTTCGGCGGAGCCGGGACGCAACAGGAGTGACGACGCCGTGACGGACAGGCCGCGCAAGGCCTCGGCGGCCTTCTCCAGCGCGTCCCGTTGACCGGACGCGGGTTCCTTGGTGCCCGGCTCCGCCGCGAGCAGACCATGGTGGGCGATGGTGGCGGCGCGGAATTCGCGGCCGAGCGTCCGCGGGCCGACGTCCTCGCCGCGGAGTTTCCGCGCCACCGAGCCGAGCAGCTCCCGGGTGGCGCCGACGGCGTTCTCGAATCGTTCCGCCGGTCCGGGTTTCGGCACCCCGGGGATCGCCGCGAAACCGAACAGCAGCGCGATGGCACCGGCGAGGACCATCAGAAGCAGATACTCGACGAGTACGTAGCGTGGGTCGAGATGTCTGGTGGTCGCGTTCATACCGACCGACATCAGGACCATGCAGCCGTTGAACACCGCCGGCCGGGTCTGCATGAACGAGAACCCGCCGAGGAGCGCGACGAGCCCGATCGGCAGCAGAAACCCTTGCGGCAGAAGCCAAAGAACGAGACTGAGCACGACGGCGCCGCCGAGTGAGCCGCCGATCCGCTGCCAGGCCTTGCCGAGGCTGTCGCGCCATTCCGGCTGCAGGATGGCGAAGGTGGCGAGCAGGAACGACACGGTGAGCGGGTCGCCGGGCCGGAAACTCGCGACCACCAGCGCCAGCCCGACGCCGAGCCCGCAGCGGAGCGCGTGCCGGAACTGCGCCGACTGCCAGGAGAACGCGCCACTCAGTTCGATCCGGCGCAGCTCCTTGCGGAGTCCTTTCGGGACGTCCACACGCGACTCGTCGCGTTCGGTCGCCGCGGTCCGGATGGTTTCGAGTGCCTCCCAGAGCGCGGTGACGAGCCTCGCCGTGGCGCCGGGCAGATCGCGGGGTTCGTCGCGCCGCACCGGCTCGACGTCGTTCGGCGCGCTGGGGTTCCGGACGGCTTCGGCCAGCCTGGCGGCTTCTTCCTTGGCGGTGTTGAGCGTTTCGCCGATTTCCCCGCTGTTCAGCCGTTTCCGGCGGATCTCCAGCAATCCGATGGCCGCGCTATACCGGAACAGGCCGCCGAGGACCCCGCCGGTCCAGCGACGGGGCCGGTCCGCGAGCCAAAGCCTCGCCGCACGCTCCCGGGTTTCGGAAGTACCCGTCGAGAGCGCGTCGGCCAGCGCGTCACGGGTCGGCTTGGCGGGATCCTTCGCGCCCATCAGCACCCGCAACAGGATCACGACCCCCACCGCGAGCGCGGGCGCGCCCAGGATCTGCCCCGCCGACGCCGTCCCCGTCAGCTGGAAGCCGTACCCGAACAGCGACGCCATCCCGAGCCCCAGCCCGACCGTCACGAACCGCGGCCCGAGCACGGGCAACAGACCGGCGACGACCGCGATCGCCACCAGCAGCCCGATCGCCGCCCATTGCGACACCGCGCCCAGCAACCGCGGCACCCCGACCGCGAGGACCAGCGCGGGCGCGAACCACGCCAGCAACCGCAGATCCGCCCAGAGCGGCCCGCCGACCGCCGCGATGAGACAGAAGAGCGCGGTGAGGGCGGCCAGGACGGCGGCGTTACCCAGTCCCAGCAGGAACCCGAGCCCGCTGACGCCACCGAGGACGACCAGCAGGACGACGAGGAGTCCGGGCCCTTTCATCGGGGCTCGCAGATCGGCATACCGTCAACCTAGAGGCGGTGGTGAGGACGGCAACTCGGGCCCCTGGGTCGTGGTGTTGTCGTCGGTGGCGGTTCGGGTTTTGTCTCGGTCTGCCTCGGGTTTTGCCTCGGGTTGCCTCGGGTGTTGCCGAGGCGCGCAATTAGTCGACTGATTGCGACCACTCCGAATTGCGGCCACCTCTGATTGCGGCCACCTCGCCCTTTTCTTCAAAAGTCCTACATCGTTCGATATAGCCTGAATATGCTATAGCACAGGTGTTCGATCCGGCGTAGCGTTGATCTTGTGTCCAGCGACGATGCCTCCCCGAAGACGCCCACCCAGTGGTGGCGCGTCGACACCGCGACGCTGCACGCCCGCAAACAAGAACTCGAAGTCCAGAAGCGCCAGCTGGATGCCGAGCAGAACGCGATCCTCGCCGAAATCAACTCCCGAGGAGTGCGTGGCTGCAGCGGTCATTCGACGCTGGCTGGGTTGATCTACGAGGATTTCCTGGTGTCGGACAAGGAAGCCAGCGCCCGCGCCGACCGAGTCCTCGCCCTACATCCCGGCCCGTCCCTGGGCGGTGACCCCGAACCACCCCTAGCACCGTTGACCGCCGAAGCCGCGGCCGAAGGCGCGATCGGCGGATCGCAGATCGACGCCATCATCAAAACCCTCGCCCGCATCCCGTCTTCTGTCCCGGAAGACGATGTCCGTGCCGGGGAGAAAATCCTGGTCGAGCTGGCCCGGCACGCGGGGCCACGGCAGATCGCCCGTGCCGGACGCCGCCTGCTCGACGAACTCGACCCCGACGGCAAAGAACCCCGCAACGAGAACCCCAAAGACACCCGCCCAGAACTACGGTTCGTGAAGCACCGCGACGGCACCCTCGGCCTCAAAGCACGACTGGACCTGGAAACCTACGCCCGGCTGAAAACCGACCTGGATCCCCTCGCGAAACCCCACAAAGCCATCGACGGGGTCCGTGATCCCCGTACCCAGGACGAACGCTACGGGGATGCCTTCACTGACTACGTCCGGTTGAAGACCACCAGCCGGAACCTGCCCGGCCAAGCCGGGGAGGCCACCCACATCCTCATCACCATGTCGTATGAGGACTTGATGAACGATCTCGGCGAAGCCCACCTGGACCTCGTCGGCCCGATCAGCGCCACCGACGCGAGGATCCTCGCCTGCGACGCCCGCGTCCGGCCCGGCGTCCTCGGCACCGCAGGCGAACCGCTGGACATCGGCCGCTCCAAACGCACCGTGTCGTTGGCCCAGAAATACGCGCTCACCCTCCGCGACGGCGGCTGTGCCTTCCCGGGTTGCGATATGCCGGTGCCTCGTTGCACCGCACACCACATTGTTTTCTGGCGACACCACGGCGAAACCAAAATCGACAACCTGGTACTCCTCTGCACTCGGCATCATCGGCTCATCCACCGCAGCGAATGGAAAGTCCGGATCGCCCAAGACGGCCTGCCGGAATTCACTCCGCCCGCTTACCTCGACCCGAGCGGGGCTCCGAGGCGCAACACCATGCACCTACGGACGTAGGCCGACCCCGTCGCTCCACCGATCGCCCCCAGCCCGTGGACAAAGTCCAAGTCGCCCAAGATCGCCTTGCCGACTCGGCCGGGCGCCGAGGCACAAAACTGTATAACGACCTACACGCCCACGCTTTCAGAAGCGGCGGATTTGTCGCGCCGTGTTCCACGGAACACGCGCGACAGCAACAAGATCAGTGAAGGCGAGGACCGATTCGTCGAGCCGCTGGAAGGTCAGCCCGCCGTCGTGCCTTTCCTCCAGTTCGCCCGCGACCAGCACCAGCGGCCGTGTTCCGATCCGGAAATGCACTTCGGCCAGGAGGTGCTGATCGAGGAAGAGAGCCACGTGATCGACCGAACCGGTTGGCAACTCAGGAAAGGACCGCCAACGATAAATCCCGCTCCACCGACCGTCGTCGTGAGACACGTCCGACGTATGGCCGCCGAGGCTGAAGTCGTCGTCGTCCTGATAGGTGCCGATCTCGACCGCGCTGCCGTCGTCCAGCCAAGCCTGAAGCCAATACAGCTGAAGGCAAGGGACTTCGGGGTCGGCGAACTGCGGGCCGGTTCCCGCCAGGTTCTCCCGCAACGCCATCTCCACGCCGACCCACTTGTCGACTCGCTTGCCCAGCAGCGCCGTGAAGGTACTTGATTGCCCGGCCAACCACTCGTCTCGCCCCATGGCCGCATTGTCGCCGAAACTGTCGGTCCCTCACGGCACACTGCGGCCGTGACCATCACGCGGACTCAATCCTGGGTCGAGTCCCTCGGCGGCCCGCTCATCGTCGTGCCCGTTTCCGCCTTGGCGGACTGGAAAGGAAGCCTGGAAGGAGGCGAGGACGACTACGACCGTGCCTGCGCGGTGAACGCGCTCGTTGGCACGCTGCCCATCGGCGGGGCGACGGGTCTGGTCCTCGGCGACGAACCCGCCGCCACCTGTTACCTCCCGGAGCACCGCGCGTTCCTCCGCTGGCTCACCGCCGGCTCTGAGGACGAGTTGCTCGCCGAGGCCGAGCGGCTCCTCGCCGACCCCGCGACGCCGTGGGAGGACTGCGGCCACTGGGAGACCGACGGTCCCGCGATCCTCATGGACTCGGTGACGGCGGGCACCGAGCTTGGCATCGCGTATCCCGCCGGCGGGAAGCCGCAGGAGGAGCACGTCGACATCGAAAGGGGGAGTTTCGCGATCCGGGCCGTCCACACCCGGGGCGTCGGCCTGGTCCGGTTGACCGGGTGAGAACCCGGTTGCGCCCGCGCGCTACCCTTGAACGAACTGGCACCGATCCGGCCATCACCGGGGAGCCTCCGGAAGAACAGGGCCCGCGCCCTCAGTAGAACCGGACGGGTACGGCCCGTCACAGCCGTCGAATGAGCGGCCCAGCCGGAACACCGACCGGCCGGGCAAGCGGGGTGGTACCGCGGAACGCGCCGGAAACGGCCGTCTCGTCCCCGTGTGGGTGGAAGCCCGTACGAGAGACGAACCGCGAGGAGCACCGAAGATGTATCCCAAGGCACAGGTGGACGGCGAGACCGGCGTCCCGTCCCAGCCTTCGTTCCCCGAGTCGGAGAAGCGCGTCCTCGCGTACTGGGAAGCCGATCGGACCTTCCAGGCTTCGATCGACGCCCGCGACCCCGGCGTCAACGGTTCGAACGAGTACGTCTTCTACGACGGCCCGCCGTTCGCCAACGGGCTCCCGCACTACGGTCACCTGCTCACCGGGTACGTGAAGGACCTGGTGCCGCGTTACCAGACCATGAAGGGCAAACGCGTCGAGCGCCGCTTCGGCTGGGACACCCACGGCCTTCCCGCCGAGCTCGAGGCCATGCGCCAGCTCGGGATCACCGAGAAGTCCGAGATCGACGCGATGGGCATCGACGTCTTCAACGAGGCCTGCCGCGAGTCCGTGCTGCGCTACACCGGCGAATGGCAGGACTACGTCACCCGTCAGGCCCGCTGGGTCGACTTCGACAACGACTACAAGACGCTCGACCTGTCCTACATGGAGTCGGTCATCTGGGCGTTCAAGCAGCTGTGGGACAAGGGCCTGGTCTACGAGGGCTACCGCGTGCTGCCCTACTGCTGGCGCGACGAGACGCCGCTGTCCAACCACGAGCTGCGCATGGACGACGACGTCTACGCCAGCCGCCAGGACCCGGCCGTCACGGTCGGTTTCCGCTTGGAGGGCAACGACAACGAGCTCGACGGCACCTATCTGCTGATCTGGACCACGACCCCGTGGACGCTGCCGTCCAACCTCGCGACCGCGGTGCACCCGGACGTGCGGTACGTCGTGGTGGAAAGCGACGGCAAGCGGTTCCTGCTCGCCGAAGCACGCGTCGCCGCGTACGCCCGCGAGCTCGGTGAAGAGCCGACCGTCGTCGGGCACTACACCGGCACCGAGCTGCTCGGAACCCGTTACGCCCCACCGTTCCCGTATTTCGCCGGGCACGAGAACGCGCACCGTGTGCTGGCCGCGGACTACGTCACCACAGAGGACGGCACCGGTGTCGTCCACATCGCGCCCGCTTACGGTGAAGAGGACAAGGTCGTCACCGACGCGGCGGGCATCGTCCCGGTCACCCCGGTGGACGCGCAGGGCAAGTTCGACGCGACCGTCTCGGACTACGAGGGCCAGCAGGTCTTCGACGCCAACCCGAACATCATCAAGGACCTCAAGAACGGCACCGGTTCGGCCGGCCGTCAGGGTGCGGTGCTGCTGCGCCACGAGACCTACGAGCACCCGTACCCGCACTGCTGGCGCTGCCGGAACCCGCTGATCTACCGCGCCGTCTCGTCGTGGTTCGTCGCGGTGACCGAGTTCAAGGACCGGATGGTCGAGCTGAACCAGCAGATCACCTGGTATCCGGAGAACGTCAAGGACGGCCAGTTCGGCAAATGGCTGGAGAACGCCCGCGACTGGTCGGTCTCCCGCAACCGGTACTTCGGCACGCCGATCCCGGTGTGGCAGTCGGACGACCCGGCGTACCCGCGCACGGACGTCTACGGCTCGCTCGACGAAATCGAGCGCGACTTCGGTGTGCGGCTGGAGAACCTGCACCGGCCGTTCATCGACGAGCTGACCCGGCCCAACCCGGACGACCCGACCGGGAAGTCCACCATGCGCCGGATCGAGGACGTCCTGGACGTCTGGTTCGACTCGGGTTCGATGCCGTACGCGCAGGTGCACTACCCGTTCGAGAACACCGAGTGGTTCGAGCACCACTACCCGGGCGACTTCATCGTCGAGTACATCGGGCAGACCCGCGGCTGGTTCTACGTCCTGCACGTGCTGGCGACCGCGCTGTTCGACCGGCCGGCGTTCCGCACCTGTATCTCGCACGGGATCGTGCTCGGCTCGGACGGCCAGAAGATGTCCAAGTCGCTGCGCAACTACCCGGACGTCAACGAGGTCTTCGACCGCGACGGCTCCGACGCGATGCGCTGGTACCTGATGGCGAGCCCGATCCTGCGCGGCGGGAACCTGGTCGTCACCGACAAGGGCATCCGCGACGCCGTCCGCCAGGCCGTGCTGCCGCTGTGGAACTCGTACTACTTCCTCGCGCTCTACGCGAACGCCGAGGGTGTGGAAGGCCAGTGGCGCACGGATTCGAAGCACATCCTCGACCGGTACGTGCTGGCGAAGACGCACGAACTGGTGACCGACGTCGAGCACGCGCTCGACACCTACGACGTCGCCGGTGCTTGCTCGACCGTCCGTGACTTCCTCGAGGTGCTGACGAACTGGTACGTGCGCCGGTCGCGCGACCGGTTCTGGGCGGGCGAGCAGGACGCGATCGACACCCTGCACACCGTGCTGGAGGTGACGTCGCGGGTGGTGGCGCCGCTGCTGCCGCTGACCACGGAGGTCGTCTGGCGCGGGCTGACCGGCGGTCGTTCGGTACACCTGACCGACTGGCCGAACGCGCTCGACCTGCCCGCCGACGCGGCGCTGGTGACGGCGATGGACCGGGTGCGCCAGGTGGCGTCTTCGGCGCTCTCGCTGCGGAAGTCGAACAAGCTGCGGGTGCGGCTGCCGCTGGCCAAGCTGGTCGTCGCCGCGCACGAGGCCGACTCGCTGCGCGACTTCACCGACATCCTGCGCGACGAGGTCAACGTCAAATCCGTCGAGCTGACCACGGACGTCGCCGCGCACGGCGGTTTCGAGGTCGCGGTGAACGCACGGGCGGCCGGGCCGCGGCTGGGCAAGGACGTCCAGACGGTGATCAAGGCCGTCAAGGCCGGTGAGTGGACGACGTCCGAGAGCGGCGCCGTCGTGGCGGCCGGGATCGAGCTCGTCGAAGGCGAGTACGACCGGCGCCTGGTCGCCAAGGGCGGCGGCGCGGCCGCGGAACTGCCGGGTGGTGCCGGGCTGGTGCTGCTCGACACCGACGTGACCGACGAGCTGGCGGCCGAGGGCCTGGCCCGCGACCTGGTCCGGGTCGTGCAGCAGGCCCGCCGTGACGCCGGGCTCGACGTCGCCGACCGCATCGCGCTGACGGTCGACGCGCCGGAAGACGTGGTCACGGCCGCGAAGACGCACGAGGAGTTCATCGCTTCGGAGACGTTGGCGACGTCGGTGGCGTACGGCGACGTCGCCGACGGCTCTGCCGGGACGGTCGGTGAAGGCACGAAGGTGACCGTGGCGGTCACCAAGGCCTGACCCTCGCGAGTGCCATGAAAGGTCCTTTCCTTGCGAATTTCGCAAGGAAAGGACCTTTCATGGCGTCCGGGGGCGGGTGCCGATCACCGGGATCACGAAACGGATTCGGAACAGCGGCTTTCTCGCCGCGCGGGAGCCTTGCGCGGGGGAAATCGGCAGGCTGGCGCCCGGGGGCGCGCGAGGGTACGCGCCGAATGGGGGAGAGCGAATCCATGAGTCCTGCCCGGAAAAGAGGGATCCTGATCGGCGCCGCGCTGGCGGTGGTCGCCATCGTGGTGGCCGGGGTGGTGCTGCTGGTCAAGGAGGACCGGGCGCCCGCGGCTTCCGGCCCGGGGGACTCCACCGAGAGCGTGCAGGACAGCCCGGCGCAGGTCGCCGGCCGGTTCCTGCGGCTGTTCGACACCGGCGACCTGACCACCGCCCCGGTCGACGATCCGGCGGCGGCCACGGCCGCGCTGACCGGGACGCGCAACACGCTCAACGGCGCGTCGGTCAAGACGTCGCTCGGCGAGGTCCCGACGACGCCGGGTAACGCGACCACGACGTCGGCCACCTTCCACGTCGCGTGGACGTTCGCGGGCACCAGCGTCTGGAAGTACGAGGGCAAGCTGGACCTGGTGCGCATCGCCGGGAAGTGGGTGGTCCGCTGGGCGATGTCGGTGATCCACCCGAAGCTCGAAGCCGGGCAGCGGCTTTCCGTCGCCCCCGTTTCGGCGAAACCGGTCGTGGCCGACCGCGACGGCAAGGCGCTGGTCGGCGGTGACGCGACGGGCGTCGCACCGATCCTGCAGGGAGCGTTGACCAAGGTCGCTTCCGGGGAGAACAGTGGCGCCGCGACGACCGTCACCGTGTCTCGCGTCGACGTCTCCGGCAAACCGGTCGAGACGCTGTTCGGGCAGGCCGCCGAAGCCGGCAAGCCGCTGGTTTCGACTTTGAGCGTGGCGTCGCAGAACGCCGCTCAGAAAGCCGTCGACGGCTTCCAAGGGCCGGCGATCATCGTCGCGATGAAGACCTCGGGCGAGCTCCTGGCGGTCGCGCAGAACGGCGCCGCCGGGAACCAGCCGAAGGCGCTCAACGGCCTGTACTCGCCGGGCTCGGCCTTCAAGATCGCCACGGCGACCGCGGCGCTGCAGCAGGGCGGCGTGACCGCCGACTCCCCGCTGCCCTGCCCGGGCAGCGAGCAGATCGGCACCCGCACGCTCAAGAACGACAACGGGTTCGACCTGGGCACCGTTTCGCTGAAGACGGCGTTCGCCGCGTCGTGCAACACGACCTTCGGGCGGCTCGCCGGGCAGTTGCCCGCGGACGGCCTCGCGAAGGCCGCGAGCCAGCTCGGCCTCAACGCCGACTTCGAGATCCCGGGACTGTCGACGGAAGTCGGGAAGGTGGAACCGTCGGGTAGCGGTGACGAGCAGGTCGAGGCCGGGATCGGCCAGGGCAGGGTGCAGGTCAGCCCGCTGGGCGCGGCGCTCATGGCCGCGACGGTCGCCACGGGGAAGCCGGTCGTGCCGAAGCTGTGGCAGGGGCTGGAGACCAAGGTCAACGCCGGGTACCAGGCTCCGCCGGCGGGGGTGCTGAACCAGGTCCGCGCGATGATGCGCGAGGTCTGCACGACAGGGACCGCGAAGGCGCTGAAGGGCAGCGGGGCCGTCTTCGGCAAGACCGGGACGGCGCAGTTCGGCTCGGGCGCGGACGCCAACGGCTGGTTCGTCGGCTATCGCGGTGACGTCGCCTTCGCCGTCATGCTCGAAGGTTCCAACGACTCCAAGCCCGCGGTCCAGCTGGCGGCGAAGTTCTTGGCAGGCTGACGATTCGGCCGTCGCCGAACCGTGGGTCTTCTACGGTGAAGGCATGGAAACGATCGCACTGGCCGAGGTCGCGGCCGTGCTCGCCGATCCGAGCCGCGCGTCGATGTGTCTCGCCCTGCTGGATGGGCGCGCCTGGACGGTGACCGAGCTGGCGGGCGCGGCCGAGGTGGCCGCGTCGACGGCGAGCGAGCACGTGACGAAGCTGACCGATGCCGGGTTCGTCGTGCGGGTCAAACAGGGGAGGCACAGTTACGTCCGCATAGCCGACCCCCGGGTGGCGGAACTGATCGAGCATCTGGCGCAGCACGCCGAACATCGGCCGGTGAAGGGACTGCGGTCGTCCGTGCGGGTGAAGCGGCTCGAGTTCGCCAGGACCTGCTACGACCACCTCGCCGGGACTGTCGGGGTCGCGCTGCGGGACGGGATGCTCACCACCGGGCTGATCGACGACGCAGGCGGATTGACGCTGACCGGCCGCGGACGGCAGGTGCTCGACGGGCTCGGAGTCGAGATCGACGGCGGCCGCCGTCCGATGCTGCGTGACTGTCTGGATTGGACAGTGCGCCGTGATCATTTGGCGGGCCGGGCCGCCGCGGCGTTACTGTCTCACGGTGTGAGCGTCGGCTGGTTGTCCCGTGAGGGCAACCGCGCGGTGAAAGTCCTGCCCGCGGCGGAAAAGCCGTTCGCGGAACTCGGTGTCGACCTGGTGGCCCTGCGGAGTCCCTAGTGGACAGTCTGTAACACAGGTTATCCCGGCGCTTTCCGACCGGTACACGAACGTGTGACGATCACCGCCTCACTATTCTGGAGCCCTCACGGCGACCGGAACGGGAGGCGACATGGAGCAGCTCCCGCTCATCCTCGGCACCGGTGGCGCGGTGCTTCTCGTCGCCGTGATCGCGGTCCGGGTGTCGATCCGGGTCGGCCTTCCTTCGCTGCTGCTGTACCTGGGGATGGGGGTCCTGCTCGGCGAGGCCGGGTTCGGCATCCAGTACGACAACCCCGAGCTCACCCAGTCGCTCGGCCTCGCCGCGCTGGTGATGATCCTGTCCGAAGGTGGCCTCACCACCCGGTGGACGGCCGTGAAACCCTCGCTGGGCATCGGAATCGCACTGTCCACAGTGGCCGTCGCGGTGAGCATCGCGGTCACCGGCGCGGCTTTGCACTGGTTGCTGGGCCTGGACTGGCGGATGGCGTTGCTGTGGGGCGCGGTACTCGCCTCGACCGACGCCGCCGCGGTCTTCTCCGTGCTGAGATCGGCGGGGATCGGGAAGCGGCTCGTGGGCGCGCTGGAGATCGAGTCCGGGATCAACGACGCCCCGGCCTACATCGCCGTCGTCGTCCTCGCCGAGGGGGCGACCGTCGACTGGTCGCTGCCGCTGCTGGTGGTCTACGAACTCGCCGCCGGGCTGGTGATCGGCCTGGCCTTCGGCTGGGGCGGGGCGTTCGCGCTGCGCCGGGCGGCGCTTCCCGCCACCGGTCTGTACCCGCTGGCCACCGTCGCGGTGTGCGTCGTGGCGTATTCGAGCGGGCAGCTCGCTCACGCGTCGGGGCTGCTCGCCACCTACGTCGCGGCCCTGGTGCTGGGGAACTCGAAGCTGCCGCACCGATCGGACACGCTGTCCTTCGCCGAAGGGCTCGGCTGGCTCGCGCAGATCGGCCTGTTCGTGCTGCTGGGCCTGTTCGCCTCGCCGAGCCGGATCTTCGAGAGCCTGGTCCAGGGCCTGGTCGCCGGCGCGGTCGTGCTGCTGCTGGCCCGCCCGCTGTCGGTGCTCTTGTCGGCGCTGCCGTTCAAGATCCCCTGGCGAGAACAGGTGTTCCTGTCCTGGGCCGGGCTCCGCGGCGCGGTCCCGATCGTGCTCGCGCTGATCCCGCTGTCGTCCGGGGTGCCCGGCGCGCAGGAGCTGGTCGACGCGGTGTTCGTGCTGGTCATCGTGCTGACACTGCTCCAAGGGGCGACGCTGACCCCGCTCGCACGAGTGCTCGGGCTGGCCCAGCACGCCGAAGCGCACGAGATCGACGTCGACTCCGCGCCGCTCGACGAGATGGGCGCGGAACTCCTGCAGGTCCGGATCAACACCGGGTCCAAGATGCACGGCGTCTACCTGGCCGAACTGCGGCTGCCGGTGGGGGCGACGATCAGCCTCCTCGTGCGCGATGGTTCCGGCTTCACCCCGAACAAGAACACCCGGCTTCAGGAACGCGACCAGTTACTCGTCGTGACCACCGCCGAAGCCCGTGACGCGGCCGAACGACGCCTGCGGGCCGTCGACCGCGCGGGTCGTCTCGCCAGGTGGAAGGGCGAATCCGGCCAGTAGGTCACGAACCGGCACCAGCTGTTCGTCGGTTGATCTCAGAAAATTCTTCCCTTTCGTACTCCTTTTGGATTACTTTCCCCGCAATCGACTCCATCGAATGGGTGAGTGTCACGGGGTAAGGAGTACGCAAGGTGACGAAACTTCCTGCGCGGTTCGCTGGCCTGGGGGTCACTGCCGCACTCGTCGGGGTGATTCTCGCGGCCCCGACGGCGACAGCGGCCGGCGCCTTTCCCTCGTTCGGGCTGCCCTTCGACACGGGCCAATCGGTCTACTCGGCGGGGATCCACTCCGACAACGGGAACTCCGGCGTGAAGAACGCCATCGACTTCAGCCCCGGTGACAAGACCGTCCGCGCCCCGCTGGCGGGCACCGTCCGGATCCAGCACTGCTCCGGCGGCGATTGGGTGACCGTCGACCACGACGGCGGCTGGCGCACCGGGTACTACCACATGGAGAACATTTCGGTCACCGACGGCCAGAAGGTCGCCCCGGGCGACACCCTCGGCCGGACCGGCAACGCGCTGCCCTGCGGTGGCAGCAGCACCGGCGCCCACGTGCACTTCACCCTGTGGACCCTGCCCGCGGCCGCCGCGCAGGGCGGCGACTCGCGTGACTTCGGGGTCGGCGCGGGCAATTGGAACGGCCTGTCCTACGACGAGGTCTCGACCAAGGTCGCCGAGGCCTACGGCGAAGCGGTCGACGGCAAGACCTTCGGCGGCTGGCGGTTCACCGCCGGCACCGATCAGTACTCCGGCACCGCGACCGAGGTCTCCTCCCGCGCGACCGTCCCGCTGCCCGGCCGATTCCGGGTCTGACCTGCCGTTGCCCGGCGCGGCGCGGCGCCGGGCAACGGTACTTCCCGCGCACGGGACACGTGAGCGGCGTCTCAAGATGCGGACGAGGGCTGGCTCGATCGCCCGCCCATCCGCTAACTTCGTCCGTAGGTCACGAGTGTCAGCGTCAAGCCCCGGCTAGCTGACCGGCAACCCTCCTTCCGCGGTGGGGTGCCCCGGGTGAGGACCTGGCTCGTCGCGAGGTGCGACGGGCAAGCGCGGGATCCTCGCCGGGTCCCCTGGCCCGGAGGATGACGATGACCCTCGCTCTCGAACGCACCAGCACCCCCGCCGAAACCGTTGCCACCCGCGAAATCCCGGCTGTCGCGTGCGCCGATCTGCGGGTTCCGCTGGTCACCGGCGGCGACATCGGCTACGCCAATCTGGATCACGCGGCGAGCGCCCCCTGTCTGGACAAGGTGCGTTCCGCGGTCGACGAGTTCCTGCCCTGGTACGCCAGCGTGCACCGCGGCGCCGGGTTCGCTTCGCAGGTTTCGACCAAGCTTTACGAGCGCACGCGCGGAATCCTGCGTGACTTCGTCGACGCGCGGTCGACCGACACCGTCGTGTTCACCCGCAACACCACCGATTCCTTCAACCTTCTCGCCCGCAGCCTGCCGAAGCACACGTCGGTCGTCGTGTTCGACACCGAGCACCACGCCGCGCTGCTGCCGTGGAAGGGTCCGAACGTCCGCCGCGTCGAGACGCCGCGCACCCGCCTCGCCGCGGTGTCCGCTGTGGACGAAGCGCTCGCGGACTGCCCGCAGGGCCCGCGGCTGGTGGTGCTCACCGGCGCGTCCAACGTGACCGGGGAACTGTTGCCGGTCAAGGAGATCGCGGCCGTCGCGCGGCGGCACGGCGCCCGGATCGCGCTCGACGCGGCACAGCTCGCGCCGCATCGGAAGATCTCATTGCGCGAGCTGGACGTCGACTACGTCGCGCTGTCGGGGCACAAGCTGTACGCGCCTTTCGGTGCCGGAGCGCTGATCGGTCGCGCCGACTGGCTGCGCGCGGCCCAGCCTTACCTCGCCGGCGGCGGCGCGACGAAACTCGTCACCCGTGACTCCGAAAACCTCGGTGTGGTCTGGAATTCCGGTGCCGAGCGGCACGAAGCCGGTTCGCCCAACACCGTCGGCGTCTACGCGCTCGGTGTCGCCTGCGAGACGCTGGCCGCGAACTGGGACGGGATCGTCGCCCACGAGGAGGACCTGCTGGCGCGCCTGCGCCGCGGCCTCGCCGCCATCCCCGGCTTCGCCGAACTGCGGTTGTTCGACGCGCCTGTCGACCGCGTCGGCACGCTCAGCTTCGTCGTCGACGGCTTCGACCCCGGCTGGCTGGCCGCGGTCCTTTCGGCGGAGTACGGCATCGGCGTGCGGGACGGCGCGTTCTGCGCGCACGTGGCGACCAAACGGCTGATCGCCGTCGCCGGTTCGACGGGGCAGCAGGCCGTGCGCGTCAGCCTCGGCCTCGGCAGCACCACCGAGCATGTGGACCGGATCGTCCTGGCGCTGCGCCAGATCGTCGCCCGCGGCGCGCGCTGGCAGTACGAGAAGCCGGAAGGCCGCTGGGTGCCGGAAAACGATCCGCGCGAACTGCCACCGTTCTGCGCCTGACCCACTACCCTCGCCCCGTATGGGGAACGAGCGACCGCGTTACTGGTTTCCGCTGGCGCTGCTGGGATTCGCCCAGCTGGCGGTGGTGGCCCTGTCCGTCGGCACGCGCCGGTCCGAGGGGTGGGTCGCCTATGTGCCCAACGGGGGCGGCGGCGTGTTCGGCTCCGTCCGGGGTGCGGGGGAACCCCTGACAGCGGTTTCGGTGGTCGGCATGAGCAGGATGGACAACTGGCTGTTCGCCGTCTTCGTGGTCTATCTCGGCACGGTGCTGTTCTACGCCCTTCGAGCGAAGAGCATGCGCTGGTGGAAGGTCGCCGGGATCGCGCTCGGCGGACTGATCGCCATCGCGCTGGCCGACCTGGTCGGCTACTGGGAACTCGGCCTCGACGGCGACACCCGGAGCGCGCTCCTGCTGACGCTGGGCCTGGTGCTGCTGGCCTGGCTCGAACGCAGCGTGCTGGTGCTGGTCGTGGCGGTGGCGTTCGTGCTCTGCGCGGTCGTGCCCGCGCAGGGACAGCTCGCGCTGGTGCTGTCGTCGCTGGTCGTGCTCGCCGGGGCGTTCGCGGCCCTGCTGAACAGGCCGAAGGGGAGGCCCGAACACGCCCAGTGGACAATGGGGGAGTGAGCACAGAGCCCGAAACCGCGCCACCGTCGCCGCCGCTGCCCAAGAAGCGCGTCGCCGTGGTGTTCGTCGTCGCCGCGGTGCTGTGGGGGATCGACCTCCTCACCAAGCAGATCGCCGTGTCCACGCTGGAGGGCAGGCAGCCGGTCGAGTTCCTCGGCGGGCTCGTGTACTTCCAGCTGGTGCGCAACCCCGGTGCCGCCTTCTCGATGGCGACCGGGCTGACCTGGGTGCTCGCGCTGGTCGCGATCGCCGTCGTGATCGCCATCGTCTGGCTGTCGCGGCGGCTTCGCTCGGTCGGCTGGGCGATCGGCCTCGGCCTGGTGCTGGCCGGCGCGCTCGGCAACCTGACCGACCGGATCTTCCGCGCCCCCGGACCGCTGCAGGGGCACGTGGTCGACATGATCTCCGCCTTCGCGCCGAACGGGCAGGGCTGGGCGATCTTCAACGTCGCCGACTCCGCGATCTGCGTCGGCGGCGTGCTCATCGTGATCCTTTCCTTGCTGGGCAAGGACTACGACGGAACATCCACAAAGGACAAGAAGAAGGCGGCGACCGAATGAGCGCGCGCATGCTGCCCGTCCCCGACGGGCTCGACGGAATGCGCGTCGACGCGGGGCTGGCGAAACTGCTGGGGCTTTCCCGCACCGTGGTGGCGGAACTGGCCGAATCCGGCGAGGTCCTCCTCGACGGCAGGCCCGCCGGGAAGTCGGACCGGCTGACCGCGGGCGGACTGCTCGAAGTGACGCTGCCCGATCCGGCCTCGGCCGTCGAGGTCGTCGCGGAGCCCGTCGAGGGCATGAAGATCCTGCATGACGACGACGACATCGTGGTGATCTCGAAACCGGTCGGTGTCGCCGTGCACCCGAGCCCGGGCTGGACCGGGCCGACCGTCGTCGGCGGGCTCGCCGCCGCCGGGCTGCGCATCGCGACCTCGGGCGCGGCCGAACGCCAGGGCGTCGTGCACCGGCTGGACGCGGGCACCACCGGCGTGATGGTCGTGGCGAAGAGCGAGCACGCGTACACCGTGCTGAAGCGGGCGTTCAAGGAACGCACCGTCGACAAGGGCTACCACGCCATCGTCCAGGGCCACCCCGACCCGACGCGCGGCACCATCGACGCGCCGATCGACCGGCACCCCCGGCACGACTACAAATTCGCCGTCGTCCAGGGCGGGCGGCCCAGCGTCACGCACTACGAGGTCGTCGAGGCGTTCCGCGCGGCGTCGCTGGCGCAGATCAAGCTGGAGACCGGCCGCACGCACCAGATCCGTGTGCATTTCTCGGCGCTCAAGCACCCGTGCGTCGGTGACCTGACCTACGGCGCCGACCCGGTGCTGGCGCGCAAGCTCGGGCTTTCGCGGCAGTGGCTGCACGCGAAGACGCTCGGCTTCGCCCATCCGTCCGACGGGCGCTGGGTCGAGTTCGAGTCGGAGTACCCGGACGACCTGGCGAACGCGCTGCGGATCCTGCAGGACGAGAACTAGGCGCTGCCCGCATTTAGTCCTCTAAATGCGGAAGGGCGCGTCAGTCCTCGATCGACCATGTCAGCGTGCGCTCGTCCGGCTCCGGCCGCGGCGACCAGCGCACGGCGACCACGCGGGTGGCGTCCGGCAGCACGTAGACGGTGTGCCCGCCCAGGGTCTCGCCGGGCCGGACGCCGATCTTGTGCGGCGGCCGCGAGGTCAGCGAGACCGGCGCCTTCGCGATCGGTTTGCCGTCCGCGGTGAGCAGTTCGAGGTAATTGTCCGGAAGCGACACGAACGGGATGTTCCCGCGGTTGGTGATCTCGGTGTGCACCACGACCGAGCGTTCCCCGGCCTCCAGCGAGTAGCCCGCCGCGCTGAACAGGTAGTCCGCCGGGTCCTGGACCTCGAGCAGCTGGACGGTGAGCTGCTCGCCCTCCAGGCCCTGGGTCTCCATCACGTCGCCGGTCCGGCCCTTCTTGCCCTCCGGGGCGGCCTGCGGCGTGACCTGCTGTTCGTCGCCGCGTGCCCACGACGCGGTCTGGGGGACACCCCAGGTGCTCATCACCGGGTCGGCGGGCGCCATCGGCGGCGGGGCGAACTGCTGCTGCGGCGGGGCGGGCGGACGCGGCGGTGGCTGGGGCGGCGCCATCGGCTGGCGCACCGGAGCCGACGGCGGGCCGGGGTAGCGGCCCGAAGGCGTGCCGTGCACGTTGTACGCGCCCGAAGGGGTCCCTTGGACGTTGTACGGCCCCGAGGGCGTGCCCTGGATGTTGTGCGGCCCGGAATGCCCCGGGGGACGCTGGGGCTGCTGAGGTTGCGGAGGCTGCTGGGCCCAGGAGGGCGGCGCGCCGGCGATGGCGGAGCGTAGCCCGTTCGGGTCGCTCTCCACGCCCACGAGCAGGGGCAACCCGCTGCCCGAGAGGGCGACCAGGCGGTACGCGACCTCGCGCGGATCCATCCCGACCTTCGCCGCGAGTTCGTGTACGGCCGCCTTGCCCAGGTCCGCGAGGGCGGCGAGCAGGCGGATGTCCACGGGATCGGTCACGGCCACGTCCGGGAACGCTACCGTCTCGCCTTCGGCGCCGTGGGGAGAGGCCGCCCGAGCGCGGCAAAACCCGGCTTCGGTAGTACTCGCTCTCCGTTAGGGTCGGGGATACCGCTTCCACCGATCACTGGGGAAAGAAACATGAGCGAAGTCTCCGCCCTCGCCGACGAGTTCGTCGAAGCCCTCTTCGACGCCGAGCCGGTCACGCCCGCTTTGCAGGGCTTCCGTCCGGAATCGACCGGGCTCACCGATCTCAGCGAGGCCGCCGGAGACGCTTTCCGCGCACGGCTCGCCGGGTTCGCGGAGCGGGCCGAGGCGCTGGCCACCGACGGGTTGAGCGCGGAGGAGAAGACCACCCGTGCCGTCCTGATCGCGATGGCGCGGGCGAGGATCGCCCTGCTGGACTCGCGGTTCGTCGAGTTCACCATCAGCGACCTGTTCATCTCGCCCGCCGCCGAGGTGCTCACCGTGCTGCCGATGATGTCGGTCGGGACGGGCGCGCAGGCGGAGGCGCATCTCGGGCGGATCGCCGCGATCCCGGAGTACCTGCGGCAGGCCGCGCAGCGGCACCGCGACGGCGTCGCCCGCGGCCTGGTCCCGGTCGCCTACCTGGTCGACGCCGCCGTCGCGTACCTCGACCGCCACCTCGCCGAGCCCTCGGCCGATCCGCTGCTGCGCCAGCCCGCGCCCGACGAGGACTTCGAGACCCGCCGCGCCGAACTGCTGCGCGACGCCGTCCGCCCCGCGATCGCCGAGTACCGCGAGGTGCTCGCGAAGGAGATCGCGCCGCACGGCCGCCCCGAGGACAAGCCCGGCGTCTGCTGGCTGCCCGACGGCGAGCGCCTCTACGCCCTGCTCGCCGAGATGCACACCACGACCGTCCGCACCCCGCGTGAGCTGCACCAGACCGGTCTCGACGTGATCGCGAACCTGGCCGCCGAGTATCGCGAGTACGGCTCGCGGGTCTTCGGCACCAGCGACCTCCAGGAGATCTTCAGCAAGCTCCGCACCGACCCAGAGCTGCGCTGGTCCAGCGCCGACGAGATGCTCGACTCGGCCCGCGCGGCCATCACCAGGGCCGAGGCCGAGGCGCCGAACTGGTTCGGCCGGATCCCGCCGCAGCCGTGGACGGTCGAGGCGGTCCCCGCCGAATCCGCGCCCGGCGCGCCGGCCGCGTACTACATGTGGCCCGCGGTCGACGGCTCCCGGCCGGGTATCTACTTCGCCAACACCCACAAGGCGGAGGAGCGGTTCCGGCACGCGGCCGAGGCGACGGCCTTCCACGAGGCCATCCCCGGCCACCACTTCCAGCTGAGCCTCGCGCAAGGGCTCACCGAACTCCCGTTGCTGCGCCGCATCGGCGACTTCACCGCGTACGCCGAGGGCTGGGGCCTGTACACCGAGCGCCTCGCCGACGAGATGGGCCTGTACTCCGACGACGTCGCGAAGCTCGGCATGCTGACCATGGATTCGATGCGCGCCGGACGGCTGGTCGTCGACACCGGGCTGCACGCGCTGGGCTGGAGCCGCCGTCAGGCCATCGATTTCCTCACCGAGAACACGCCGATGGCGCTCGTGGAGATCGAGTCCGAAGTGGACCGGTACATCGCCTTCCCCGGCCAGGCGCTGTCGTACATGGTGGGACGGCTGGAGATCCAGCGCATCCGCGCCGCGGCGGAGCTGACGCTGGGCAGCCGGTTCGACATCAAGGCCTTCCACGACGTCGTGCTCGGCGGCGGTTCGCTGCCGCTTTCGGTGCTGGACGGCGTGGTCCGCGACTGGGTGAAGGGCCACGGTGACACCCCGAACGGCCTCGCCGAGGAGCTGATGGAGCTCAAGTTCGAGGAGCTTCCGTTGTGGCGGTCCCTGCTCGGCCTCCCCGGCGACGAAGGCGCGTTGCCCGATCCGAGCGCGGAGGCCGCCGCCGCCCGGCGCGCGTCGGCGGTCGCCATCGCCGAGCGGGCCGAAGCCCTTGCCACCGAGGGACTTTCCCCGGCCGAGGCGGTCACCCGCGAGGTCGTGATCCAGCAGGCGAAGGCGATGGCCGACGTCATCGATTCGCGGGCCTCGGAGTTCTCGGTCAGCGACGGACTCGCCTCGCCCGCGCTGTTCATGCTCAACGAACTTTCGGTGCTGTCGCTGCACGACGAGGAAAAGGTCCGCGGTTACCTGAAGCGGCTGGAAGGTATGGGCGCCTACTTGGACGCCCTGATCGAGCGTCAGCGCGCGGCCGCGGCCGACGGGCTGGTCCCGCCCGATTTCCTGGTCGAAGGCGGGATCGCTTACGTGGAGCGCTATCTCGGCGACGAGGCGGGGGATCCGCTGGCGCTCACCGCGTCCGTTTCCGTGGAGGGCTACGAGGCCGAGCGGGACCGGCTGCTGGCCGAGGTCGTCCGGCCCGCCTACACGCGGTATCGCGACTTCCTCGCCGACGAGCTGCGGCCCGTGGCGAAGCCCGAGACCGAGCCGGGTCTCTGCGCGCTTCCCGGCGGGCAGGAGAAGTACGCCGCGCTGATCCGGGCGCATACGTCCACCGAGCGCACCGCCCAGGATCTGCACGACACCGGCCTCGACATGATCGCGAAACTGGCCGAGCAGTACCGCGAACTGGGCGAGAAGGTCTTCGGCACCAAGGATCTCGACGAGATCTTCGAGCGGCTGCGCACCGACCCGGCCCTGCGCTGGCGGGACGGCGACGAGCTGCTCGACGCGGCGCGTGACGCCATCACCCGCGCCGAAGCCGTCGCACCGGAGTGGTTCTCGACCGTGCCCGAGGAACGGTGCCAGGTCGAGCCGGTCCCGCCCGCGGAGGCGCCCGGCGGCACGCTGGCGTACTACATCGAGGCGGCGCTCGACGGTTCGCGGCCGGGCACCTACTACGCGAACACCTACGAGGCCGAGCAGCGCCCCAAGCACACGAGCGAGGCGATCGCCTTCCACGAAGCCGTTCCGGGGCACCACTTCCAGATCTGCATCGCGCACAAGCTCAAGGGCCTGCCGATGCTGCGCGGGCACGCCGACGTCAACGCCTACGTCGAAGGCTGGGGGCTCTACTCGGAGCGGCTCGCGGACGAGATGGGCCTGTACTCCAGCGACCTGACCAGGTTCGGCATGCTCACCCAGGATTCGATGCGTGCCGGACGGCTGGTCGTCGACACCGGGATGCACGCGCTCGGCTGGAGCCGTCAGCAGGCCGTCGACTACCTGGCCGAGAACACGCCGATGGCCAGGGTGGAGATCGAAGCCGAGATCGACCGCTACGCCGCCGTTCCCGGGCAGGCGCTTTCGTACATGGTGGGGCGGCTGGAGATCGAGCGGATCCGGGCCGAGGCCGAGGCCGCGCTCGGTGACCGGTTCGACGTCAAGGGCTTCCACGAGGTCGTGCTGGGCAACGGGATCCTGCCGCTGCGGGTGCTGGACGACGTGGTGAAGGGCTGGGTGGCCGCGCAGTGAGCCGGGACACACGCGAAGAACGCCATCCCGGCGCATACTATCGCTAAGCGAGCGCTCAGTAACTCGATGAGGAGATGCGGATGAGGATCGGGACCGCGATCAGCTACGCCGGCGGGTTCGCCGAGAGCGTGGCCGACATCGTCGAACTGGAGAAGGCCGGGCTGGACATCGTCTTCGTCCCCGAGGCCTATTCGTTCGACGCGGTCAGCCAGCTCGGCTACGTCGCGGCGAAGACCGATCGCGTCCAGATCGCGTCGGGCATCTTCCAGATCTACACGCGGACGCCGACGCTGACCGCGATGACCGCCGCCGGGCTCGATTTCGTGTCCGACGGCCGGTTCACACTCGGCATCGGCGCCTCCGGCCCGCAGGTCATCGAGGGTTTCCACGGCGTCAAATACGACGCGCCGCTCGGGCGCACCCGCGAGATCATCGACATCTGCCGTCAGGTGTGGCGGCGGGAGAAGGTGGTGCACTCCGGCACGCACTACTCGATCCCGCTGCCACCCGAGCAGGGCACGGGTCTCGGCAAGCCGCTCAAGCTGATCAACCACCCGGTGCGCGAGCGGATCCCGATCCTGCTGGCGTCGATCGGCCCGAAGAACGTCGCGCTCACCGCCGAACTCGCCGAGGGCTGGGAGCCGATCTTCTTCCACCCCGAGAAGGCCGCCGACGTCTGGGGCGCGTCGCTGGCGGAGGGCAAGGCGAAGCGTGACCCGTCGCTGGGCGAGCTGGACACCTTCGTCGGCACCGCGCTGGCGATCGGTGACGACGTCGAAGGGATGCTGGACCACCTTCGCGGCATGCTCGCGCTCTACATCGGCGGAATGGGCGCGCGCGGCAAGAACTTCTACAACAGTCTCGCTCAGCGGTACGGCTACGAGGCCGAAGCGAAGCTCATTCAGGACCTCTACTTGGACGGCAAGAAGGAAGAAGCCGCCGCGGCGGTGCCGAAGGAACTGATCAGGGCGATCTCGCTGATCGGTCCCGAGGGCTACGTCAAGGAGAGGCTGGCCGCCTTCCGTGAGGCCGGTGCGACCACGCTGGTGGTCAACCCGCTCCTGCCCGGTCGTGAGGCCCGCGTGGCGCAGGTTTCGAAGCTGCGCGAACTCATCGACTAGGCACGCAGGGGGAGGCGAACCTCTCACCTGTATCGATACGGTATACTTGACCTGCGCCGGTGTACCCCCTTCGTGGTCAAAAAACGGCCTCCCGGTGGAAAGAGAACGTGAATAGCACCTGAACGGCGGGAAAATCCGCCATTATCAGGAGTGAAAGCGAGACCTCGGGGGAATCCGTTCGCGACGAAGGTGAGGTGCCTCGCGTGCGCAAGCAGATCGGCGAGCCGTCCGCCGCGGTCCTGGACGTCGGGTCGTTCAGTGCACGGCTGGTGGTCCTGGCCAAGGGTGGTTCGCCACTCGACCCCGTGCTGAGCCACCAGACGCGGCTGCGCCTGGACAGGGAACTCGACGATGACGGGAACCTGACCCGGCGTGGGATCGACGCGGTCTCTTCCGCGGTCGAGGCGGGGATGACCATGGCCGCCAAGCACGGTGTCGAGGACGTGTACCCGCTCGCCACGTCGTCGATCCGCGACGCCGCGAACGTGAAGCAGGTCGTCTGCGCCGTCCAGAAGGCCACCGGCGTCAAACTGCGCTTCCTCACCGGCCGCCGCGAGGCGGAACTGGCTTACGTCGGCGCGCGCCGCTGGTACGGCGCTTCCGCCGGGCGGCTGCTCGTGCTCGACATCGGCGGCGGGACCGTCGAACTCGCCGCCGGGGACGCCGAGGAAGCCGGGTTCGCGCACTCCTTGCCGCTCGGCGCGCGTTCGCTGACCCGGGACTGGTTCGCCACCGAATGCCCGTCACCCAAGGTCGTGCGGGCGATGCGGGAACACGTGCTGGACGAGGTCCGCGACGCGATGCAGGACGTCCTTCCGCATATCCGCGATCATCGCGCCGTCGGCTGCTCCAAGGTGCTGCGGCAACTCGCCCGGCTCGCCGGCGACCGGCCCTCGCGCTCCAGGGAACTGCACCTCGACGATCTGCGCGCGTGGATCCCGCGGCTGGCGAAGCTGCCCGCGAAACGCCGCGCCGAACTGCCGGGCATCTCGCGGCAACGTTCCCACCAGGCGCTCGCCGGCGCGATCGTCGCCGAGGCGTTGCTGACGCTTTCGGGTGGCCAGGTCGCCATCTGCCCGTGGTCCACCAGGGACGGATTGCTGCTCGGCATGCTCGACGGGCTGGTCACGCTGGACGGCAAACCGGCGAAAGCCGCCTGAAGACTGGCGCATCCGGCCGCGAGCGGGTACCCCGGACACATGAGGGAAAGCAAGAAGAGCTTCGGGCAGGACGAGGAAGAAGACCTCGACGACCTCCGCGGGGTCCAGCCGAAGACCGACGTGCCGAGCGCACCCAACCGTGACATCGGGCCGCACGGAACCAAGGAGGTCGACGACGTGCCGGATGGCGGCGAAGTACCCATCGAGCCGCCGGACTGAGCGCTCACCCCTCCTTCGGCCGCCTTCGCGTCGGAGCGCGGCCCGCGGGCTGTGTCGGCGCCGGACCCGGATCGAGCGCCGGGATCGGCAGCCGCACCGGCTCGGTGGTCGCCGTGAACGTCTCGCCGTGGTGCGCCAGTTCCAGCGGTTCCCCGGTGATCACGTGGTATGTCGCGCCCTCGCCGTCGATCTCGACCTGGAACCGGGTGCCGCGGAAGGTCAGCCGGAACGCGATCCGCCGCAGCTGTGGTGGCAGCCGCGGCGCGAAGGTCAGCCGCCCGCCGTGGTCGCGCAACCCGCCGAATCCGGCGACGGTGCCTTGCCAAGCGCCCGCCAGCGATGCCAGGTGCAGTCCGTTGCGGACGTTGTTGTGCACGTCGTGCAGGTCGGTGAGCGCCGCCTCGGCGAGGTAGTCGTAAGCCAGTTCGAGATGCCCGACCTCGGCCGCCACCACCGCCTGCGTTCCCGCGGACAACGAGGAATCCCGCACGGTGATCGCCTCGTAGTAGGCGAAGTCGCGCGCTTTCTCCTCCGGGGTGAAGGAATCCCCGCACAGGTGCAGCGCGAGCACCAGATCGGCCTGTTTGACCACCTGCTTGCGGTACAGGTCGAAGTACGGGAAGTTCAGCAGCAGCGGGTAGAAATCCGGGTCCGTGGCCTCGAAATCCCACTCGTCGTGTTCCAGGAACCCTTCGGACTGCGGATGGACGCCGAGATCCTCGTCGTAGGGCACCAGCATCGCGTCGGCCGCCTTGCGCCACAACGCGACCTCGTCCTCGCCGACCTCGAACCGCCGGGCGATGTCGTCGTGCTGCCCGACGATTTCGGCGGCGTAGAACAGATTCCGGCGGGCCATCAGATTCGTGTAGACGTTGTTGTCCGCCACCGCGGAGTACTCGTCCGGGCCGGTGACCCCGTCGATCCGGAACCGGCCCCGCCGGTCGAAATGCCCCAGCGACAACCACAACCGCGCGGTTTCGAGGAGCAGTTCCGCGCCGCAGGTGCGCATGAACTCGTCGTCGCCGGTGGCGTTGAGATAGCGCACGACGGCGTCGGAGATGTCCGCGCTGACGTGGAACGCCGCCGTGCCCGCCGGCCAGTACGCCGAACATTCCGCGCCGTTGATGGACCGCCAGGGGAACGCCGCCCCGCGTAAACCCAGCTGGGTCGCCCTTTCCCTGGCTTTGTCCAAAGTGGAGTGACGCCAGCGCAGCGCGTCGCGGGCGGCGTCCGGCATGCTGTAGGTGAGCACGGGCAGGACGAAGGTCTCGGTGTCCCAGAACGCGTGCCCGTCGTAACCGGGGCCGGTCAATCCCTTGCCCGCCAACGCCCTCGTCTCGCCGCGGGCTCCGGCCTGCAGGAGATGGAACAGCGCGAACCGCACGGCCTGCTGCAGTTCCGGGTCTCCGTCGATCTCGATGTCCGACGTCTCCCAGAAGTCGTCGAGGAATTCCTTCTGCTCGGCGAGCAGTCCCTTCCAGCCGGTCTGCCGGGCCCCGGCCAGCGCGGCCTCGACCTGCGCGCGCACGGCGGGTACCGAACGCTGCGCGGACCAGCCGTAGGCGAGGAACTTGGTGAGCCGCAGCCGACCGCCCTTGGGCACGTCGACGGCGATGGTGAGCCGCGCCAGATCGTCCTCGGCCTCGATATGCGTGCGCACGCCGTCGGAGACGTCGATCTTGTGGTCCATCGCCGCGGCCATCCGCAACCCGGATCGCCGGGTCTGGTGCACCAGCACCGCGTGATACGCCTCCGCGTGGTGGTATTCCCCGACCAGCGGCGATTCCAGCGCCGCCGCGACCCGCGGATCGCGCGTGTCGGACTCGATCGGCTCGTTCGCCAGCAGATCGGACTGCACCACCAGCTGGAGCTCGTCGTCGAGCGGTTCGACCTCGTACCGGATCGCCGCGACGGCCCGCTGGGTGAAGGAGACCAGGCGTTCGGTCTTCACCCGGACCCGGCGCCCGGTCGGCGAGGACCAGACGGTGTCCCGCGCGAGGGTGCCCTTCCGGAAGTCGAGGACGCGGTCGTGCTCGGTCGCCTGGCCGTACCGCATGTCGAGCGGTTCGTCCTCGACGAGCAACCGGATGACCTTGCCGTCGGTCACGTTGACGACGGTCTGGCCTTCTTCGGGATAGCCGTAACCGGTTTCCGCGTAAGGGAGGTCGTGCTGTTCGTAGAAACCGTTGAGGTAGGTGCCCGGCAGGCCGCGCGGCTCCGCCTCCTCCAGCGTGCCGCGCAGGCCGATATGCCCGTTGGACACCGCGAACGCCGATTCGGTGCGCTGCAACGCGTCGACGTCCATCCCGTGCCAGCGCAGCTCCCAGGGCGCGACCTCGTAGCCGCGGAAAAGCGATTCGGTCACTTGCGCTCCTCCAGGAGTTCGGCGAGATCGTCCACCACGACGTCGGCACCGTGCGCGAGCAGTTCGCCGGCCTGGTGCGCGCGGTTCACGCCGACCACGTAACCGAATCCGCCGTCCCTGCCCGCCTGCACGCCCGCGAGCGCGTCCTCGAAGACGGCCGCGTTCTCCGGGGCGACACCGAACGCCTCGGCACCGGCGAGGAAGGAATCGGGGGCGGGTTTGCCGCGCAGGTTCTTCTCGGCGATCACGATCCCGTCGATCCGCGCTTCGACGAACTTGGTCAGGTCGGCGGCGTCGAGCACCTTCGCGCCGTTGGCCGACGAGGTGACGACGCCGATCCGCAGTCCGGCCGCCTTCGCCGCTTCGAGATACCGGACGGAACCCGGGTACGGGGTCACGCCCTCTTCTTCGATGATCTTCAGTACCAGCTGGTTCTTCCGGTTCCCGACCCCGTTGACGGTGGCGGCGTCGATGCCGTCGTCGGGGTTGCCTTCGGGCAGCTCGATCCCGCGTGAGGCGAGGAAGGTGCGGACGCCGTCGGCCCTCGGCCTTCCGTCGACGTAGGCCGCGTAATCGGTGTCGGTGAACGGTGAGAACGCGTCACCGTCGCGGGCGCGCAGGAATTCGTCGAAGGTGCGCTTCCACGCCGCGCGATGCTGGGCCGCGGTTCCGGTCAGCACGCCGTCGAGGTCGAAGAGACAGGCCGTGATGGTGTCGGGCAGACCGATCATGCCTGGCAACGCTACCCCGGCTCGGCGGTACCCGCGCGGGTCACGAGCGCGACGTGCCGCGCGGCCCGCTCCAGCGGTTCGGGTGATCGGTGGACCCGGCTCACGAGCAGTGCGCCTTCGAGGTTGTTCATGATGGCCGTCGCGACGTCTTCGGGATCCTGGACATCGCCGAGCAGCTCGACGAGCAACGTGTGCCAGGCGGCGAACGCGTCCTGGCACGCCTTGGTGATGGCAGGCGAGGCGTGTGCCATCTCCAGCGTGATCGTGGCGAGCGGGCAGCCGCCGCGGTAGTCGTCGGCGGCCAGCGCTTCACCCGCCTTGCGATACCACCAGGCCACGGCGTCTTCGACCGTCTCGTTGCGCTCGAAGGCGCGGCGGACCGTCTTCGCCACGACGGCGGTGCCGAGTTCGATCGCGGCGACCGCGAGCTGCTCCTTGCCGCCGGGGAAGTGGTGATACGCCGAACCCCACGGCGTGCCGGCCTGCTCGACGAGCCGCCGCCACGACGTCGCCTGGTAGCCCTCCCGGCGGAAGAGCGTCATGGCGGTCGAGATCATCCGCTCGCGAGTCGTGGTGTCGGACACGTGGCTCAGCATAGTCCTTGACTAGGACGACCGTCTTAGGAAAGCCTAGGACGATCGTCTTAGGAGGAGCCATGACCATCGACGTCACCGGGCAGACCAGGCAGAAGACCGTGACCTGGCAGGATCCGCTGCCCACCGCCCGGCTCGGCCGGGAGCTGTCCGGGCTGGACTACCTGACCGGGATCGCCGAGGGCCGGATCCCGCCGCCGCCGATCTCGGCGCATTTCGGCATGCGCTGGGTGAGCGTGGCCGAGGGTGACGTCGTGCTCGCCGCGACGCCGGACGAGTCGCTCTACAACCCGATCGGCACCGTGCACGGCGGCGTCGCGGCGACACTGCTGGATTCGGCGGTGGCGTGCGCGGTGCACTCGACCCTGCCCGCCGGCGTCGGGTACACCTCGGTGGAGCTGAAGGTGAACTACCTGCGCGCCATCTCCGGTTCGGTGGGGGAGATCCGCGCGCACGGCTGGGTGGTGAAGGCCGGTTCGCGCGTCGCGTTCGCCGAGGGCGACATCCGCGACGGGCAGGGCAAGGTGCTCGCGACCGCGTCGAGCACCTGCCTGATCATCAAGCCCTAGAACATTTCCGCGCCCGGCGGTACCGGCTGCTTGACGTCCCAGTGCTCCACGATGAGCCCGTCCTCCACACGCACGATGTCGACGACGGCCGCGCCGGATTCCTCGCCCGGCCGGACGACGTGGAGGTGCACGACGACGTGCTCGTCGTCGGCGATCACGCGTTTCACAGCGACGTCCGCGTCCGTCATCGGTGAATTCCGCATCGCTTCGACGAAAGCGTCACGGCCGGAGGGGAAACCCGGGCTGTGGGTGACGAAATCCGGGTGCACGTTCGCGCCCGCGGCGGCGAAATCCTTGCGCACGAACAGGTTCTCGAAGCAGTCGAGGACGATCTTCTTCGCTGTGGTCATGGGAACATCGTGCCCCCGCTGTCGATTACCGCGGAGGTAATGCCGCGCGGCTCAGGCCGCACCGACCTTCCGTTCGAAGACCAGGCCCTCGGCGGCGCGCAGGCCGACGCTGATCGCGCCGGTCAGCACCCCGTCGTCGCCCAGCTCGCCCTGGACGACCGCGGGGACCAGGGGGGTGAACGAGCGCAGGGCGCGGTCGATCGGGTCGAGCAGCAGATCGGCAGCGGTGCCGATTCCGCCGCCGAGCACGATCAGTTCGGGGTCGATCACCGCCGCGACCGACGCGACGGTGTACGCGAGCCTGTCCGCCTCCGCCTCGACGGCACGCAGGGCGAGTTCGTCGCCGTCGCGGGCCAGCCGGAAGACCTCGCGGGCCGATTTCGCCGTGCCGAGGCCGAGTTCGCGCGCGCCGCGCACGACGGACTGTGCCGCCGTCGCCTCTTCGAGGTGGCCGCGGACCGGCGGGGCGTCCTCGCCCTCGGCCGCCGCGTGCGACTGGCCGTAGGGCAGGTAGCCGATCTCGCCCGCCGCGCCCGTCGCGCCGCGGAAGACCTGGCCGTCGACCATCACGCCCATCCCGACGCCGGTGCCGATGGTGATGCAGCCGAACACGGACGCGCCACGCGCGGCACCGCGTTCCCATTCGCCGACGGCGGTGAGGTTCGCGTCGTTCTCGACCATGAGATCCGGGCCGAGGACGCCTTCGAGTTCGTCGAGCAGGCCGGCCTTGCCCCAGCCGGGCAGGTTCGGCGCGTGCCGGAAGCAGCGTTTGTCCGGGTCGGCGACGCCGGGGGAGCCGAGGACCCGCACGACGATGTCCGCCTGCGACAGTCCCGCTTCGCGCACCGTCGCCGCCGCCAGTGCGCCCACGGCGCTGACGAGCGCGGTGCCCGAACGCGAGGTGTTCCGCTCGTCACGGCGGGCGACCACGGTGTGGCCGAGATCCGAGACGGCGACGCGGAGATGCTCGCGTCCGATGTCGACACCGAGGACGTAGCCCGCCGTGGGATCCGCTTCGTAGAGGACGGCGGACCGGCCGGTGCCGGTCGAGGTGTGCCCGGTCGCCCTGGCGAGACCGGCCGCTTCGAGCGCCAGTAACGCTTGGCTCACCGTCGGTTTCGAAAGACCGGTGTCCTTGGCGACTTGGGGCCGCGTCGCCGGGCCGCTGCGGCGCAGGAGGTCCAGCACGGCGCGCTGATTGATCTTCCGCATCCCGGCGGGGGTGCCGACGGGTGGGTTTTCTGCGCCAACCACGAGCTTCGCCTCCTGTCGAACCAAGGTGTTCCACCAAAGTTATCCGCCTCCGGCCCGAAATGGGCAAGAAGGTTTACATTCGGTGGTCCCAGGCGACGATAAACGTGTCCGCGCCGCTAATCGCGCACGCCGCGCGCGAAAAACCGTGATTCACCCGGTATCCGGACGCGTGCTCCCAGTGACCGGTAATGGTCTAGACCAACTGGGCTCAGGCGACGTGGCGGCTCGCCGGCCGCCGGAAACCCCTGTGCTGACGGGGCCGTTCGGGGGCTTCGCCGGTTTCGTGGTCCGTTTCCGCGCTGCGGGAATCGGGGTGATCGGCCGTCGTCGCCGGGCTGGGGCGGTTGCGCAGCCGGTGCTGCCGGTTCACCACGTACAGCAAGAACAGCCCGGCGACGACCAACCCGTGGGTGAGCACCCGTCCGGCGGTCACCTGCCCGGTGACGAGGTCGCCCGCCGACAACGCCAGGAGGAGCGCGACGAAACCGGTCAGCGCGGGCAGCTGCCCGGACGCCGCCCTCGTCCGGACGGCCGCCCAGCCGAGACCGACGCCGACGGCGAGGTTCCACGCGCTGCTTTCGTGGGAAAGGTGCCCGATCAGGGATTCCGTGCCGTGCCCGGCGGTGTGGTCTTCGACGCCCAGCAGCTGGGCGAAGGCGAGGCCGAGCTGCGCGATCGCGACCAGGGCGAGCGCGATCCTGGCGGGCCAGCCCTCGGTCGGCGGGGCGGGGGTGCGTTCGAGGATGACGGCGGTGAGGTCCGGGACTCTGGGAGCGGGCCGCAGCAGCATCGCCCGGTGCATGCGCTCGGCGCGCGAAAGCCACGAGCGGCACGCGGGGCAACCCGCCACGTGCCGGTCGACGGCCTCGGGCGGGGCGGGTTCGGTTTCGCCGTCGAGCCGGGCCGACAGGGCCTCGCGGCAGGTCTCGCACTTCACGTCTCACTTGTCGGGCGCGGGCCTGCCCCGGTTCCCGGGACGCTGCTACGTTTCTCGTATGGCCGGGGCGCGCAACCACGACGACGAGCGGGTGACCGAGCTCGCTCTCGCCGCCGCCCGCGGCGACCGGCGGGCGCTCGAAGACTGGGTGCGTGCCACCCAGGCCGACGTCTGGCGCTTCGTCGCGCACCTCGCCGACGTCGGCGCGGCCGACGATCTCACCCAGGAGACGTACCTGCGGGCGTTCGGCAGCCTGCGCCGGTTCGCCGGCCGGTCGTCCTCGCGGACCTGGCTCCTGTCGATCGCGCGCCGCGTGGTCGTCGACCGCATCCGGGCGGCTTCGGCGCGCCCGAAGCTCGCCGACGTCGACTGGGAGGCCACCGCCGAACGCCGCGGCGCCCGCCAGGCCGAGGGCGTCGCCGGGTTCGAAGACCTGGTGGAACTGCGGATGCTGCTCGACGGGCTCGACCCGGAGCGGCGTGAGGTCCTCGTCCTCACCCAGGTGCTCGGCTTGTCCTACGCCGAGGCCGCCGAGATCTGCGGCTGCCCCGTCGGCACCGTGCGTTCGCGCGTCGCGCGCGCCCGCGAAGACCTGCTCGAAGCGGGCCGGGAGCGCGACTCCATCTGACGCCGGCTGTGGCGCGTCACACATTTGAGCCCGTCCGCTGTCACCTCGTCACACAGATGGGGCGACACGACTACTCCGCGTTGACTAGGCCGAATGCCGATGCCTAGCGTGTCGCCATCCAACCCCAGGCCGCGCGAGGGTCCCCGCCTGCTCCGCGCGCTCTCGAAGGGATCTTCCCGATGGCCAGTCCCACCACCGCTGAGGGCCACGGCAGTGAGGCTCCGGACCCCGGAGGCCTCGGCCGCCGCCGGTTCCTGACCTTCCTCGTCGCCGCGCCCACCCTCACGATCGCCACGAAGATCGGTATCGACTCCGTCGCGCCCGAAGAGGCCGAAGCCGTCATCCCGACCCCGCCCGGTCCGGCCGAGATCCTCGACCTCGGCGACGTGCTGATCCTGTCGAACGCCCCCACCGCCAACCTGCTCGTCCTCGAAGTCCGCGAAGACGGCCGGGTGCGGCTGGAACTGCCGCGGACGGAGGTCGGCCAGGGCATCACCACGGCGAACGCGATGCTGGTCGCCGAAGAAATGGACCTCCCGCTCGACCAGGTCGACGTCGTCCTCTCCGACGCCCGCTCGGAGCTGCTGTTCAACCAGCTGACCGGCGGTTCCAACACGATGCGCTCGCTCTACACCCCGGTGCGGACCGCGGCGGCCGCCGCCCGTGCCCGGCTGGTCGCGACCGCCGCCCAGCAGTGGGGCGCCAAGGCCGACCGGCTGTCCACAAGGGACGGTGCGGTGATCGCCCCCGACGGCCGCCGCGCGGACTACGGCGCGCTGGCCAAACCCGCCGCCCGCGCCGACCTCGGCAAGCTCACCGCGACCCCGAAGGCGGAGTCCGCGCACAAGCTGGTCGGCACGCCGCAGTCGCGCAAGGACGCCCGCGCGATGGTCACCGGGCAGCTGAAGTACACCCTCGACCTGGAGGTCCCCGGCGCGAAGCCGGTCATGGTCCGCCGCCCGCCGACGATCAACGGCACGGTCGCGAAGGTCAACAACGAGGCCGCCGTCCGCGCGATGCCGGGCATCATCGACATCGCGGTCATCAAGACCGGGGTCGCGGTGATGGCCGAGACCTTCGGCCAGGCGCTGGACGGCAAGAACGCCCTCGACGTCAGCTGGAACGGCGGCACCGTCGACGGGGAGAACAACGCGACGATCAAGAAGAAGCTGCAGGCCGCGGCGCTCCCGTTCGTCGTGCCGCCGCTGCTGACCCAGTACGTCGACGGCGAGTTCGACTTCGCCTTCGCCAGCCACGCCCCGCTGGAGACCAACTCGGCGGTCGCCGACGTCCGGGAGGACAGCGCGACCATCTGGTCCGGGATGAAGGTGCCGATCCTCGCGAAGCAGAACATCGCGCAGGAGCTCGGGCTGCCCGAGAACAAGGTCACCGTGCACGTCCAGCAGGCGGGCGGATCGTTCGGCCGTCGGCTGTTCTCCGACGGCGCCATCGAGGCCGCGCGCGCCTCCAAGGCGTTCAAACGACCGGTCCGGCTGATGTGGAGCCGTATCGACGACATGCGCCACGGCCGCGCCCGCGCCGCGAGCCACCACAAGATCCGTGCCACCTTCGCGCTGGGCCAGGTGCTCACCTTCGAGCACCGCGTCGCCAGCGTGGAGACCGACTGGAGCCACGGGCTCGGCGAGGTCCTCACGGCGTTCGCCTCCGAGCTGCCGGTCGGCGGCAACCTGAGCTTCGCGCAGACGGTGTTCCTGCTGACGGTGAAGTCGCCGTACAACTTCGGCGTCACCACACAGCTGCTCAACGAGGTCCCGGTGGACTTCCACACCGGAGCCTGGCGGTCGGTGTACTCGGCGAGCACGCGCGGCGCGGAAGAGATCATGGTCGACGAGATCGCCGCGAAACTCGGCAAGGACCCGGTGGAGTTCCGGCGCGAGTTCATCAAGAACGACCGGCAGCGCGCCGTGCTGGACAAGGTCGCGGAACTCGGCGAGTGGGGCAAGAAGATGCCCAAGGGCTTCGCGCAGGGTGTCGCCGTGCACGGCGAGTACAAGTCGTACACCGCCTGCCTCGTCGAGATGGACGCCCGCGACCCGAAGAAGCCGCGCGTCACCAAGGCGACCATCGCGGTCGACGTCGGCAAGCCGATCAACCCGCGCGGGATCGAGGCGCAGATGCTCGGCGGGCTGACCGACGGCATCTCCACCACGCTGACCGCGGGCCTGCACATCGACAAGGGGCTTCCGCTGGAGGGCAGCTACTCGCAGTTCCACTACGCGCGGCAGAAGAACTCTCCGATGGACGTGAAGGTGTTCGTCATGCCGGAGACGGGCGAGATCGGCGGTGCCGGTGAGCTCGGCGTGCCCGCGCCGGTCGGCGCGATCGGGAACGCCTACGCGCGGGCGACCGGGATCAAACCGCGCAGCTTCCCGATCAACTTCCCCGTCGACTTTGAACCGTTCCCTCGCTGACTTTCCTTCCCCGCCAAGGAGTTCCGATGCCCAATTACACCTTCACGGTGAACGGGAAGACCGTCACCGTCGACGCGCCCGCGGATCTGCCCATGCTGTGGGCGCTGCGGGACAAGCTCGGCGTCCGCGGCCCGAAGTACGGCTGCGGGATCAACGTCTGCAAGGCCTGCACCAGTCACCTCGACGGCGAGGCGTTCAACCCGTGCGTGACGCCGGTGTCCGACTGCTCGGGCAAGGAGGTCACCACGATCGAAGGCCTCGCCGACGGTGAGGACCTGCATCCGGTGCAGGAGGCCTGGCTGGAGCAGGACGTCGCGCAATGCGGCTACTGCCAGCCGGGACAGATCATGGCCGCGGTGGCGCTGCTGAAGAAGACGAAGAACCCGACGGACGCCGAGATCGACGCGATCCAGAACGTCTGCCGGTGCGGCACCTACTTCCGGATCCGCGAAGCCATCAAGAGCGCGGCCGCGAAGATGTGAAATACCGCTGGTGCGGCGGGAATCCCGGGTTTCCGCCGCACCAGCGGAGCCTCTACGCTTCGGCAGGCCACCTCCGGGCAAGTCGTGTTAGATGACGGCCCCAGGGACTCGACGAGGAGCCCCTGCCCCGGAGGACGTCCATGCACTACGAAACTGTGCTCCGCGAAGGCTCGGCCGTCATCGTCGCCGAACTGGCCGTCGAGGTCGAAAAGCAGCTGCCCGCGCTCATCGACGGCACCGTCGAGCAGATCCGCGCCGAAATGCCGGTGTACCGCGACGCGCAGTTCGTCTCCCTCGCCGAACTGCGGACGTCGGTGCGGAACAACCTCGAGTTCGTCATGCGGACCCTGCGCGGCACGGAGAAACCCGACCTCGCGCAGGCGCGGGCGACCGGGCGCGCGCGGGCGTTGCAGGGCGCGCCGCTGCCGGAACTCCTGCGGGCCTACCGGATCGGGCTCACCGAGGTGTGGAACCGGTTCGTCGAACTGACCGCTTCGGGCGAGCATCATGACCTTCGCGGCCTCGTCGCCGCGACGTCGGCGATCTGGGCGCTGATCGACGACTACGCCGAGGCGCTGACGACGACCTACCGCGACACCACCGCCGAAGTCATGCTGGCGCACCAAAGCCGTCGATCCGCGTTGGTCGAGGCGCTGTTCGCCGGCGGCGCGGCCACCGAAGGCACGCTGTGGGACATCGCGCGCGTGCTGGAACTCTCGCTCGACGGGACCTACGTGGTCGTCGCGGCGGAAACCCCGCGCGTCGGGCACGAACCGTTGCCACAGATCGAAAACCGGCTTCGCGAACGGCATCACGCGTCCGCCTGGCGGCTCACGCCGGATCTGCAGGTCGGCGTGGTCTCGATGCGGGATCCGGCGGCGTCCCAGGTGATCATCGGGCTGCTGAGGGAAAACCAGACCGGCCGGATCGGCGTCAGCCCGGTGTTCACCGGACTCGGGAACACCTCCCGTGCCCTGCACCTCGCGCGGGTCGCGCTCTCCAGCATGATGCCGGGGACGACCGGAATGGTGCAGTTCAACGAATCCCCGCTCGCGGGTCTCGTCGCCAGCGCGCCGGAGGCGTCGGTCCAGCTCGCGCATCACGTGCTCCGGCCGATCCTCGACCTGCCCGGCGACGACCGGAACGTGCTGCTGCTGACGTTGCGGGCGTGGTTCGAATGTCAGGGCTCCACGAAGCTGACGTCGGAGCGGATGTTCTGTCACCCCAACACGATCCGGCACCGGCTGAAGCGGATCTCCGAAGAACTCGGCCGGTCGCTGACCGACCCGGCCGACATCGCCGAACTCGGCGCGGCCCTGCGCGCGCTCCACATGTTCCCGGACACCTCGCATCTGCCCTCGCCGCGGGACCCGCTGCGCTAGCCCTCGTGAGTGGTAAGGACGGTTCTAACCGTCCTTACCACTCACGAGGCTTGACGGCCTCCACGAGCACCCGCCGCGAGTGCGCGACGAACTTCCCGTCGGTCTCGATCATCCGGTGGAGCTCCGCGAGCTTGTCGCGGTACGTCTCGACCTCGAATCCCGGCACGATCCAGATCACCTTCCGGAGGAAGTGGACGACCGCGGCGAGGTCGAAGAACTCCATCCGCAGTTTCGCCGGTTCGAGCCGGTCCACCCGGAGCCCGACGGCTTCGGCCTCGACGCGCAGCACGTCGGGCGTCCAGCCGCCGTAGTCCTGCGGACCGAGGAAGAACTCCTTCAGCTCCCGCACGGTGCCGGCACCGATCTGTTGCGACAGGAACGTTCCGCCCGGACGCAGCACGCGGGCGATCTCCCGCCACGGATTCTCGATCGGATGACGGCTGGTCACCAGATCGAAGGACTCGTCGGGGAAGGGCAGCGGCGCGTCGTACTCGGCCTCGACCACCTGTCCGCCCAGCGGGGCGAGATTCTTCCGCGCGACCTCGACGTTCGGCGGCCAGCCTTCGGTGGCGGCGAGGACCGGCGGCGGTTTCGGGATGCCCGCGAGCACCTCGCCGCCGCCGGTCTGCAGGTCCAGCCCGGCGGCGGCCGTCGCCATCCGCTCGCCGAGCAACCGCGAATAGCCCCACGGTGGCCGTTCCTCCGTGGCACGGCCTTCGAACCACGAGAAATCCCAGCCTTCGACCGGGACGGCCTCTCCTTCGGCGAGCAGATCTTCGAAAGTCATGTTCGCAGTCTCGGCTCGCGCGCCGGGTGGGGCAACACGATTTGCTAGCCGGCGTCGGTGGAGCGCTTCCAGAGGTTGATGTCGGCCTCGGTGGCGTAGCGGTCGATCTCGGCCAGCTCCTCGTGCGTGAAGTGCAGGTTCTTCAGCGCGCCGACGTTGTCCTCCAGCTGGGCGACACTGCTCGCGCCGATCAGCACCGACGTCATCCGCGGGTCGCGCAGTCCCCACGCCAGTGCTAGCTGCGCCAGCGTCTGCCCGCGCCGCTGAGCGATCTCGTTCAGTGCCCGGATCTTGCCGAGGGTGTTCTCGGTGATCGTGTCCGGGTTGAGCGACTTCCCTTGCGCCGCACGGGAGTTCTCGGGGACGCCGTCGAGGTAGCGGCTGGTCAGCAGCCCTTGGGCCAGCGGCGAGAAGGCGATGCAGCCCGCGCCTTCGGCTTCGAGCGTGTCGAGCAGTTTGTCGCCTTCGAGCCAGCGGTTGAACATCGAGTACGACGGCTGGTGGATCAGCAGCGGGGTGCCCAGCTCACGCAGGAGCCGGGCGGCCTCGGCGGTCTTTTCCGACGAGTACGACGAGATGCCGACGTACAGGGCGCGGCCGGACCGGACGGCGGTGTCGAGCGCGCCGACCGTCTCTTCGAGCGGCGTCTCGGGGTCGAACCGGTGCGAGTAGAAGATGTCGACGTAGTCAAGGCCCATCCGGCCGAGCGATTGGTCCAAAGAGGACAGCAGGTACTTGCGCGAACCCCATTCGCCGTACGGGCCGGGCCACATGTCGTAGCCCGCCTTGGTCGAGATGACCAGTTCGTCCCGGTACGGCTTGAAGTCCGAAGCCAGCAGCCTGCCGAAGTTCTCCTCCGCCGAGCCGTAGGGCGGGCCGTAGTTGTTGGCGAGGTCGAAATGGGTGATGCCGAGGTCGAACGCGCGCCGCGCGATGTCCCGCTGCGTGCCCAGCGGTTTGTCGTTCCCGAAGTTGTGCCACAGGCCGAGCGAGATCGCGGGCAGCTTCAGGCCGCTGCGCCCGGTGCGGCGGTAGGGGATGCTCTCGTATCGGCCCTCGGCCGCGACATAGGTGCTCACGGCCCGATGCTAGCCGCCGTGAAGAGGGCGGCGACGGACGCGAGGTGGTCTTTGAACGCCGAGGGGCTCTCGACCTCGAAAGGCGCGCCGATGGCGGCGAGGATCAGCACGGGCCAGTCGAAGGTGTCGACGTTCATCGTCAGACGGCAGGACGTCTCGTCGATCGCTTCGAGCGCGCCACCGAGGTACCGCACCGCCGACTCGACCTGTCCTTTCGGCGCTTCGACCCGGACCACCAGCGTGTGCGTGGTCGGACGCGCCTTGATCTGGGCCTCGAC
Source organism: Amycolatopsis sp. NPDC058340 (assembly GCF_042723975.1). Lineage (NCBI taxonomy): Bacteria > Bacillati > Actinomycetota > Actinomycetes > Pseudonocardiales > Pseudonocardiaceae > Amycolatopsis > Amycolatopsis sp. NPDC058340. Next base: position 96,786 of record NZ_JBHXIB010000009.1, on the reverse strand, counting down.
GAATTTGACCGCGTCGCCGCCGGGGATCTCGCGCGGCCGGTAGCGCGCGCCGGTGGTGCGAGGCTCGCTGAGCCTGTCGACGCGGAACGTGCGCCAATCCACCCTGTCGAGGTCCCACGCCACCAGATACCAGCGCCGTCCGAGTGAGACGAGCCGGTGCGGCTCGACCAGCCGTGCGGACTCCTCGCCGCCGCGTGCCGCGTAGTCGAACTTCAGCCGCTCGTCGTCCCGGCACGCCTGCGCGATCACCGTCAGGGCGGCGGCGTTGACCCGGGGGCCCGTCACGGCCGCCGGCGTCGTGTACGCCTGGAGCGCGTCGACGCGTCTGCGCAGCCGGGGCGGCATCACCTGGACGACCTTCGTCAACGCCCGGACGGAGGTTTCCTCGATGCCCTCGACCGATCCGCTCGCCGCGGTCCGGAGGCCGACCGCGATCGCCACGGCCTCCTCGTCGTCCAGCAGCAGCGGCGGCATGACCGTGCCCGACCGCAGCTGATAGCCGCCCGCGACGCCGCGGCTCGCGTTGACCGGATAGCCCAGCTCGCGCAGCCGCTCGACGTCACGCCGCAGCGTCCGTTCGCTCACTTCGAGCTTGTCGCTCAGCTCGATCCCCGACCAGAAGCGGTGTGTCTGCAGCAGGGAGAGCAACCGCAGCATCCGCGCACTCGTATTCGCCATGAATCCAGGTTCGCTCGCATTCCGGTCAGAAAGTGGCCGGAATTGACTTTAGCGTTGTTCCCATGACGATGACACTGGACACCCCGAGCGGTGTGACCACGGAAAACGTGGAGAAGTCCTACCGCTGGCGCTGGCCCGCGCTGTTCGTGATCCTGACCGGATCGGTGATGGAACTGCTCGACATGACGGTCACGAGCATCGCCGGACCGGTCATGCGTGAGTCGCTCGGCGGCGGGACGGCGATGATCCAGTGGCTCGGCGTGGCCTACACCCTCGCGATGGTGTCCGGCCTGCTCACCGGCGGGCGGCTCGGCGACATCTTCGGCCGCAAACGCATGTTCCTCATCGGCGCGATCGGTTTCGTCGCCGGTTCGCTGCTCTGCGCGATCGCGGTGAACCCCGAGATGATCATCACCGCGCGGGTGGTGCAGGGTCTCTTCGGCGCCGCGATGGTGCCGCAGGGCCTCGGCATGATGAAGGAGATGTTCGCGGGCAAGGAATTGCAGTCCGCGTTCGGTATGTTCGGCCCGGTGATGGGGCTCGCCGCGGTCGGCGGCCCGATCCTCGCGGGCTGGCTGGTCGACGCCGACCTCTTCGGCACCGGCTGGCGGATGATCTTCCTGATCAACCTCCCGATCGGCGCGCTGGCCGTGCTCGCCGCGCTGAAGTACCTGCCCGAGTCCCGTCCCGGCGGCTCGCTCACCCTCGACATCCCCGGCGCGCTGCTCGCGACTACCGGTGCGCTGCTGATCGTCTTCCCGCTGGTGCAGGGCCGCGAGTACGACTGGCCGCTGTGGACGTTCGCGATGATGGCCGCCGCGGTCGTGGTGTTCGGCGTGTTCGCGTGGTTCGAAAGGCGCAAGAGCCGTCGCGGCGGTGACCCGCTGGTCGAGCCGAGCCTGTTCCGCAAGCGCAGCTTCCTCGCCGGGATGGCGACCGGGACGATCTACTTCGCGGCGTTCTCCGGCTTCGGCCTGGTGTTCACGCTGTACCTGCAGCTCGGGCTCGGTTTCTCGCCGCTCAAGGCCGGGCTGACCGGGGTGCCGATGTCGCTGGGGATGATCGTCGGGATGGGGCTGGTGCAGGCGGTGCGCGAACACGGCCGGAAGGTGCTGCACACCGGCGCGCTCATCATGACCGCCGGCGTGGTCGCGTTGCTACTGCTCCTCGGCCCGGAGACCGGCCCGTGGCAGATCGCGCCCGCGTTGCTGGTGGTCGGGATCGGTTCCGGGCTGATCATGGGGCCGTACTTCGAGATCGCGCTGTCCGGGGTGGAACCGTCGGAGGCAGGCTCGGCGTCGGGCGCGCTGACGTCGCTCCAGCAGGTCGGCGGTGCGCTGGGGCTGGCGCTGCTGGGCACGGTGTTCTTCGACGCCGGGACCGCCGATCCGACCGACGCGGCCCAGCGGACGTTCTGGGTGGTCGCGGTGATGGTGATGCTCACCTTCGCGGTCGGGTTCCTCCTGCCGAAGCGGATCCGCGACGTAGAGTCGGCCGGGTAGGCGATCGAGCTGGGAGGCCGCGTGGCTGGGACCGGGTACTTCACTTCCGTCGAAGACGTGACGGCGAAGCTCGCCGACACCGGCTACCTGGCCTCCGCGGCCGTCGCCACCACGGTGTTCCTCGCGGACGCCCTCGGCAAGCCGTTGCTGATCGAGGGCCCCGCGGGGGTCGGCAAGACCGAGCTGGCGAAGGCGGTCGCGCAGGCGAGCGGCTCCCGGCTCGTGCGGTTGCAGTGCTACGAAGGCGTCGACGAGTCCCGCGCGCTGTACGAGTGGAACCACGCGAAGCAGCTTCTCCGGATCACCGCCGGCAAGGACGAGACCTGGGACGAAGCCCGCAACGACATCTTCGGTGAAGAGTTCCTGCTGGCCAGGCCCCTGCTGACGGCGATCAAGGGTGACGAGCCGACCGTCCTGCTCATCGACGAGACCGACAAGGCCGACGTCGAGATCGAGGGGCTGCTGCTTGAGGTGCTCGGCGACTTCCAGATCACTGTCCCGGAACTCGGCACCATCACCGCTGGGCGCAAACCGTTCGTCGTGCTGACCTCCAACGCGACGCGCGAGCTTTCCGAGGCGCTGCGCCGCCGGTGCCTGTTCCTGCACATCGATTTCCCCGACGCGGCGCTGGAGCAGCGCATCGTGCGGCTCAAGGTGCCGGGAGTCGACGACGCGCTCGCCGCGTCCGTGGTCAAGGTGATCACCGCGCTGCGGGCGATGGAACTGCGGAAGGCGCCGTCGGTCGCCGAAACCATCGACTGGGCGCGGACCCTGCTGGCGCTCGGCGCGGACAGCCTCGGCGAGGACGTCGTCCGCGCGAGCCTCGGCGTCATCCTCAAACACCAGGACGACGTCGTGAAGGCGGACGCGCGGCTGGAACTCGGCAAGGTCCTCGACTCGTGAGCGGCGTGCCGGGCAGGCTCGTCGAATTCGTGGAAGCGTTGCGGGAACACGGGATTCCGGCCGGGCCCAGCGAGACGGTCGACGCCGCCGCGGCACTCGAAGTGCTGGGTCTCGCCTCTCGCGAGCAGATGCGGGAAGGGCTCGCGGCGGCGCTGGTCCGGCGCGGCGGCCAGCGTGCCGTGTTCGACGCGACCTTCGACATCTACTTCCCGCTCGGCGTCGGCGCGCCGGCGCAGGACCCCGTCGACGATCTGGCCGCGTTGCGCGACCGCCTCGCCACCGCGCTCGCGGCGAACGACCAGCCGGAGCTGACGCAGCTGGCCGGGCTCGCCGTCGACATGCTGGGGGAGTACGGCGGCACCGCGGGGAGCGGCGGCTGGTCGGCGCACCAGACACTGGAACGGCTTCAGCCGCAGACACTCGTCGTCCGCGTGCTCGAAGCGATCCGCGCGGGCGGTGTGGACGATTTCACCGACCGGCTGGACCGCGACGACGTCCGCCGCCGCGTCGAAGGCTTCCGTGGTCTCGTGCGGACCGAGGCACGGCGGCGCGTGGCGGAAGTCCGTGGCAGGGAACGGGTTTCGCGGCACGCGGTGCCGCCGGCCGCCGATCGCGTCGACTTCCTGCTCGCCAGCCGGGCACAGCTCGCCGAACTCCGCCGCGTCGTCCAGCCGTTGTCGCGCAAACTCGCCACCCGGCTGGCAGCCCGGCGACGGAGGCACGCGCGCGGGCAGATCGACCTGCGGCGGACGCTGCGGCGCTCGCTGTCCACCGGCGGCGTCCCGATGCGACCGTCATACCGGCGGCACCGGCCGGGAAGGCCGGAAATCGTGCTGCTGTGCGACATGTCGGGGTCGGTGGCCGGTTTCGCGAATTTCACCATGCTGCTGGTGCAGGCCCTACGTGACCAGTTCAGCAAGGTGCGCGTGTTCGCGTTCATCGACGCCTGCGACGAGATCACCCACCTCGTCGACACCGGCGCCGCCGATCCCGAAGACCTCGGCGCGCGTATCCTCGCCGACGCGGAACTGACCCGCTGGGACGGGCACAGCGACTACGGGCACGCGCTCGGCGAGTTCGTCGAGCGCTACTCGGATGCCGTGGGGCCCAAGACATCCCTGCTCATCCTCGGGGACGCCAGGACCAACGGCGGTGACCCGAACCTCGAGGCGGTGCGCGGGATCGCTTCCGCGGCAAGGCATACGTACTGGCTCAATCCCGAGCGGACCGCGCTGTGGTCCACCGGAGACTCCGAGGCGCACGCCTACGCGGAGGTCGTCGAGATGTACGAATGCCGGAACGTGCACCAGCTGACCCGGTTGGTGACGCGCCTCTTGCCTGCTTAAGGCTTTAGCGCCGCTTTCCCGTACGCGTCGGCGTTGCTGAACACTTCCTGCCCGTACTGGGTGGAGTTGTTGTAGGTCAGCACCGCGCTCCACCAGCCGGCGGGGTCGCCGAGGTCGCCGCCCCGCGCGCACATGTACCGCGCGGTCGTCAGCGCCGCGTCGTCGATGTTCTGCGGGTCCGGCGCGGCGCCGTCGCCGCTCGCGCGGAGGCCGTACCGCTTCCAGGTGGCGGGCAGGAACTGCATCGGCCCGACCGCGCGGTCCCATTTCGGGTCGCCGTCGAGGGCGCCCTTGTCGGTGTCGACGACCGCCAGTACCCCGGGGGAGCCGTCCAGCGGGATGCCGATGATCGGCGGCGTCACGACACCGTCCTCGCCGGCGCGGGAACCGTCGTGCCGGGCGTGCTGTGACTCGGTCCGGCCGATCCCGGCGATGGTCGCCCAGGTGATTTCGCACCGTGGAGTGGTCTTCGCGGTCTTCTCGGCGGCGTTCACGTACGCCCGCAGCGCGCGTGAGGGGATGTCCGTGTTCTCCGACACCTTCGCGATCCAGGCGTCTTTCGCGGGCTCCGCGGGCAGCGGTCCGGCGTCGCCGGGGATGGCCGAACGCGGGGCGGGCTTGAGCGCGGGGACCTCGAATTGCGGTTTGACCGGCACCGGCTCACGGTCGTTGAGGCTGATCACGACCCAGACGGCACCGGCGACCAAGGCGCCGACGACCAGGAGCGCGAGCATCACGCAGCCACGCGGGCCACGTTTCCTGGGCGGCGGTTGCCACTGGTCCATGAGATCCAGTGTCGAAGGGGACGAAGCGGTCACCGGTTCCACGGTACGTGACGAATGTGGAGAACTTGTGTGGCCCGCCGTCCGGGTGACCCGGCCCACCCCCCGCATTTCGTCCTCTGAATGCGGTCCTTGCGCGTGCAACTACCGCAAGTAGAGGACTGAACGCGGGGTGCGATCGCCCCGTTTGCCCTGTTGACAGCGCTTCATCCGGATGGCGAGACTAGTCCGCGTTAGGAAGGTTTCTTAACAAGGGCTCGCCGCGCCCCTGCTCCACGGAACGCAACGACGCTTCTGAAGGAGGCACAAAGTGGTACGCCCAAGATGGCGGGCGGCGCTGGTCACGGTGCTCGCGGCCGCCTCGGTCCCGATCTCCGCCCAGGCCGTTTCCGCGGCTCCCGTCCGATACGAGTCCGAGGACGCGACGATCTCGCGCGGCGCGGTCGAATCGAATCACACCGGTTTCACCGGATCCGGCTTCGTCAACTACGACAACGTCACCGGTAGTCACGTCGAGTACACCGTCAACGCGGCGCAGGCGGGACAGCACACGCTGACCTTCCGCTACGCCAACGGCACCACCGCCAACCGCCCGCTCGACATCACCGTCAACGGCTCCATCGCCGTCGACGACCTCGGATTCCCCGGCACCGGCGCGTGGACGACCTGGCGCACCGTGACCACCACGGTCAACCTGGCCGCGGGCAGCAACAAGATCCGCACCACCGCCGTCACGTCGAACGGCGGCCCCAACGCGGACTCGCTGTCGGTCGAAGTCGGCGGCGGATCGGGTACCGGGACACCGGTGTCCATCAACGGGAAGCTCCACGTGTGCGGCGTCAAACTGTGCAACCAGTACGGCAAGCCCATCCAGCTGCGGGGCATGAGCACGCACGGGATCCAGTGGTACAGCCAATGCGTGAAAACCGCCTCGCTGGACGCGCTCGCCAACGACTGGAAGGCCGACATCCTGCGTGTCGCCATGTACATCCAGGACGACGGTTACGAGAGCAACCCGCGCAAATTCACCGACATGATGCACAACTACATCGAAGAGGCGACGAAACGTGGGATGTACGTCCTCGTCGACTGGCACCAGCTCGACCCGGGCGACCCGAACGTGAACACCGACCTCGCGAAGACCTTCTTCACCGAGATCGCCCAGCGGCACAAGGACAAGGTCAACATCATCTACGACGTCGCGAACGAACCGAACGGCGTCAGCTGGGCGGACGTCAAGCGGTACGCCGAAGAGGTCATCCCGGTGATCCGGGCCCAGGACCCGGACAGCGTCGTCTTCCTCGGCACGCACGGCTGGTCGACCTTCGGCGTCTCCGATCAGCGCGACGAGACCGACATCCTGAACGACCCCGTCAACGCCACCAACATCATGTACACGTTCCACTTCTACGCCGCGTCGCACCAGGACGAGCACTACGACGCGCTGGCGCGGACGGCCGACAAGCTCCCGGTGTTCGTCACGGAATTCGGCACCCAGACCTACACGGGTGACGGCGGGAACGACTTCACCTACTCGCAGAAGTACCTGGATCTGCTGGCCGCCAAGAAGATCGGCTGGACGAACTGGAACTTCTCCGACGACTTCCGCTCCGGTGCCGTGTTCAAGACCGGAACCTGCGCCGGGAACTCCTTCACCGGCACTTCGATGCTGAAGCCCGCCGGGGTCTGGGTGCGGGACCGCATCCGCACCCCGGACGACTTCCCGACCGGCTGACCCCGGACGCCTCGTGCCCGCTGTCCGGGCACGAGGCGTTCCCCGGCATGGCAGACTCCGCCGGATGAACGCGTGGCTCACCAGCCTCATCGCCGTGGCCGGGACCCTGCTCGGCTCGACGTCGACCTTCTTGTTCCAGCGGCTCAACACCGCTCGCACCGAGCGATTCACCCGAGACGAACGACTCCGCCAGGACCGGACGGAAGCCTGTGTCGACTTCGCGGGCGCGATCACCGGGCTCCGCCGTGGTGCCGTCAGCCTGTGGCTTCTCCGACGGCGTGCCGCCGCCGACGACGAGGATCTGCGCGCCGCGTTCACCGAATCCGACGTTCTCGGCGCCGCGGCGGACCACGCCCGCTTCCGGGTGGCGCTGCTCACCGGCGATCCGGAGCTGGTGGCGCTCGCCGATGTCGCGTTCGAACACTGTGGTGCGATCCGGGATGCGGCGGACCACGCCGAACTGGCGGGGCACGAAGAGCGGTGTCAGCAGGCCCTCGACGCCTTCATCGACGCCGCGGGTGTCCAGGTCCGCGGCGTCAGGCGAGCCAGGCGTCGATCTCGGCGTGGAGGGAACGCTTGATTTCGGCGGGAGCGAAGGACGCGTCGACGGACGCGCGGGCGAGCCCGGCGAGCGCGTGATCGTGGTAGGCGAACGCCTCCCGGGTGCGGAGGAACTCGTCGGTCAGCGTCGTCCCGGTGATCGAAGGGACGTCGGTGCTGAGGGTGACCACGAGCCCGGCGTCGACCAGCCGGGGGAGCGGGTGCTCCTCGAAGGACGGCACGAGACCGAGCGTCACGTTCGACGAGGGGCAGACCTCGAGCGCTATACCGCGTTCCCGCACTTCGGCGACGAGCGCGACGTCCTCCAGGATCCGGATGCCGTGGCCGATCCGTTCGCTGTGCCCGACTTCCAGCGCCTCGCGGATGCTGGCCGGGCCGGCGTCCTCCCCGGCGTGGTGGATCAGGTGCAGCCCCGCCTCCTCGGCCTCGTCGCAGATCCCGGCGAACGGCGCGAGCGGGTACTTCTCCTCCCCGGCGAGACCGATCGCGAACACCCCGTCCGGGGCGTACCGGCGAGCGAGGTCGAGAGTGAGCCGGGCGCGTTCGACCGGACGACGGCGCGAATGGTCCAGGATCACCCGCCAGTGGAGCCCGTACTCGGCGGCACCCGCCGACAGTCCTTTGAGGACGGATGCCAGCGGCATGTCCGGCTCGCCAAGCCGTTCGCCGTGCGAAGCCGCGGTGAAGGTGACCTCGGCGTAGCGGACGCCGTCCGCGACCTGGTCCTCGCAGAACTCACGCGCCACCCGTTCGAAGTCCTCCGGTCTGCGCAGGCAGGACCGCAGCAGCCCGTTGTAGTCACCGAACGCGCGGAATCCGTCGAAGACGGGCTGCTCCGCGGGTACGACGATGCCGTTCGCCTCGCCGATGTCACGGAGCGTGTCCGGCCGGATGGTGCTCTCGAGGTGGACGTGCAGATGGGCCTTGGGCAGCAGCGAAAGATCCCGCATGAGCACGAATTTAGTGGCCGTGGCCCTCGGCGCGCGCCCCGTTTTCCAGCGGAATGAGTGATTCGGCTCGCCGCGGGGAACCCTGGGGCGGTCACCGGTCGTTGAGCAGGACAACCAGACGACCCCGAGGAAAGGGACCACAGTGCCTCTACTGCGGAAGTTGACCGCCCTGGCCGGCACCGCCGGGGCCGTGCGCGCCTACGTGCGGAAGAACCCCGAGAAGGTCTCGAAGGTCGTGAACAAGGCCGCGACCTTCGTCGACCACAAGACCAAGGGCAAGTACCACAGCCAGATCAACGGCGCGGTGCGCAAGGTCGACGGGATGACCGGGCGGCCGCCGCGCCGGCCCTACGAGCACTAAGCCCCGGCGAGCGTCTCGAGGATCTGCTCGCCGTACTTCGCGAGCTTGTTCTCGCCGACGCCGCTGACGGTGCCCAGTTCCTGCAGCGTGGACGGCCGTTTGGTGGCGATCTGGCGCAGGGTGGCGTCGTGGAAGATCACGTACGCGGGCACACCCTGCTCCTTCGCCGCCGCGGCCCGCCACGACCGCAGCAGCTCGAACACCGGCGCCGCCTCGGCTGGCATGTCGGCGGCCGCGGCCTTCTTCGCGCTGGAGCGGGCCGCGGCCTTCGCCGCCCGCTCCGGCTCGCGCCGCAGCTGGACCTTTCGCGTCCCGTTCAGCACCTCCGCGCTGCCCTCGGTCAGCACCAGTGAGCCGTAGTCGCCCTCGACCGCCGCGAGCCCCTGCGCCAGGAGCTGCCGCACGACGGCCCGCCACTCGGGCTCCTTCAGCTCCGTGCCGATCCCGAAGACCTTCAACGAGTCGTGCCGATGCTGGGTCACCTTCGGGGTCGACTTGCCGAGCAGGATGTCGATGATCTGCCCGGCGCCGAACTTCTGCCGCCGCTCGTTCTGCAGCCGGACGATGGTCGAAAGGAGCTTCTGCGCCGGGATCGTGCCGTCCCACGTCTCCGGCGGTGCCAGGCAGGTGTCGCAGTTGCCGCAGGGCTCGCTCCGCTGCCCGAAGTAGCTCAGCACCTGCACACGGCGGCATTCGACGGTCTCGCACAGCGCCAGCATCGCGTTGAGATGGGCGCTCAGCTGCCGCTTGTGCGCGTCGGATCCCTCCGAGGTGTCGATCATCTTGCGCTGCTGCACGACGTCCTGGAGCCCGTACGCCAGCCACGCCGTCGACGGCAGCCCGTCGCGGCCCGCGCGCCCGGTCTCCTGGTAGTAACCCTCGACGGACTTCGGCAGGTCCAGGTGCGCGACGAACCGTACGTCGGGCTTGTCGATGCCCATGCCGAACGCGATCGTCGCGACGACGATCAGTCCGTCCTCGCGCAGGAACCGCGACTGGTGCTTCGCGCGGGTTCGCGCGTCGAGCCCGGCGTGATAGGGCACCGCCGGGATCCCGTTCTCCACCAGGAAGTCCGCGGTCTTCTCGACCGAGTTCCGCGACAGGCAGTAGACGATCCCCGCGTCGCCCTTGTGCTCGGTGCGCAGCAGCTCCAGAAGCTGCCGCTGCGGCGAGTTCTTGCCGACGATCCGGTACTGGATGTTCGGCCGGTCGAAGCTCGCGACGAAATGCCGCGCGTCCTCCAGGTTGAGCCGGGACGCGATTTCGGCGTGCGTCGCCTTGGTGGCAGTGGCGGTGAGCGCGATCCTCGGCACGTCCGGCCAGCGCTCGTGCACCGCGGACAGCATCAGGTAATCGGGCCGGAAATCGTGACCCCACTGGGAGACGCAGTGCGCCTCGTCGATCGCGAACAGCGAGATCTTGCCGCGGTCGAGCAGGCGCACCGTCGATTCGACCGAAAGCCGCTCCGGTGCCAGGTACAGCAGGTCCAGCTCGCCGGAGAGGAACGCGGCCTCGACCCGGTTCCGCTCGGCGTAATCCTGCGTCGAGTTCAGGAACCCCGCGCGCACGCCGAGGTTGCGCAACGCGTCGACCTGGTCCTGCATCAACGCGATCAGCGGCGAGATCACCACGCCGACGCCCGGCCGGACCAGCGCGGGGATCTGGTAGCACAGCGACTTCCCGCCGCCGGTGGGCATGAGGACGAGCGCGTCACCGCCTGCGATGACGTGTTCGACGATGGCGTGCTGGTCGCCGCGGAAGTCGTCGTAGCCGAAGACGCGGTTCAGCGTTTCCAGAGCTTCCGAGACTTCCGAGACTTCCGAAGTACCGATGTCGGGGGCTGCCACCCGGACGATTCTAGGGGCGGGGTCCGACAGTCCCCGCGCGCCTAGTCCTCGGCCGCCTTCCGGCGTTCGCGACGGCCGCGGGCGATCTCGGTGGCGAGCGCGTCGAGCGGACCGGTCCAGAACCGCCGGTACTGCTCCAGCCAGCCGTCGATCTCCTTGAGCGGACCCGGATCGACCGAGTACAGCCGCCGCGCGCCCTCGGCGCGGACCGTGGTGAAGCCGTTTTCGCGCAGGACCCGCAGATGCTGGGACACCGCGGGCTGCGAGATCCCGAATTCGGCGCGGACCACCGTGGTCACGTCGCCGGAACTCTGTTCCCCGCCCGCCAGCAGTTCCAGGATCCGGCGGCGCACCGGATCACCGAGGACGTCGAACGCGTGCATCCGGCAACTATCACGGCCTGGGCTTATATAAGTCAAGGTTGCAAGGCCGGGGTCACCTCGCGGTGGCATCGTGGGCCGGAGACGCCGGAAGGGGAATCGATGAAACTGGCCGAAGTGGTGGCCGACGGGTTCGGCCGCGTCCGGGAGGTCGTGCACGACGCCGTCGAGGGCCTGAACGCCGACCAGCTGATCGCGAGCCCGGCACCGGGCGCGAACACGATCGCGTGGCTGGTCTGGCATCTGGCCCGGGTGCAGGACGATCACGTCGCCGGTCTGATGGGCACCGAGCAGCTCTGGACCGCACAGGACTGGGCCGGCCGCTTCGGGCTGCCCTTCCCGGTGTCGGACATCGGCTACGGGCATCGCCCCGAGGACGTCGAGGCGGTCCGTGTCGGCTCCGCCGACCTGCTGACCGGGTACTACGACGCGGTGCACGAGGCGACGGTGGCTTGGGTCGCCGGACTCGGCGAGGCCGACCTCGACCGTATCGTCGACGAGGCGTGGGACCCGCCCGTCAGCCTCGGGGTTCGCCTGGTCAGCGTGTTGTCCGACGATCTCCAGCACGCCGGGCAGGCGGCGTACGTCCGAGGGCTCGTACTCCGCGATACGTAGCCGAGGTGCCGCTCCACGACGGACGACGGGAGCGCCGCCCGCCGAAACACTGGTCGCATGAGTACTCCCACAGTGCGGCGACCGCCGATGACGCTCACCCCGCGGTGGCGGAAACTCGTCCTCGTCGTCCATGTCGTTTCTTCACTCGGCTGGCTCGGGATCACCATGGTGAACGCGGTCCTGACCTTCACCTCCGTGTTCACCGACGACGCGCGGCGTCAGCACGCCGCCATCCTCATGATGGAGCAGATCGGCGGCTACCTGCTGTTGCCGGTGAGCATGACCGCGCTGGTCAGCGGGATCGTGCTCAGCGTCGGCACGAAATGGGGACTGATCCGGTACAAATGGGTCGCGATCAAACTCGTGCTGACCCTGATCGCCGCCGGGCTGACCCTGTTCTCCCTGCTGCCGGGGATGAGGGAGCTCGCCGCCGCGGCCGAGTCCACTGTGGACGGCGCGTTCGTGGAAATGGGACGCCGCGTGGACGGGTTCTATCCGATCATCGTGTCCACGACGATGTACGTGACCATGACCGTGCTGTCGGTGTACAAGCCGGGCGGCAAGACGCCGTACGGACGCCGGGTGACCGCCACACGGCTTCGTGAACGTCAGCCGGCTTAGAACTGTTCGAGGGCTTCGTCGATACGTCCGGCCTCGGCGCGCAGATCGTCCAAGACGGTCTGCGCGGCCGCGGTCTCACCGTTCGCCGTCTCTTCCTCGAGTTCGGCGTCGGCGAGCCGTCGCCGGAGGTCGTTCGCCTTCTCCGTGGACTTTTCGGCCCGGCGTTCGGCGCGGGAAAGGTCGATCTCGGCCTGTTTGAGGGCCTTCGCGAGATCGGCCGCCTCGCGCCGGAGCCGGTTGAACTCCGCCACCCGCTTCTGTTCGCGTTCGGCTTCTTCGCGGGCCTTGTCGATCCGCTCCTGTTCGGCTTTCTCGGCGGCCGCGCGCTTCGCCTTCCGCCGATCGTCCAAATGCGACACCGTGGCGGGCTTTGCGCGCTCCGGCGCGGATTTCCGTTTCGGTTGCGGGATGAACCCACTGGTCAGCCATTGGTCGCCGGAGCTGTCCGCGCCGCTGCTCAGCCGTCCGGCCAGGGCGAGCGCCGCCACTTCGGGATCGGCCACGACGGCTTCGAGGGTGGCTTCGACTTCGCGGCTGACGGCTTCGCTCATCGACCGTTCGTCCCGCAGGATCCGGTTCACCAGCTCCTGGCGCCGCCGGGCGAGTTTGCGCAGATCTTCACCGGCGAGCGCCGAATGCGCCTTGCGGAGCTCGTCGCCGAGCTTGGCCAGCTCCGCCAGCTCGGGGGACCCGGCGCGGCGGTTGAGGATCGTGGCCGCGAGCGTCGGCTTCCGCAGGGCGCGGATCCGCTCGGCCAAGGCCGCGTCACCCGCCGCCTTGGCCTCTTTCGCCCGCTGGTTGCGCACCGCTACGAACTCGGCCGGATCGCCGGCGTAGAGCTCGTCCGCGACCTCGTCGAAGTCCATCGCCCTCCGCAGGTTCAGTGGCCGTACGTGTCCGACGATGATCCCACGAGACCCGGTGACACTCCACTCGCCGAACGGATTGCCCGGAGCCGGTCGGACCAACGGTAGATCGGCACTTTGGAGGTGGCGCGCCCCCGATGGCGGAACAACGATGAACAGCGGGGGAAGCCAACAGCCGCTGGAGGTACGAATGTCCGTGACCGAACGCGCTCCTGTTTCCCCGCCAGCGCATTTCCTCGGCTCCGGGCCGTATCCGGAACACAGATGGCGCGTGGTCCTCTGGTCCGTGCTCGCCGGCTTCGCGCTGACGGTGATCTGGTCGGCGCCCTTTGTGGACAGTGTGATCGGCGACAGCGTCGCCAACACCCTCCTGGGGCACGACGCCAAGGCGACCCCGATCGGCGGAGTGCTGGCCGGAACGTTCTTCGCGTTCGTCTCGGGCCTCGCCGGAACGTTCACCGCGTGCAACATCGCCGCCTTCGGTGCCGTCGCCCCGCTTGTCGGCGGAGGAGCCACCGGACGGCCGAAGTTCAGCGACACCTTGAAGCCCCTGGGCTGGATCGCGGCGGGGATGCTGACGGTTTCCGTGGTGTACGGCGTCGTCGTCGCGCTCGTGGGCACCCGGATGCCGCAGTTCTCGACCGTTTCCTCGCCGGGCGGGCTCACGCCGCGGAACATCCAGTCGATGATCGTCTACGGCGTGATCGGGATCGTGTTCATCGTCCTGGGCCTGGCTTCCGTCGGCGTCGTCCGCAACCCGATCGCCGGCCTCACCCGCCGGTTCCCGCCCGCGCCGCTGGTGCTGATGGGCGCGCTCATCGGCGGATTCCTGATCGGCAGGCCGTTCCCGCTGTTCCGGATGATGTTCCGCAGCGCGGCCGAAAGCCACAACGTCTTCTATGGCGCGGCCGCGTTCGCCCTCCAATCGGTCGGCAACATCCTGGTGATGGCGCTGTTGTTCCTGTTGCTCACCCACGGCACGGGCGGACGGCCGCAGCGATGGATGCTCGCGAAGCCCACCAGGATCGCCGTGGTGACCGGTGCCGCGTTGCTGGTCGCCGGCACGTTCACGCTGCTGTACTGGGATCTGCGGGTGCTCGGCCGGACGGGCGTCATCTGGTACCCGACCATCAAGTGGTGAAGAGCCGCGCCAGCACCTGCTCGACCGACTCCTGAAGGCACCTCGCCGCGTCCTCCCGGCCGGCGAGGTGTTTCAGCAGGCCTTGCTGGAACAGGCCGTCGAAGAGCGCGTACGTCGTCGATGGCGCGAAATCCGTGGGCTTGCCCAGCAGTTCCGCGTACCGGGACACGACCCGCCAGATCATCAGTTCGAGTGTTTCGTCGATGGCGAGCACATCGGCCTGGAACAGCTTCTCGAACAGGCTCTGGTTGCGCAGGTCGTACCAAAGCCGGTGCAGCCGGGCGTTTTCACGCAGCGTGGCGGCCGTCGCGGCACCGAAGGCCGTCTTCAAGGCTTCTGCCGTTTCCGCGGTCTCGACTATCCGGTCGTACCGGGTGACGCATTCGGCCTTGTACTGCTTGACGCAATACGTGATCAGCTCGGCCTTGTTCCGGAAGTAGTAGTGCAGTACCCCGTGGGAGAACTCGGAGTTCTGCGCGATCTCCCGCAGGCTCGTGCGCGCGTAGCCCAGTTCGGACAACGTGACCAGTGCCGACATCGCCAGCTGCGCGCGCCGTTGGTCGAATCTGTCCACCTGGCGGGTCTTGTCGCCGCTGCGGTCCGCCACGTCGGTCACGGTTCGCGGTTCCCGTCGCCTCGGGTGCCCGCCCGGCCACGAGCACGTCGTCGGATTCTAGCCCGGGAAGGGGTTTCTGGCGTCCGACAGAATTACTCGAGCCATTCGGTGATGAAATGGTCGCTTTCGTGGATGTGGACGGCTTCGTAGACCTCCGGGCCGATCACGGCGAACTTGTGCGGGGTCCGCGCGGGCACGACCAGGACGTCGCCCGCCCCGCCTTCGCGTTCGGAGTCGCCGATGGTGAACCTGGCCCGGCCGCGGACGATGACGAAGGTTTCGCGATACGGGTGCTGGTGCAGCCTCGGCCCGGAACCGTCGACGGCGGTCCGTTCGCGGATGATCGAGACTCCGGAGCCGATGTCGCGGCCTTCGACGTTTTCCAGGGTTTCGGTGGTCATTCCGCCACTGTAACCCTGGTCGCGGGCATGGTGCGCCCCTTCGCCGCGGTGCTCCCGTCAGAAGGGCGGCTCCGGATTTCCGGCGGCCACCGGCGTTCGTTCCCACGCGCCGTCCGACGGCGTGCCCGCCGAGCTCCGGCCCGCCTTGTTCACCTTCGCCGTGGCGTACCGCAGCGACGGGCCGATCTCGTCGACGTCGAGTTCCACCACCGTGCGTTTCTCGCCCTCCTTGGTTTCGAACGATCGCTGTTTCAGCCTGCCCTGCACGATCACCCTGGTGCCCCTGGTGAGCGATTCGGCCAGGTTCTCCGCGGCCTGCTTCCACAACGCGCACCGCAGGAACAGCGGGTCTCCGTCGCGCCATTCCCCGCTCGCGCGGTCCAGGACGCGCGGTGTCGACGCGACCGTGAAGTTCGCGACCGCGGCTCCCGACGGGGTGAACTTCAGCTCCGGGTCGGTCGTCAGGTTGCCGATCACCGTGAGCACCGTTTCTCCGGCCATGGGACTTTCCTCCTCTTGCTTCCGCGCGCGGCCCCGGACGGGTCCGCTGTCGCCTGGGAAGAGGAGACCACCGGGGTACGACAGTTTTCGGCGTCCCGTGGCGATCGGATGTCATGACAGGGCCGTTCAGGGCATTCCGGCACCGGAAAAGCACTCCCCGAGCCGGGCGAGCCCCTCGTCGATGCGGCCGGAACCGACCAGCCCGTAGCCGATCACCACGCCGGCGCGCGTACCTCCGTACTTGGCCAGGCTTTCGACGGCCACCCCGGCCCGAGCCGCTTCGGCGACCGCACCGTCCACAGTGACCGTCGCGTGTGGAGAGACCGGCGCGCACAGATGGAGCCCGGCGCTGGAAGGAACGATCTCCAGCGAGTCTCGCAGCTCGTCGCGCACGAAGGCCAGGATCCGGTCCCGCCGCGCCGAATACTCCCGGGTGGCCTTGCGCACGTGGCGGGCGAGCAGCCCCTCGTCGATGAAACTCGCCAACGCCGATTGCGTGACGAGGTCGCCGTGCCAGTCCATGAGCTGCTTCGCCTGCCGCAACGCCGGGCGCAGCGAGGCGGGCGCGACGAGGAAACCCAGACGCAGCAAGGGAAGCAGGGTCTTCGAGAAGGATCCGACGTAGAGCACCCGCCCGTCGTGGTCCAGGCTCTGGAGCGGTTCGAGCGGCCGATCCGAGAAGCGGTACTCGCTGTCGTAGTCGTCCTCGATGATCACCGCGTCGTTCCGCTCCGCCCACGCCAGCAACGCCGTCCTCCTGGCGAGTGACATCGGCGTGCCGAGCGGGAACTGGTGCGAGGGCGTCGTGTAGATCAAACGGGTGCCCTTCGCCAGGGCGGTGACGTCGAGGCCTTCGGCGTCTACCGGCACTTTCGCGATCCGGGCGCCGTGTGCGGTGAAAAGCCGCTCGGCCGGGGGATAACCGGGGTCTTCGACGGCGACACGCGTGCCTGGTTCGATCAGGACCCGGCCGATCAGGTCGAGGGCCTGTTGCGCGCCTTGGGTGACCAGGACGTCCTCGGCGCCGGTTCGCACGGATCGGGCGGCGCCGATATGCCGGGCGATCGCCACCCGCAGTGCTTCGAGCCCGGCGGGGTCGGCGTACCCCGATGGCGGCAGCAGTGACGGCCGGAGTGCCTGGCTGACCAGCCGTCGCCAGGTCCGCAACGGGAACAGGGCCGGATCCGGGGCGCCGACCCGGAAGTCGAACTCGGGCCGGTCTTCACCGAGGGGGCCCGGCGGCGAACTCCACCGCACGACGGGCCGCACCCCGGTGCCCGCGGGCGCGGCGCGCTTCGCACGCGCCACGAAACCGGGGCTGACGAAGGTCCCGCGTCCGACGTGGCTGTCGAGGAAGCCTTCGGCGGTCAGCCGTTCGTAGGCGACCGCGACGGTGTTGCGCGAGACGTCGAGCTCGCGGGCCAGTTCCCTGGTCGGCGGCAGGCGTTCCCCCGCGCGCAGGCGTCCGTCGAGGATGCCGTCGCGGAGCTGGCGGTAGATCCGCGCGGCCAGGTTGGTGTGCCCGTCGAGGCTGATGTGGAACGGCACGCGCCGAGCCTATATTGGCCCAACCGGATTGACGGATATTGGCGCTGGGATGTGGCCAATCCGGTGCTTAGTTTGAGCGTATGAAGCGACTGACCTCGGCCCAGCTGATCAGCTCCGTCGGCGACGGCGCCTACTACGTCAGCTCGGCCTTGTACTTCACGCTGATCGTCGGGCTTTCGCCCGCGCAGGTGGGACTCGGCCTCACCGTGGGCTGGGCGGTCGGCTCGGTGGCCGGCGTCGCGCTGGGGCAGCTGGCCGACCGCCGCGGGCCGAAGGGCACGGCCGTCCTGCTCGCGCTGGGCACGGCCGCGTCGGTCACGGCGTTCCTCTTCGTGGGCTCGGTCTACGCGTTCGTGATCGCGGCCTGTGTCTACGCCTGTTTCCAATGCGGTCTCGGCGCGGCACGACAGGCGCTGCTCGCCGGGCTGATCGGCCCCGCCGAGCGCACCACGTTCCGCGCCCGGTTGCAGGCGATGTCCAACGCGGGGATCGCGATCGGCGCGGCGTTCGGCGGGATCGCGCTGGCGATCGGGACACGAGAGGCGTTCCTGACGGTATTCGTCGTCGACGCGCTGGCCTTCGTCGCCGCGGCTCTCATGCTCCGCAAAGTGCCTTCGGTCGCTCCGGTGCCCATGCGGGCGGGCGAGCCGTCCGTGGCCGTCCTCCGCGATCGCCCGTACGCGCTTCTGGCGCTGCTCAACATGATCATGTTGCTTTACATGCCGCTGTTCAGCCTGGTCCTCCCGCTGTGGATCTCGACCCGGACCGCGGCGCCGAGCTGGCTGGTCTCGGCGATGCTGGTGCTCAACACGGCGAGTGTGGTGGTGTTCCAGGTACGGGTGGCGCGCGGCGTGACCGGCCTGCGCGGCGCCTCCCGCTACGTCCGGTACGCGGGGCTGCTGCTTTTCGTCTCCTGCCTGATCTTCTCGTTCTCCGCCATGGGCGATTCCGCGTGGGCGGCGGCGCTGGTCCTGCTCGCGGGGGCCGCGCTGCAGGTGGTGGGGGAGATGGCGCAGGCGGCGGGTTCCTGGGAGATCGGTTTCGGTCTCGCGCCCGACGGCAAACAGGGGCAGTACCAAGGGCTTTTCGGTGCGGGGACGGCCATCGCCCGGATGCTCGGCCCGGTACTGCTGACCGGGCTGATCCTGGTCGGCGGGACGGTCGGCTGGGTCGTGCTGGGCGGGTTGTTCCTGCTGGCGGGGACGCTCACCGCGCCCGCCGTCCGCTGGGCGGAGCGGACCAGGCCGAAGCCCGGTCTGGAAGTCAGTCCTCCAGTGCTCGCCTGAAGTGCTCCGCGAGATCGAGCCCCGCGGCCTCGTCCCGGGCGCACCAGACGAAGGCGTCGTGTTCCTCGGGGTCGAGCACGACCTCGCCCGGATCCTTCTCGGCGAGCGTGTACACCGCGGCGTGGATCCGCATCGGCCTGCCGGCGACGTCGTCCCAGCTGTGGGTGCCGCGTTCGCCGGTGACGTGGACGGTCAGCCCGGTCTCCTCGGCGAACTCGCGGACCACGGTCTCGGCCGGTCGCTCGCCGGGCTCGACGGTCCCGCCCGGCAATTCCCAGCGGCCGCCCAGGAACGACGACGGCTGCCGCCGGATGAACAGGATCTTCCCGTCGCGGATGAGCCTGCCGTACGCCAAGTACTTGTCCGTCACGAGTGAATCTTCCCGTACCCGGAATGCCTCCCTTATCGAGGACCGAACCTGTCCGCAATGCCTCGTAACGTGGGCTTTATGGAAAACACCGAGATCCGCCCCTTCCGCATCGACATCCCTCAGGAGCAGTTGGACGAGCTGCACGCGAAGCTCGGCAGCACGCGCTGGCCCGCCCCGCTCCCCGGCGACGGCTGGGACACCGGAGTGCCGGTGGCGTGGCTGCGCGGACTCGCCGAATACTGGCGCGACGGCTACGACTGGCGCGCCGAAGAACGCGAGATCAACCGGCATCCGCAGTTCACCACGGTCATCGACGGGCAACGGATCCACTTCCTGCACGTCCGCTCGCCGGAAGCCGATGCGACGCCGCTGATCCTCACGCACGGCTGGCCGGGTTCGGTGGTGGAGTTCCTCGACGTCATCGGTCCGCTCACGGACCCGAAAGCGTACGGCGGCGACCCGGCGGACGCGTTCCACCTCGTGATCCCGTCGCTTCCGGGCTTCGGTTTTTCGGGCCCTGTCTCGGATTCAGGGTGGACCATGCCGCGGATCGGCCGGGCGTGGGCGGAACTGATGCGACGGCTCGGCTATGAACGCTACGGCGTGCAGGGTGGTGACCTCGGCGCCTCGGTGTCGCCGGAGGTGGCCAGGTCCGCGCCGGACAAGGTGATCGGCGTGCACGTCAACGGCGGGCTGACCCCGATGCCCCCGATGTCGTTGCCGGACGAGGAGTTCGCTTCGCTCACCGACGTCGAACGTGACCGCGTCAAGCGGATCGGCGCTTTCATGCAGGAGGAGTTCGGCTACATCGCGATCCAGTCGACGCGGCCGCAGACCCTCGGCTACGGGCTCGTCGACTCCCCGGTCGCGCAGCTGGCCTGGATCATGGACAAGTTCCGCGAGTGGACGCACCCGCGCCCGACCCTGCCGGAGGAGATCATCGGCAGGGACCGGCTGCTGACCAACGTCATGTTCACCTGGCTGACCGGTACCGCCGCTTCGTCCGCGTACGTCGGCTACGCGCAGGCTGAAACCTGGGGAGCCGTCGAGAAGAACTCAGGCGTGCCGACGGCGGCGCTGATCTTCGCCCACGACGTCGGGATCCGGCGGTATGCCGAGGACGCCCACACGATCGTGCGGTGGACCGACGTCGATCGCGGCGGGCATTTCGCGGCGTTGGAAGAGCCCGAGATCCTGGTCTCGGACGTGCGGGAGTTCTTCCGCTCCCTCAAATGACGAGGACGGCCGTCTCGCCGAGAAAACGGCCGTAATCGTCCACTTCGGACTCCAGGCCGGTGACGGCGGATCGCGGAAGCACGGCGAAGGGCTCCACGACGACCTTCGTCTGCTTCGCGGTCCGCTTGGTGTGCCAGGTTCCGGCGATCCGGCCATCGACCAGTACGGTCGGCGCGATCATCCCGCCGCCGGCGTTGACGCGTTTCGCCTCGGCCGGGTCGAGGAGCAGATCGCGGTCGCGGTAGCCCAGCAGGTACGTGTCGAAGGCGCCGAGCAGACGCGGTGGACATGGGGGAGCGGTCAGCTCGGTCTGAGAAAGGGCGAAGCCGCCACCGGCGGGCACGAGCTCCAGCGCGGCGAAAGCCTTGCGGCAGAGGCCGAGCGGGAGCCCGGACCAGGCGCCGAAGTCCTCGACGGTCGCGATGCCGTACGCGGTCAGGTACCGGTGGGCGAGTTCGGTATGCGGTTCCGCCGGGGCATGGTCCTCGGTGGCCCATTCGTCGAGGAGTACGTACGTCGGCTCCGTCCCGGCGTCGTGGCCTCGGCACAGCAGTCCACGATTGGCCGCGTAGGCCAGGAGATGGGCGGGGGCTTGAGACTTCGCGTCGAGCGCTATGCCGTCGGCGGCCAAACCGCCGAGGATCTCTTGGCGGGTGAGCGCCTTGCCGCGCAAGAGATCCTGGAGCTTGCCGAGCGCTCGCTCGCAGATCTCGCCGGTGAGTCCCAGCTGTCGGCGGCGTCCCTGACCCGCTTGGACGTTTCGCGGCCCGAACAGCCGGTTCAGCCAGCGGAGATCCACCGTCGGGACCATGTGGAGCGTCTTGCGCATCAGCCAGGTGCGCGTCACCTCGCGGGACGCGTCGACGTCCTGCCCGGTCAGGCCCCGGCTTCGGGCGCGGAAGGCGAGCCGCGCGGCGGGCGTCGACTGCGCCTGGACGGCGGCGACGGAACCGGCGACGGTGAGTACGTCCGTGGCCGGAGCGGTCAGCAGTTGCGCGCGGGCTCGGACGGCGCGGATGTCGTTGTCGGACGGCGTCACCCGCTGACGATCTCATGGGCGTTCACCGGTTCGGTGTGCACGACCGCCTCCGCGAGCCGAGGGAGGACCTCACGCAGCCGCGCCTCGACGCGGTGGGCAAGGCGGTGCGCCTCGGTGACCGTCAGCCCCGCCTCGACCGACACCGCCAGCTCCGCGCGCAGACTGTGCCCGATCCAGCGCATCCGCAGGTCCCGCGTGCCGAGCACGCCGGGGACCTCGGCGGCCGCGTGTTCGGCACGATCGACGTCGGCCGGGTCGACGGCGTCCATCAGGCGGCGGAAGACCTCCTTGGCCGCGTCGCGCAGGACGAACAGGATCGCGACGGTGATGGCGAGACCGATGATCGGGTCGGCCATCGGGAACCCCAGCCCCACCCCGACGGCGCCGAGCACGACGGCGAGCGACGTGAACCCGTCGGTGCGGGCATGCAGGCCGTCCGCGACCAGTGCGGCCGAGCCGATCTCGCGGCCGACGGTGATCCGGTACCGGGCCACGAGTTCGTTGCCCGCGAAGCCGATGACCCCCGCCGCCGCGACCACCCACAGATGCTGGACCGGCCGCGGATCGAGCAGCCGCTGCACGGATTCGTACCCGGCGAGGAAGGCCGAAGCGGCGATGAGCAGCACGACGAGCACACCGGCCAGGTCTTCGGCGCGGCCGAGCCCATAGGTGTAGCGGCGGGTGGCGGCGCGGCGGCCGAGCAGGAAGGCGATGCCGAGCGGGAGCGCGGTCAGCGCGTCGGCGAAGTTGTGGATCGTGTCGCCGAGCAGGGCCACCGATCCGGTGATCAGCACGAGCGCGAGCTGGACGACGGCGGTGACGAACAGGGCGGCGAACGACCAGATCAGCGTCCGGACGCCGCGTTTGCTGGTCTCCAACGCGCTGTCGACGCGGTCTGCGCTGTCGTGGCTGTGCGGGGTCAGAAGGTGCCGGAGACGGCTCTTCGCAGGCTGGTGGCCATGACTGTGTCCATGCCCGGGCATCTTCCACCTCACTGTTCTGATACCTGCGCAGTCATGCAGGTACGCAGCCAGAAGGATAGCGGCTATCCTCCTGGTATGCACGAGTCGGTTCCGGATTTCGAGATGCCCACCGAGGAACAGGTCCACCTGGCCGCGGAGACGTTCCGGCTGCTCGCGGATCCGACGAGGGTGAAGGTCCTCTGGGCGCTCCTGCAGGGCGAGTCCTCGGTCGCCTGTCTCGCGGAGCTGGCGGGCGCGGCGCCGACGGCGGTCAGCCAGCACCTCGCGAAACTGCGGCTCGCGGGCGTGGTGAAAGGCCGCCGTGAGGGGACGTTCGTCTATTACTCGGCGGCCAACGATCACGTCCGTGGCCTGCTCGCGCAGGCGTTGTTCCACGCCGACCACATCGATCGCGACATCCCGGCACTGCATTCGGCGGCGAAACCCCACCGTCCGGCGGCGCGCTGAATCCGGCTACGGTGGAGCCGTGACCCAGTCCTCGCGCCCGGCCCTCCTGCGGTGGCTGCTGCTGTGCGTGGTGGCGCTGGGGCTCGTCGGCATGCACCACGTCGTCGCCGAGTCCGGCCACGACGCGGGGCACTCCGCCGTCGCGATGGCGGATCCCTGTTGCGCGGACACGCCTTCGCACGACGACGGTGGACACAGTGGACTGCACCTGTGCCTCGCGGTGCTCGCCGCGGGTGTGCTGCTGATCGTCACCTGGCTGCTCGTCCGCGATGGACGGACGGCGGCGACGTGGAAGTCACGGCGGGCGGGCGGTTCGGCGTCGGGCCGTGATCCGCCCCGCTGGAGACCGGTACCGGAGAAGTTGTCCCTCCTCTGCGTGTTGCGGGTGTGACAGGCGGGTTCGTCCCGCCCTGCCCGAAACCGATTCGAGGAAGAACCATGACCAGCAGGAAACTGGTCGGAGCGGCACTCGCCGCCCTGGCCTCCTTCGCCGTGCTCACCGGATGCGCCAGCTCCGACACCGCTTCCACCGGGCACGACATGTCCACCGTGAAGGCGCCGGACCCCCAGCAGGCCGGCCACAACCAGGCCGACGTCACGTTCGCGCAAGGGATGATCCCGCATCACGAACAGGCGCTCGCGATGGCGAAACTCGTCGACGGCCGCACCCGGAACGCGAAGGTCGTCGACCTCGCCGCCCGGATCCAGAAGGCACAAGATCCGGAGATCCAGCAGCTGAACGGATTGTTGAAGGGCTGGGGAGTGGCGCCGTCGGGCGAGCACTCCGGACACGGCTCGGCGTCCGGCATGATGACCGAGGACGATCTCGCGAAACTCGGCAAGGCCAAGGACGCCGCCTTCGACAAGCAGTGGCTGGAGATGATGGTCAAGCATCACGAAGGCGCGCTCGAAATGGCGAAGACCGCGCTGCAGCAGGGAAGTAACGCCGAGGTGAAAGCCTTGGCGCAGAAGGTGATCGACGGTCAGCAGGCCGAGATCACCGAAATGCGCGCGCTGCTCGGCTGAGCGGGACGGTGGCACGGGCCCGGGATCAACCGGCCCGTGCCACCGCCTCCCGGAAATGCGCACACTGGGTGAAGTCGTCGTGCTCGCATCCGAGAGCACAGTCGATGATCGCCAGCGAGGCCTGCGCGGTCGCGATACGTCGCTCGAGTTCTTGCTTGTGGTGCTTGAGGATCGCTTCGCGCTCGCTGGGCTTCTGGAACATCTCGCGGATGCCGCCGAGACTCAGCCCCGCTTCCTTCGCGCGCAGGATGATCGCGATCCGGTAGAGGTCGTTGTCGTCGTACCGCCGCCGATCGCCCGTCCGCGCCGGCTTGAGCAGGCCCACGGATTCCCAATGGCGCAGGACGTGCGTCGCCAGGCCGAAGCGCTCCGCGACCTCGCCGACGCTCAAGGTGCTTGACTTCATGTCGTCATTAAGTCGGACGATCCGGGGTATGTCCATGTTGCAGCGGCTCGACGCCGCCGATGCCCTGCCGGGAGCCGCCGAACTGCGGGCCCGGACCTACGAACTGCTCCGGCTCGAACCGGGTGACGCGGTGATCGACGTCGGCTGTGGTGCTGGGCTCGCCGTCTCGGAGTTGTCGTCGCGGGGTTTCCGCGCTGTCGGCGTCGACCTCTCGGCCGAGATGATCGACGAAGCGCGTCGACGGTCGCCTGAGGGGGATTTCCTGCTCGGCGACGCCTGCGCGCTGCCAGTGGAGGGCGGGTTCGCGGGCTACCGGGCGGACAAGGTGTTCCATGAACTGGCGGAGCCGGAGCTCGCTCTCGCGGAGGCGCGGCGGGTTCTGGTCCCAGGTGGACGGATCGTCTTGTCCGGGCCCGATTGGGAAGGCCTGATGATCGACTCCTCCTATCCGGCGCTGACGCGGGAGATCGTGCGTGCCCGGGCTTCGGTGATCGCCGCGCCCCGGATCGCGCGCGGGTTTCGGCGGCTGCTCACCGGATGCGGGTTCCGTGACGTCTCAGTGGAGGCGGTCGTCGGGTTTCTCGGTGGGGAGCCGTTTGCTCGCGGGCTGGCGGAGGTCGCGGTCCGGGTGGGGGCGATTTCCGTTGAGGAGGGGGAGGTTTGGCTGGCGGAACAGGTTGATTACGTTGCTGTGCCACAGTTCTTGGCATCGGGCGTGGTTTGAGCCGCTTGTCGCCGGAAACTGTCGGTGGTCGGTTGTACGTTCTGGGTGTGGACACTCTCAACGCCACTGTGGCGCTATTGAAGGAAATCACGTCGTCGGATGCTTTTCGGGAGGTCAATGCTTTACTGGATTCGTTGGGGGATGACGATGCCGTGGATGTCGCGGTGGCGGCGTCGGAGGGGATCGCGCGGTTGGAGGCGGTTCGGTTTCGTGCGTTGGGGCGGTTGAGCCGTCATCGTGATGGTGCCGCCAGTGTGGTGCAGGAGGTGGCGTTGGCTCTGTCTGTTGTGGACGGTCATGCTGCTGGGCTGGTGTCGACGGCTGAGGCGTTGACGACCCGGTTGCCGCGCACGCTGGGGTTGCTGGATCAGGGGAAGGTGGGCGGGTTCGGGGCGATGAAGGTCGCCGCGGCCACGGCGTGGTTGTCCGACGAGGACGCGCGTGCGGTGGACGCGGTGTTGGAGGATCGGTTGCCGGGCCGGAACTCGGAGCAGATCCGGAAGGCGGCTGGTCATGCGGCGATGATGGCCGACCGTGACGGTGCCGCTCGGCGTGCCGAGCGGAATCGTGGCGGGCGCCGGTTGACTGTGCGACACGGCGAAACCGGAGTGGCGTCGATCGAGGTCGAGGACGGGCCTGTGGAGAAGGTGGCTGCCGCGTATACGCGGATCGATCGTGAGGCGCGTGCGTTGAGGGCCGGTGGGGAGACACGCACGCTGGATCAGTTGCGGGCGGATGTCGCTCTTGACCTTCTGCTGGGCGGTCAGGGCGGGAAGAGTGAGCGGTCTGAGGTGTTCCTCTATATGGATCTGAACACCTATCTGGGGTTGAACGATGATCCTGCGGAGTTGGCCGGGCATGGGCATATTCCGGCGTCGTTGGCCCGGCATATCGCGAGTGGGCCGAATACGGTGTTGCGGCGGATCATCACCGACCCGCTTTCTGGGCAGGTTCTGGATCTTGGTCGGAACCGGTATCGGCCGACGGCGGGGCTGGACG
Source organism: Amycolatopsis sp. NPDC058340 (assembly GCF_042723975.1). Classification (NCBI taxonomy): domain Bacteria; kingdom Bacillati; phylum Actinomycetota; class Actinomycetes; order Pseudonocardiales; family Pseudonocardiaceae; genus Amycolatopsis; species Amycolatopsis sp. NPDC058340. Next base: position 70,916 of record NZ_JBHXIB010000009.1, on the reverse strand, counting down.
AGTTCGTGCGGGTGCGGGATCGTGAGTGCCGAAGACCTGGCTGCCACCGTGTGGCCCAAGCCTGCGACCTGGACCACTCACTGCCCTGGCAGCACGGTGGGCATACCGCCGACACCGAACTCATCGATCTGTGCCGCCGCGACCACAGGTTGAAAGACGAACCCGGCTGGAACTACCAACTGAGCTCGGACGGCACCCTCACCATCACCACACCCACCGGACAGAGGTACGACAGCTCACCACCGCCACTGCACGAACCCCGCACCGACGAACCACCGCCGTTCTGAGCTGTCGCCGGAAAACGACGACGGTGTTGTCGGGAAGTGGCGATGGGTCAGGGGGCGTGGATGCTGTCGCTGCCGGGCTGTGTAGTCGTTTCTCGGAGTAAACGATAATCCCGCGAGCTTTTCGCTGGCCCGGCTGCCACCGCGTCGCCCGATCACCACACCCACTGGGCAGAGGTACGACAGCTCACCTCCGTCGTTGCACGAACCCCGCGCTGACGAACCACCGCCGTTCTGAGCCGTCGCCGGAAAACGACGACAGCGTTGTGCGTTGCGATCGCTATCGGCCGCAGGGCGGGACCTACGTTTCCGCCCGTGACGTGGCATCGGTGACTGACACCGGCTCGTGTGCGGCGCCACCGTGACCCGGTTGCCGGAAAACGGCCAAGCGATCAGCTGAGAACCCGGCCCGATACCGACCCGGACCCTGAAGGCGGGGCAAGGAGCTGCGGCAGCTCGCCTCCCTCGCTGCACGAACCCCGCCTCGAGGAGCCTGGCGGCTCGAACGAACCTCACGGTTCAGGCCTCGTCGCCGAAATACGGCGACGGGTTGATCGAGGACCACCGTCACAACCGATTGCCGACCACCGACATACCGAGCACCAGCTCGTTCGCCGGATCGCAGCCGAGGAGGTCCTCGACCAGTTCGTCGCGGAGCGCGGCGGTGAACGTGACGTTCAGTCCGAGCGCGGTCGCCAGCAGGTACACGGTTTGGCTGAGGTGGCCGACGTCCATCAGCAGCACGCGGTACGTGCGGCTCACCGGGTACTTCCATTGGTTCCGCTCGATGACGCTGGTGTAGATCAGCAGCGCGCCGGCGTTCCCGGTCCAGTGCTGGTCGCCGGCGAGCGCGATCAGCTGGTCGTCGTCGATCTTGCCGTCCAGCGGGGTGAGGCCGTGCCGGAAGCCGTCGTAGTGGTAGACGCCCCGGGCCAGGCCCTCGACGTTCCTCGCGTAGACGTACACCTCTGTCGGATGCCGCGCCCCGCCCGACGGGCTCGTCTTGAACACGTTCCCCGTCGCGGGGATGTCGGGATGCGTTTCCGGCCTCGTCGCCCTTGCCGCCGTGAGAAGCGCGCTCAAATCGCACAGCCGCACGGGTTCTTCACCGAACTCGCGGACACTTCTGCGCCGGCTCAGTGCTTCGCCGAGCCCGATCGTGTTCAGTGGTTCCGGTGACGGTTCGGGAAGCACGATCGTGTGGTGCTCGCCCGAAGGCCTCACCGGAGAAGGCGGAGGGCTGACCTTCGCCTTCTCCAGCAAGGTTTTCGCCGTCGTTTCGCTGGTGGTGAACTCGGTCTCGCGCAACGAACGCGTGCCGAAGTGAAACGCCCGTGCGGACGTTCCCCAAGGGCCCCAATCGCGGAGGATCTCTTCTTCGCGTCGTTGCCGATGAGAACCTTTGACCACCAGTACTTCGTACCGGATCATCGCTCGCGCGATACGGACGAGTCTTTCCCCGATCTCGGGATTTTCATCCGCGTCGCGGACCGATTCCGGTTCTCGCCAAGAACTGAACCATCGCAGGACGCGTTCGGTTCCTTCGGCGAGTTTCAGCTGGCGATGTCCGAGGTGATCGTCCCAGACGACGTCACCATCGGACCAATAGAGCGTTCCGCATGAGGAAACCCTGACCAGCATCGAATGTCTTGTGCCCCAGTCCCCAGTAATACTTTCCGAATACGTAAGGTCATTCAGCGTCGCGAGCGGAAAGGAGGTCCGCCGTGCGGCGGCGGCTCGAACCCGCCCCAGGTGCTCTGCGCCTTGTACTCCGCTTCGAGCTCGTACAAGAACTCCTCGTCGTCCTCATCGTGCATGCCGTTGATCCTCTCCGTGAACGGTTACTCCGGTCAAGCGAATATACCTACGCCAACAGAGTACCGGAGCAGAACGGCTAATTACGCCGAGTAATCGTTCAGGCGCTGTTTGAGTTCACGAACCTCGGGCGACTCCGAAATGCCGAGATCGGTGTAGAGGCGCAATGCGAACCGGCGATGACGGTCCGCATTCAGTCGATCACCGAGAATGTCGAACGCGAACGCCATCTCCTTGTGGGCGATGGGCAGCATGCTGCGATTCCCGGTCGATTCGAGCACTTCCACCGCGGTCCTCAACTGGCTGACCGCGAGCGCGCCGTCGCCGAGTCCGCGCGAATTGATACCGAGGGCGATAAAGCATTCCGCCTCGAGATCGGGTGATTCGTTCTCCCGCGCCAGCCGCAGCGCCTGGTCGAGTTCCTCGGCGGCTTCGGGATACCGCCTGCTCTCGGTGTGGATCAGCCCGATCCGGTGCCTGGCGCGGGCCTCGATGAGCACGCTGCCGTTGGCGTGGGCGGTCTCGCGGACCCAGCCGAGGTGTTCGATCGCCTCGTCCGGCTCGCCCTTGAGCCAGTGGGTGACCCCCGAGTTGCCCCTGGCCCGGCACTGCATCCGGATGTCGCCGGTGGTCGCGGCCAGTTCGAACACCTCGTTGAACAGGCGGTTCGCCTCGGTGAACTCGTTGAGCCGCCAGAGGGTCAGCGCGTACATGTGCAGGGCCTGGTACTCGAGGACCACGTTCCCGGTGACCCGCGCGGCGGACAGGGCGAGGGTCTCCAGCTCCCTGGCCTGCCGGTAGTAGCCGCGGTTGTCGAAGTAGCGCCACACGGCCGAACAGAAGGGCACGAGATCCGAGTACTGCTGATGGTTGTTCATCGCGACGGCCACCGGCAGCACGTTCTGCCATTGCGCGTCCATCCAGTGCGCGGCCTGGTCGTAGTCCGCGAAGGACTGTCCGAACTCGCTCTTCGGGACCTCCAGGCCGCCCGGCTCCTCCTCGGAATCCGGGTCGATGAAGTCCATCGCGGCCGCGACGGTGCTGCGGTAGTAGTCGAACAGCCGCCGCATCATCGCTTCGCGCTGGTGCTCCGGCTCCTCGGCGAGCAGGAGCTCGCGACCGTAGCTGCGGAGGAGGTCGTGCATTTCGTAGCGGTCCATCGACGGCTGGCGCAAGAGGTTCACGTCGACGAGGCGTTCGGCGAGCCGCCGGGCCTCGGCGAGGTCCACTTCGGCCAGGGCCGCCGTCGAGTGGAGATCGAACGCGGCACCGGGATGGTGGCTCAACCGGCGGAACACCCGGCGTTCGGTCTCCGTCAAGTTCAGATAGGACACCCGGAACGCGCCCGCGACGTCGCGTTCGCCGGCGGTGAGCTCGCCGAACCGGTTCCGTTCGTCGCGCAGCTGCCTGGCGACGAAGTCGAGCGTCCACGACGCCCGCGCGCGCAGCCTGCTCGCCGTGACGGCCAGCGCGAGCGGGAGATCCCCGCACAGGCTCGCGACCTGGTCGGCCGCGTCCGGGGACTCCCGCTTCAACCGGGACGGCCCGACGATCCGGCCGAGCAGGTCCACCGCGTCGGCCCGGCTGAACGGTTCCAGCGAGAGCAGTTCGGCGCCGTCGAGGTCCACGAGCCGGGTGCGGCTGGTGATCAGCACGCAGCAGCTCGCCGCACCGGGCAGCAGCGGGCTCACCTGCGCCGCCCCGATGGCGTTGTCCAGCACCAGGAGCACGCGTTTGCCGGCGAGGCAGCTGCGGAACAGCGCCGCGCGCTGCTCGGTCCCGGCGGGGATGTCCGAACCCTGGATGCCGAGCGACCGCAGCAGCGCCTCGAGCGCGGTCCCCGGGTCGACCGGATCTCCGGCGGGCGAGAACCCTTCGAGGTTCACGAACAGCTGCCCGTCCGGGAACAGCGGGGCGAGCCGGTGCGCGGCGTGGACGGCCAGCGCGGTCTTCCCGACCCCGGGCATACCGTCGATCGCGATCAGCCGCGGCCCCGCCGAGGAGTGGTCCTGGCCGATTTCGAGGACGGTCCGCAGTTCCGCGGCGCGGCCGCCGAACGCGGGGAGGTCCGCGGGCAGCTGAGCGGGACGGGGGAAGAGCGCCTTCTGCGCGTCCGCGTCCTCGCGCCGCCCGCCGGTGTCCATCCCGGCCCGGAGCCCGCCGACGCCGTACCGGACGAGGGCGCCGTCCTCCGTCAATTCGGCGTCGGCGCGCAGGATCTGCTGGTGGAGCGCGCTCAGCTCGGCGCTCGGGTCGACACCGAGTTCCTCGGCGAGCGCGATCCTGGTCCGGTCGAACGTCCGGAGCGCGTCGGCGCCGCGGCCAGCCCGGTACAGCGCGAGCATGGTGAGGCACTGCAGGGTTTCGCGGGTGGGATGCCAGGCGGCGAGGTCGAAAGCCTCGCGAGCCGCCGCCTCGGTCTCGCCGAGCCGGAGCCTCGCGCCGATGAGGAGCTCGCTGGCGGCGAGCCGTTCTTCGTCGAGGCGCCGCGCCGTCTGCTCGATGGCGTCGCCTTCGAGACCGTCGAACGCCGGGCCGCGCCAGAGCGAGAGCGCGCCGGCCAGTTTGGCGGCCGCCTGGGAGATCAGCCCGGCCGCCAGGAGTTCGGCGCCCTGGTTGTAGTCGGCTTCGAACCGGGCGGAGTCGAGCGAGGCGCTGCTGATGACGACGCGGTACGCCGAACCGGTGGTGACCACGGCGGACCGGGCCACCCCGAGGTCGTGCCGTAGCCGCGCGATCGCGTTGCTGACCTGGCGGACCGCGGTCTTCGGCGGATCTTCGGGCCACATCGTGCCGATCAGGTACGACACCGGGACCAAGCGGCCCGCGTTGATCAGCAGGGCCGCGAGGAGACGCTGTTCACGGCGTCCGCCCAGCCGGACGGGGACGCCGTCGACCACGGCTTCGAGCGGGCCGAGAACGGAGAAGCCGAGCTGGGAACTCTGGACGGCGGTTCGAGGCGATCCCGCCGAATCGGGTAGACGATCAGCGGTCATATGCGACTATGTCGTCCGAGGCCGTGAGCGTGCTCACGCACTACCTCCAGTCCGTTCGCCGGCTGATCGGCACCCTAGCCCACCGCTTCGGCCTCCAGCCAGATCGGCGCGGGGTGCGCCGTACTGCATTCGGCCTAACGGGCGCGCGCGGGCCTGCCCTGAAACCTTCCCGATTCTACGCCCCATGGCCCCTGATCTGCGCGGATGTCCGGCGGTGGAGAGCCGATGTAATTCCGATGCAGGCCCTTGGAAAGCTGGAGGCACAGCTGGCGGGTCGGAGCGACGGGGCAGCGCGCCGAACCGTGTGTAGGGGCTCCGCGGCGGTTGGCCTTCGTACTGGGGGTGGCCAACCGCCCTGGTAGCCCTTTTTTCCTGTCACAGGCTGCTCCCAGCAAAGCGCGGCACACTGGACCGAAGAGGAGTGTGCCGTCATGAGTGCTCTTGGTGATCTCGCAGGTGTCCTGCTCACCCTGTTCCTGGTCGTGCTCATCGTCCGGATGGTGCTGGACTGGGCCGTCAACCTCGCCACGCGGCTGCCCTCCTGGGCGTTCCGGGTCCGCGACTTCGCCCATCGGCTGACCGAACCCGTGCTGGCGCCGGTCCGCCGGGTGGTCCGCCCGGTGCGGGCCGGTGGCGTGGCGTTCGACCTCGCCTTCACCCTCGTGTTCCTCGGCGTCGTCCTCCTGCAGTCCCTCGCCTTCAGCCTCTGACCAGGTGTGATCCGCCGCGATCGCGGGTACCAGTCGCTGGAGGAGAGGAGTGTGTGCCCATGCGCCCGGTCTGGAGCGGTTCGCTTTCGCTCGGTCTGGTGACCGTGCCGGTCCGTCTGTACAGCGCGGTCGAAGACCATACGGTGCACTTCCGCCAGTTCCAGCGCGGTACCGAGGACCGCATCCGGTACCGGCGGGTGAACGAGCGCACCGGTAAGGAAGTCGGTTACGAGGACATCGTCAAGGGTTACGAACTCGACAGCGGCGAGTACGTCGTCGTCGAGCCGGAGGAACTGGACGAGATCGCGCCCGGCCGGTCGAAGTCGCTCGACATCGAGAGCTTCGTCGAGCTGGACGCCATCGATCCGATGTTCTTCGACAAGACCTATTGGCTCGCGCCCGCGAAGGACGAGTTCGAGCGTCCGTACGCGCTGCTTCTCGAGGCGATGGACTCGTCGGGCAAGGCTGGGATCGCGAAGTTCGTCATGCGCGGCCGCGAGTACCTGGCGCTGGTCCGCTCCGGGGACGGCGTGATGGTGCTCAACACCCTCCATTTCGCGGCCGACCTGCGGGATCCCGCCGAGCAGCTGCCGGACCTCCCCGGCAAGGCGAAGGCGCGCGGCAAGGAACTCGACATGGCCGTCAACCTGATCGACGCGATGAGCGACGACTGGCGGCCCGAGGAGTACCGCGACACCTACACCGACCGTGTCCGGGAGCTGATCAAGGCCAAGAAGAAGGGCGACACCATCACGCCGGCCACCGAGCCCGGTGAGCCGACGAAGGTCGTCGACCTGTTCGAGGCGCTTTCGAAGAGTGTGGAGAGCGGAAAGGCCAAGAAGAAGTCCGGGGCGAAGAAACCCGCGCCGAAGAAGGACCTGTCCTCGTTGTCGAAGGCGGAGCTGGAGAAGCTGGCGAGGGAACGGGACATCAAGGGACGCTCGAAGATGACCCGCGCGAGTCTGGAGAAGGCGCTCAAGGCCTCGTGACGACGCCTGCCGCCGCGAGCTCGTCCGCGATGGCCTGGATCAGCAGCCGGACGTCCTCCGCCGCCGTCGCGTGCAGTCCTTCGGAAACGATCAGCACGTCGGACGTCGTGGCGGAGACCGCGGAGTGCCCGCTCTGCCGGTTCGTCCAGCGCCGCGCGTGGGCCTGGCCGTCCTCGTCGGCGAAGATCACCTCGCCGGGGTTCGGCTGCTCGACCGTGCCGGCGAAGGTCACGTACTTCTCGTCGCCTCGCGCGTGGCGGACCTCCAGCGAGCCGCTGATCTTCGCGATGTCGAGCACCGCGACCGGGATGGCGTAGGCGACCGAAACCGCGTTGCAGAGGTCGATCACCGGATGGATGCGGGGGAGCGTGCCTTCTTTCCGCAGCCTGCGCAGCAACGACTCCGACGCGCAGCGGTACTGCGTCGGCTTCAGGCCCATTTTGGCGAACGCCCGCCGCCACGCCTGGATCTCGGGGAACTCGGACTCCGGGCCGTCCGCGAGCCGCCGCGTCGCCCGCGCGACGAACTTCCCGAGATCGACCGGCAGTTCCGGGGCGATCCCGGTGGCTTGGAGTGTGCCGACGGCGAGGCCGGGGTGGGCGGAACGGATTTCCGGGTGGTGCTCGAGTCGCATGCCTGGCCTGTCTACTGGGTGGTGAACGCGAGTTTGGCGCCGAGCGCGGCGAAGGAACCGGCGAAGACCCGCCGGAGCCAGGCGAGTACGCGCGGCCGGGAAAGAACGTGGTGCCGCACGCCGGCGGCGAGGACGCCGTACACGCTGAACACCACGAACGTCGCCAGCATGAACACCCCGCTCAGCAGCAGCATCCTGGGGAGCGAACCAGGCTCGCCCGCCGGGACGAACTGGGGCAGGAACGCGAAGAAGAACAGCGTCAGCTTCGGGTTCAGCACGTTGATCAGCACACCGGAGGTGATCGTCCGCAGCGCGGACGCGGGTTCGGGATCGCCTTCCACGACGATGGCTTCCTTGTCCTTCAGCGTCGCCCACGCCATGTAGAGCAGGTACGCCACACCGAGGTACTTCAGGATCTCGAACGCCACCGCGCTCGCGTGCAGCAGCGCGGCGAGGCCGGTGATCGCGGCGATCATATGGGGGACGATGCCGAGGGTGCAGGCGGTCGCGGCGAGGACGCTCGCGCGTCTCCCGCGGGCCAGCCCGGCGGAAAGGGTGTAGACCACGCCGGTGCCGGGCGTGGCGACCACGACCAGCGTGGTGATCAGGAAGGCGATGCTCACGCCGACCACTGTGCGCGCTGTTTGGTCCCACGGACAGAGCCAAACCTGCGCCGGTTCACTGGACCAAAGGGTTGATCGACGGGTTCACCGGATGGAGTGGCATGATGCACGCTCGCACGTCGACGAGGAAGGCCTTGGTTTGAGCGCGCGCACTTCCCAGATGGACGACCTCCGGCTGGTGGCACAACCGAACGCCGTGTTGTGTTCCGAGCTCTTCGTCCGTCTCATCTTGTCGGATTGGTCCTTGCGGCCGTTGCTCGATCAGGCGAAGACCGCCGCCGCCAGACTGGTGGGCACGCTGGTCGACGCGGCCGATCCGAAGGAGCCGCCGTTCCTGACGCTGAGATTGCGCCTGCGGTCGGACGTGCTGGTCATCGAGGTCGACCACGAGCTCGACGGGCTTCCGGTGCCGACGCCCGCGCCCGGCGAGCGGACCGGGGTGGCGCCGAGCGCGACCGGCGGCGTGACCGTCTGGTGCGAGCTGCCGCTGCCCGGTGGCCTGTCCGCCGGACAGGTCCGGCTGCCGAGGCGGGGCGACCGGCGCACGCTGGTCGACGAACCCGTCTCCGGTGAGCCCGTCGGCGCCGATCCCGAGGTCCTGGAACGGCTTTTGACGAGGTTGAGCGGCTGGTCCGGCTGATGGCCACGAAGCGCGTCGCCATCCCGGTCCTGGAGATCGCATACGAACACCTCGGCGACGCGGGCGGGGCGCCGGTGGTCCTGCTGCACGGCTTCCCGTACGACGTCCGTGCCTACGACGAGGTCGCCGCGGTCCTCGCGGCGGGCGGCGCCTCGGTGTTCGTCCCGTATCTCCGCGGCTTCGGCGGGACGCGGTTCCTCGACGACGCCACGCCCCGCTCCGGGCAGCAGGCCGCGCTCGCGCAGGACCTGATCGACTTCATGGACGCGGTGGGACTGGAAGACGCCGTCGTCGCCGGTTACGACTGGGGCGGCCGCGCGGCGTGCATCGTGGCCGCGCTCCGGCCCGAGCGCGTGCGCGGACTGGTGTCGGTGGACGGCTACAACGTCCAGAACCTCGCTTACGCCGGGGAACCGGCGCCGCCGGAATGGGAACGCACCTACTGGTATCAGTACTACTTCCATTCCGAGCGCGGCCGCCGCGGACTGACGGAGAATCGCGACGAGCTGTGCGCGCTGTTGTGGCGCACCTGGTCGCCGACCTGGGCCGGTGCCGCCGCGGCGTTCCCGGCGAGCGCCCCCAGCCTCCACAACCCGGACTTCGTCGACGTCGTCGTCCATTCGTACCGGTACCGGTTCGGTCTGGCGGAGGGTGATCCGCGGTATCGGGCGCTCGAAGACCTGATCGCGGGGGAACCGGCGATCACGGTGCCGACGGTCGTGCTGGAGAGCGGGGACGACGGCATCGGCGGGCCCAGCGCCGAGGGCGACCGCGAGTACTTCACCGGGCCGTACGAGCACCGGGTGCTGCCAGGGGTGGGGCACAACGTTCCCCAGGAGGCACCGGAAGTGTTCGCCGACGCGGTGACGTCTCTGCTCCGGTGAGGGCGATCACCCGTCCGTGCGCGTGACGAATCCCGATCTTCGCTTGTCCTTCGGACGTAAGGCGCACGATCCGGAGGAGGACACGATGTCGTTGGGCGACAAGATCAGCAACAAGGCCGAGGAGTTCGGCGGTAAGGCCAAGGAGGCCGCCGGCGACGCCACCGGCAACGACGAACTGCGCGCGGAAGGTCAGGCGGACCAGGCGAAGGCCGGTCTCAAGGGCGCCGTCGAGAACGTGAAGGACGCGGTCGGCGACGCGGCGGACAAACTCCGCGACACGTTCAAGAAGTAGCGTTTCCTTCCGGGCCGGGGCGGCGGTTTCCCGCGCCCCGGCCCGGTTCAGCCGTGCAGCCGCACCGGCAGGCTCGTGATCCGCGTGCCTTGGATGCCGCCGAGGAACGTCTGCCGGAGTTCGCGGTACGGCACGGCGAGCCGGGCTCCGGGGAAGTCCGTGCGCAGCACCGTCGCCACCGCCCGCAATTCGAGCTGCGCGAGCTGGGCGCCGACGCAGAAATGCGGCCCCGCGCCGAAAGTCAGGTCCGGACCCGGTTTCCTCGCCGGGTCCGTGTTGATGCCCTGGATGTCGACGAGCACCGGTGCCCCGGCGGGGAGCCGGATCCCGGCGAGGTCGAGTTCCTCGGTGGTGAACCGCCACAACGTGAACGGCGCGGGCGGATGGTCCTTGAGCGTTTCGCGGACGAGGTCGTTCACGGCTGCCTTGTCCCCGTTCAGCAGCCGCGAGATCAGGAAGCCGATCGAGGCGTCGGTGGTCAGCTGCCCGGCGAAGATCAACGCGAACAGGTGATACCGCAGGTCCTTTTCGGACGTCCCGGGCGGGAGGCTGTCGCGCAGTTCCGTCGCGAGTCCCTGCCGGTTCGGGCTCAGCCCCGCGGCGGCGAGGTCCGCGATCGCGGCGATCGCCTTGCCCTGGGCACCCGGCTCGGGGTCCGACATGCGACGGCACGCGTCGACGGCGGCGTCGAGCAGATCGAGCGGGATGCCGAGCAGGTCGAGCAGCACGGTGAGCGGGAACCGGGTGGAGAAGCCGTCCATGAGGTCGACGGTCCCGCCGCCGAGTTCCGTCAGCAGGGCGTGCGCGATCCGGTGGACCCGGTCCGCTTGCGCCTGGATCCGTTTGGCGCTCAGCAGCGGGGCATGTGCTCGCCGCAAACGCGTGTGTTCAGGCCCGTCCAGCGTGGTCAGGGACGGCTGTTCGGCGGCGGTCTGTTCGAGCCCCCTCCAGCCCGCCGGGGCCAGCGCCGGATCCTTGGCGACGCGGGGGTCGGAGAGGACTTCGCGGGCCAGCGCCTCTTCGGTGACGATCCACGCGCTTCCGCCCTCGGGGGCGGCCACTTCGACGAGGGGACCGGTGGTCCGCAGCGCGGGACGGACCGGGTCGGGTTCGGTGATGCCACGGGCCGACGCGGCGAACGGATCGGGGAGCACAAGAACTCCTTCATGAGAAAGTAGCTTCACCATGAAGGTATATTTGTGGCCGGTAGGTTGTCAAAGCACGGAACCGAGGAGGGGTGATGGCGGACGATGTCGCGGCGCGGAGCGCGTCGCTCCTGGACGGCCTCCGGAGCTTCGGGGCGAACTACACCGAGTTCACCCGCCGGTTCGCGGACTGGCTCGGGCTGCACGCCACCGACGCCGCCGCGCTGGTGGAGATCCTCTACGCCGAAGACACCGGCTCGCCGTTGTCGCCTGCCCGGCTCGGCGAACGCATCGCCCTGACCTCCGGCGCGACCACGAACCTGCTGAACCGGCTGGAGAACCTCGGTTACGTGGTGCGGACCAGGGAGAACGCCGACCGCCGGGTGGTGACCCTGCGCAGCGGCACCGACATCCAGGCGCCCGCGCGGGAGTTCTTCGGCCCGTTCAGCGCCGGGCTCGCGGCGCTCGTGGCGGAGTATCCGCCGGAGGAGATCGAACGCTTCGAGGGCTTCCTGCGGCAGCTGAAGTCCACAATGGACAACGTGCTCGAAGAACAGGCTTAGCTCCGGGACCAGTCCGATCCGCTCCCGGCACCGAATCCCTCCCGGACGCCCTGGCAACCGCGTAGCCGGGCGTCGGGTGAGGTGGAGGCGGCTTGATGGTCGAGGGTGTGCGGACGAGTCCGCGCGGAAGTGGCGGCACCGGAACGGTGCCCGCCGAGACGAGCTTGATGCAACGGGTCGCGGCAGGCGACGAACAGGCGTTCGCCGAGCTGTACGACGTCGTGGCGGGGCCGGTGTGGGGAGTGGTGAACAGGGTCGTGCGCAACGGCACGTTCGCCGAGGAGGTCACCCAAGAGGTCCTGGTGGAGGTGTGGCGGACGGCCGCGCGGTTCAAACCGGGCAAGGGGAGCACGCTGTCCTGGGTGCTCACCATCGCGCACCGGCGGGCGGTGGACAGGGTGCGGTCGCATCAGGCCGCGCTCGACCGGGACGACCGCGCGGGCAGGCTCGATTTCCGGCGCCCCTTCGACGAGGTCGCCGAGTCGACGATCAGCAACCTGGAACAGCAGCGGGTGCGCCAGTGCCTGTCCGCGCTGACCGACCTGCAGCGTGAATCGGTGGTGCTGGCCTACTACAACGGCTACACGTACCCGGAGGTCGCGGAGGTGCTCGACACCGCGCCCGGCACGGTGAAGACCCGCATCCGCGACGGCCTGATCCGGCTGCGCGACTGCCTGGGGGTGGGGCAATGACGGCGGAGCTGCACACGTTGACCGGGGCTTACGCCGTGGACGCCGTCCCGGCGGAAGAGGCCGCGGCGTTCGAACGGCACCTGCGGGGTTGTCCCGCATGCGGCCAGGAGGTCCGGGAATTCAGGGAGACCGCCGCGCGGCTGGGAAGGGCGCTGGCCAGCGCGCCTCCGGGGAGGCTGCGGGAAGCGACGCTCACGCGGGTTTCCCGCACCCGTCAGTGGCCGCCCGCGGTCGCGCGTCGCGGCGGGGCCGTGAAGACACGGATCACTCTGTGGGGCGCCGCGGCTGCCGCCGTCGGAGCGCTGGTGTTCGGTCTGGTCACCACGGACACCGACCCCGGGCGACAGCAGCCGACCGCCGTCGACGCCGTGCTCGCCGCGCCCGACGCCTCGACGGCCAAGAGCGCCGAACGCGGGACGACCACGGTCGTGACCTCGCGGAGCCAGGGCAAGATCGTCGTATTGGCCGGTGAACTCCCGCCCTTGGCGGCGGGCAAGGCGTACCAGGTGTGGCTCATCGGGGCGAGCGGGGTGCGTTCCGCCGGTCTGCTGGCGCCGGACGGTCCACATCGGACTCACCCGGTCCTCGCGGATCTGCCGGACGGGATCGACCGGGTCGGCATCACCGCGGAACCCGCCGGCGGCTCGGCCGCGCCGACGGTTCCGGCGGTCGTGATGGTGAACCTGGCCTAGGTGCTCTATCGAGCCCGGGGCCCGGCCTTCGCGGAGAAGCGGAACTCGATGGTCATCGGAAGCTCGCCGAGATCCAGCGCCTGGCGCAAGCGCGGCAGGCCTTCTTCGGTGATCCGCTCGCGGATCGCGGCCAGATCACCGTCCTGTTCGGCGCTCAGCACCACGGCCAGCACCGGTGCGTCCTGGCTGCCGCCGAGGGTGGCGTGCGCGGCGTGGACGCCGGGATAGGTCGCGACCTCCGCCGTGAAGGGTTCCACCGCGGTGCTCGCGGCCAGCGCGGTCCGGCCGGTGTCGTGCTCGAAGCGCCAGGTGTGCGACTTGGGTTTGCGGACCGGCTGCGCGATCAGCCAGCGCAGGGCCAGCAGGCCGAGGACCACCGCGCCCCCGGCGACGGCGTACCAGACCCAGCCGGGTGGCATGGCGGTGCCGGGGACGAGCGTGGCGCCGGGATCGAGCGGCGGGACGCGGCCGAAATGGGTGCCGACGGCGAACCCGCCACCGGCGATCAGCACGAGCCCGGTCAGCACCAGCAGGGTGCGGTTCAGCCGGGCGGGACGGTTGAGATCGGTCATGACGCGCTCCTGGTGGCCTTGACCCGCACCCGCACGGCGGGAACGGTGGCGGGGCGGATCTGGGCGAGGCGGTGCTCGATGGCGGCGCGGACGGCGTCGGCGAGCCCCGCCGTGTTCGTCCGCCCGGTGGTCACCACCGAAACGATCCCGCGCCGCTTCACCTTCAGCTTCGCCGTCGAGACACCGTCCACAGTGGACGCCGCGGTGCGCAGGGTCGATCGGTAGCTGCGCCGGGAAGCACCCGAGTCCGTGCCGCCTTCGAGCGGCAGCACGGTCGGCTTTCCCGGGACGATCGCGCTCACGAGGAGCAGCAGACCGAGCAGGGCGACCACGCCGCCGGCGATCGCCGGAAGCGGATCACTCCACCGGATACCGTGCAACGCGGACGCGACGGCGTCGTAGCCGATCCACGGTTTCTTCCCGAGGATCGTCTGGACCGCGACCGTGGCGGCCAGGACACTTCCGGCGAGCACCACGAGGGCGACCAGTACGGCCGGGACGCTGCGGCGGGGACGCCGTTTCATCGGACCCTCCTCGTTTCGGTCTCGGCGGAGTGCAGGGCCGTGACGGTGATGTCGACCCGTGTGACGGTCAGGCCGGAGAGCCCGCCCACGCGGCGGATCAGATGCTCTCGCACGGTCTCGGTGGTGGCGCGCACCGAAAGCGGGTACTTCACCGAGAGCCGGACGTCCAAAGTGGTCGTCGAACCGGTGACGTGCGCGCTCACCTTGGCGCCCTGGTCGAGGTCTTCGCCGCCGACCGCGATCCCGAGCACCCGCGAGGCCGCGCCGCCGACGCCTTCGAGTTCGGTGATGGCCCGCGCGGCGATCCGTTCGACGGCGCCGTCGGCCACGGTCAGCCCGCCGCGCCCGTCCGTTCCGGGCGCGGCGGCGGTCATGGTCGTCATGGCGATCAGCCCCTGTCGCGGCCCGCCAGGGCCGAAAGGTCGAGCTTGCCGTCGAGGAACCGGCCGACCAGCAGGCCGAGCGCGGCGAGCACGAGCACGACGAGGAAGGCGCCGAAGCCGCCGAACGCGCCGGCCACGCCGAGCACGAGACCGGTCAACAGGCCGAGTTGGGTGGCGTTCATGAACGTTCTCCTTGCTGTCTGGCGCGGACCGGCGCCGATGGTCACTGGACGCGGCCGGATTCGGCGTTGTCGTCGGCCTCGTCGTCGCCGGGGATGTGCACGTCGGACACGTTGATGTTGACCTCGACGACCTCGAGCCCGGTCATCTGCTCGACCGCGCCGATCACGTTGCGGCGCACCGATTTCGCGAGGTCCGCGATCGCGACGCCGTATTCGACGACGATCTGCAGGTCGACCGCGGCCTGGCGCTCGCCGACCTCGACGGAGACGCCCTGCCCGGCGGACGCGGTGGCGCCCGGGATGCGCTCGCGCAACGCGTTGAACGCCCGCACGGCGCCGCCGCCCAGCGCGTGGACACCGGTGATCTCACGGGTCGCGAGGCCGGCGACCTTCTGCACGACGGTGTCGGCGATCGTGGTCACGCCCTGCGTGGAGACGAGCGCGCTGTTCTCGGCGGGAGCGGCGGAGTTCGAGCTCGGCTTGGCGGTGGTGGCGGTGTTCGTCATCGCGATCTCCTCGGTTCGGATTCCGTTGCCTGCGGTGGAAGTTCTTCGCTTCCACACTCCATAGACCCAGCCGCGCGGTGATCGTCACGACCCGATCGTGTGGTCTGGATCTCATCGCTCGTGGGTATGTCTTTCGGCCTAGTCCCCGTGGCCGACGACGGCACCCTTTTCCATCCCGTCGAGGGTCGTGCGCGCGGCGGGCGCCGGGGTTGGATCGTCCGGTGTCCCGAAGGCAGGAGTTACGAGTGAGCTGGAAATACGTGGTGCTGTCGATCGCGCTGGTCGCCGGATGTGCTGGATGTACCGCGTCGCAAGGAAGTCCGGCGCCGGTGACCGAAGTGGACCAACCGGAGAACGACGCCGCGCTGGCGTCGTTCTACCGCCAGACCTTGGACTGGCGTCCCTGCGAAACCCTCCAGTGCGCGAAGCTGACCGTGCCCGTGGACTACCGGCGGCCGGACGGGCCGAAGTTCACGCTGCCGGTGATCAAGGCCGTGGCGACCCGGCCGGGGGAGCGGCTCGGCACGCTCGTCGCGGGTGCGGGTGGCCCAGGGCAATCCGGGGTCGCCATGGTGAAGGACATCGCGGGCAGTTGGCCCGCCGCGGTCCGGGCCCGGTTCGACCTGGTCGGCTTCGATCCCCGGGGGATCGGCGGCAGCGAGCCGCGGCTCCGCTGCGACCCCGAGGGCGAACCCGCTTCGAAGGCTCCCGAGGGCCTGCCGCTGATCGGCGCGGCGGTGCCGGGAGTCCGGCAGTACGCCGAGGCCTGCTTGAAGAACACGGGTGAAAACGTCCTGCGGCATCTGGGCACCGACGACGTCGTCAGCGATCTCGACGTCCTGCGCGTGGTCACCGGCCAGGAGAAACTGAACTATCTCGGCTACTCCTACGGCACGCGGATCGGGCAGCTGTACGCCGACCGGTTCCCGAAGAAGATCCGCGCCATGGTGCTCGACGGCGTCGACAACACCTATCTCGATTGGCGGGCCGACACCGTCGAGCAGACGAAGAGTGTGGAAGACACCCTGCTCACCTACGCGAAACAGTGCGCCGCCAGGACGGGTAAGCCGTGCCCTGGCCGGGACGCGACCGAAATCCTCGCCACCGTGGACCGGGTGCTGGCCAAAACCGACAAAGCGGGCGAGGGAGCCGACGCCCGCCAGGAAATCGCCGCGAAACTCACTTTTCCGGCCGACTGGGCGGATCTGTCCGAACTCATCCTGAACCTGGACGCTCCGGAGGCTGAGCCGGCCGACGCGCCGGCCGACGAGCCGGAGTCGGCCGACACGACCGACGCGCTCACCGTCGTCAACTGCCTCGACCGTGCCCATCCCACCGACCTGGCCGCTTACGAGGACGCCGCGCGGGAGCTCCGCCGCACTTCCCGGCTCTCGTCCGGAACGGAAGCGCTCGGCTGCGCCTTCCTGCCCACCGGGCCGGCTCCTTCACGGACGGTCCGGGCCGAGGGCGCGCCGCCCATCCTGCTCGTCGGCACCACGAAGGACGCCGCGACGCCATACGGCTGGGCACAGCGGCTTCCGGAGACCCTCAAATCCGCGGTGCTTCTGTCCAATGAGGACGTCGGGCACGCCGTCTTCGGCGGAACGTCGTCCTGTGTGGACGATGCCGTCAGCCGGTATCTGGTCGACTTGACGATTCCCGCCGCCCCGGCCCGCTGCATCAGCGGTCCCGTGTGATGCTGGACGCGTGAAGATGCTCGACCGGCGGCTCGGCGCGGTGCTCGCCGAGGTACTCCTGGCCGGATTCGTCGCGGGCGTGACGGTCTTCCTCGCCGATCTGCTGCCGGTGTGGGGCTGGCCGGACGTGTTCTCGCCGTCGGCGGCGGTGCTGGCCGCGGTGATCGCCTGCGCCGTCTTCCTGGTGCTGCTGCGCCGCCGGTTCACGGTGTCCGCGCTGCTCGCCGCGACCGTGCTGTTCGGGCTGTTCCCCGCGACCGGCGTCGCGCTCGCGGTCGTCGCGCATACGGCGGGGACCCGGGGGCGGAGGTGGCCGCTGTTCGGCCTCATGGCGCTGCTGCCCGCCGCGGTCGTGCTGCTCACCCAGCCCGCTTTCCGCTGGCAGTACGTCCTCGTGGTGATCGCCGTTTCGACGGTCTCGTGTCTCGTCCTGCCCGCGCTGGCCGGTGCGATGCAGGCGCAGCAGGCGGCGCTGGTGGTGGCGTTGCGCGACCGCGCCCGGCTGGAGGAACGCTCGCGGCTCGCCGAGGAGATGCACGACCAGCTCGGGCACCGGCTCAGCCTCATCACGATGTTCTCCGGCGCGCTGGAAGTCGCCGCCGAGGGCAAGGATCCCGAGTTGCGCCAGGCCGCCGGGCACGTCCGGTCGACGGCCAAACTCGCGCTCGGAGAACTGCGGGAGTCGCTCGGCATCCTGCGGCCGGGCAGGGAACCGGCCGACCCCGCCGAGGCCACCGACGCCGCCGGTACCAAGGCGGACATCGCCGGTCTGGTGGCGTCGTCGCGCGATGCCGGCCTCGACGTGACGTTCGACTGGCGAGGCGCCGACCTCGACGGCGTCCGGCCACCGGTGCGCCGGGCCGTGCACCGGTTGGTGCGCGAGGCGCTGACCAACGTGCACAAGCACGCCGCCGGAGCACCGGTCACCGTCGTCGTCGACCACGGTCCCGGCCGGGTGAAGGTCGTGGTGCGCAACAGTGCCGAGCAAGTGGCGGCGGAGCGGCTACCCGGTACCGGGCGCGGGCTGAGCGGACTGCGCGAACGGGTCCGTCTCCTCGGCGGGACGTTCGCGGCCGGGCCGGATCCGGAAGGCGGCTTCGCCGTCACGGCCGAGCTGCCGCCGCGGGCGAACGCGCCCCTCGCCGAAGAGCCGGGCGAGGAGCGGCCGGTCCGGATCCAGGCCGGTCTGCTGCTGACGACCGGTCTGGCCGCCGTCGCCGCGTTGCTGCTCACGACGCTGGCCTTCGTCCCGCCACTCACCCCCGCGGACCGCGAGGATCCGCTCGCCAGCGTGAAGATCGGGATGACGCCGGAGGAGGTCGAGGCGTGGTTCGGCCCGAACGAGCCGTCCGCGCACGTCGCGGCGGAGGGGTACGAGCCGCCGATACCCGCCGACAGCTACTGCGTCTACGTCTCGGCCGCCGATCCGCCCGACGCGGAGACCGCGGCGATCTTCCGGTTCTGCTTCGGTGACCTGGGGCTGGTGGAGAAGACCTGGTTCGAGGTCCCCGTGCCGGAGGAGACGCCATGATCCGGGTACTGCTCGCCGACGACGAACCGCTGCTCCGTGCCGGGGCGCGGCTCCTGCTGGACCAGGCGGGTGACATCGAGGTCGTGGCCGAGGCCTCGGACGGCGCGGAGGCGATCGACGTGGTCCGACGGATGCCCGTCGACGTCGCGCTGATGGACATCAGGATGCCCGGCACGGACGGGCTCGCCGCTGTCGAGGAGATCGCCCGTGACGTGCGGGTCATCATGCTCACCACGTTCGGGGACGAGGACTACGTGGCCCGCGCCCTCCGTGCCGGCGCGGCCGGTTTCCTGCTGAAGGACACCGATCCGGCGCAGCTCATCCAGGCGGTGCGGTCCGCGGCCGACGGCGAGGCGGTGCTGTCACCGCGGATCGCGAAGCAGGTCATCGACCGGTTTCGCGACACCGACGCCGCGGACGCCGACAACGCCGCACGGGCCAGGCGGAGGATCGAGGCGCTGACCGCCAGGGAGCTCGACGTCCTGGTGCGGGTGGGGCGAGGGCTTGGCAACGCGGAGATCGCGGGGGAGCTGCGGCTGTCGAACGGCACGGTGAAGATCCACGTCAGCCGCATCCTCGCCAAACTGGGCTGCGCGAACCGCGTCCAGGCCGCGATCCTGGCGCACGACGCGGGCATTCTGCGAGGTTGAACGAGCCGCCCCTCTCTGTTAGGAAAGGTTCCTAACTAATAGGAGGCGATGTGCGCGGACGTGGTCTTGCGGCGGCGACGGTTCTGGTGGTCCTGTGCGGCGGCTCGGCCGCCGTCGCGGACACGACGACGGCGGGGTCCGGCGCGCGGCCGGCGCGCAACATCATCTACATCCAGGGCGACGGCCTCGGCCTAGGTCAGCGGGATCTGCTCCGGCTGGCGCTCAAGGGCAAGAACGGCAGGCTCGCGATGGACGGGCTCACGGCCACCGGTCTCGTACGGACGGCTTCGGACGACCCCGACGAGATCGTCACCGACTCCGCCGCGGCGGCCACCGCGCTCGCGACCGGGCACAAGACGCGCAACGGCGCGGTCGGGGTCGACGGCCACGGGCGCCCGCTGGAGACGATTCTCGAACGGGCGAAACGGGCGGGGAAGTCGACCGGCCTGGTCACCACCGCGCAGGTGACGGGCGCGTCGCCGGCGGCCTTCGCGGCGCACGTGCCCAGCCGGGACTCGCAGAGCGACATCGCGAAGCAGTACATCGAGAACAGCCGCCCGGACGTCCTGCTCGGCGGCGGTGAGGACTGGTGGTATCCCAAGGGGGACCCCGGGCTCTGGCCGGACAAGCCGGGGGAGGAGAGCCGCAGCCCCTACGGCAACCTGGTCGAACGCGCACGGCGGACGGGCTACACCTACGTGCGCGACGGCGACGAACTGCGGACCACGCGGGCGAACCGGATCCTCGGCCTGTTCGCGAACGAGGACATGGTCGACTACGGCCCCGACGGCGTCGGGAAGTACGCGCCGCGCGTGCCGCTCCAGCAGATGGCGCGCAAGGCGCTCGACACCCTTTCGAAGAACCCGCGCGGCTTCTTCCTGTTCCTGGAGGAAGAGGGGACCGACGGGATGTCGCACGAGAACAACGCGCACGGCGTGATCGACGCGGGCCGCGCACTCGACGCCACCGTCGCCGAGGTCCTGCGGTTCGTCCGCACGCACCCCGACACGCTGGTGATCATCGGCGGCGACCACGAGACGGGCGGATTGAGCATCGAGAACCACGACGCCTCCGACACCGATCCCGACCAGGACGGTCCTTTCGACGTACCGGGTTCGAAGCTTCGGTTCACGGTGGACTGGACGACGCACGACCACACCGGCGCCGACACCCCGGTCACCGCCGAAGGCCCCGGTGCCACCCGGCTGGGTGGCACCGTCGAGAACACCGACGTCTACTGGGTGATGCGGCTGGCGAGCGGTCTCTGAACACGGAAAAGGCCACCTCCGCCGACGGAGGTGGCCTTCTTCGCGGGTTCGTCAGCCGATGCTCTCGACGACGGCCTCGGCGACCGCCTTCATCGTGGTACGGCGATCCATCGCGGTGCGCTGTATCCACCGGAACGCGTCCGGCTCGGTAAGCCCCTGACGGCTCATCAGCAGCCCCTTGGCGCGGTCGATGACCTTGCGCGTCTCGAGCCGGTCCGTGAGGCCCGCGACCTCGGATTCCAGCGCCTGCAGCTCGGCGAACCGGCTCACGGCCAGCTCGATGGCAGGCACCAGGTCACGCTTGGCGAACGGCTTGACCAGATACGCCATCGTGCCCGCGTCCCTGGCCCGCTCGACGAGATCGCGCTGGCTGAACGCGGTCAGGATGACGACCGGCGCGATCCGGTCGCCCGTGATCTTGGAAGCAGCCTCGATACCGTCGAGCTTCGGCATCTTGACGTCGAGAATCACCAGGTCGGGCTTCAACTCGGTGGCCAGGTTGATGGCCTGCTCGCCATCACCGGCCTCACCGACCACCTCGTAGCCCTCTTCGCGGAGCATCTCGACGAGGTCCAGACGGATGAGGGCCTCGTCTTCGGCCACGAGCACCCGCCGCTGGGGTGCGGCGACGGCACCATTGGCCTCGGCAGCCTGCTCGGTCACCGGGGTCCTCCTGAAGGTCGTCGGGCAGTTCGGCTCGCGGTCTGTCCGCGAACCTGAAGCCTACCGGGAACGATCCAGACGGCTAGATGGCGTTCACCACGTCAGACGGTCGTCACACTCCCGGGCCCGGCGAACGGCACGCTCCCGTGATCCCGTAAAGTTCACCGGGCACCGCCCCCGTAGCCCAACTGGCAGAGGCAACGGATTCAAAACCCGTCCAGTGTGAGTTCGAATCTCACCGGGGGCACGCAGAATGACCAGCGAAAACCGGCCCCTCACCAGGCAAAATCAGGTGAGGGGCCGGTGTCGTGTTGTCCGGCTGCGACCGGTTGAAACCGGTGTCCTACGGGTGGCCACCCCCAATACGCCCCCAAATTTCGCGGCACGCGGCATCAGGCGGCGTCACTAGTCCTCGTCCATGCCCTCCGTCCAGCCCAGGGCTTTCTCGATCCGTTGGTGGGCGGCGGATTCCAGTCCGGCGATCACCTTGGCGTAGATCTGATGCAGCACCGCCACGGAGTGCCCGGCCCATTCGGCGCACTGGGTGGACGGGACGCCGCCCGCCAGCCACGTGGAGACGCAGGCGTGCCGAAGGTCGTACGGCCGCCTGCCCAGAGGCGAGCTGTACTCGGCATCGGTGAGCACCGCCCGCCGCGCGTTGTCCCAGACCCTCGCGATCGTCGACTCGGCGAGCTCACCGCCGACAAGGTTCCGGAACAGCCGTCCGTCCCCCGCCACGCCGTGCTCCGCCAGGTGTGCGTGCAGGATCGCGGTGAGCGGCGGAGGAGACGGCACGGTGCGAACCTCGCCTCGACCACGTTGCTTGAGCTGACGACGGTCACGCCGGCCACCGGAGTCGGTCCACGCGGCACCCGCGATCGGCGCCGTCTCGGACAGGAGCAGTTCACCCCATCCGCGCTCTGGTAACTGGAGATCCGGTTTGGACAGCATGGCGGCCTCTTCCGGCCGGAGCGCCGCGTAGTACATCACCGCGAAGAACGCCTTGAGCATCGGGCCGGACGAACGACGCGGTGCCGTGTCGACCTTCTGTGCCCCGACCGCCGCTAGCAGCTTGCGCGCCTGGCTGGGATTGATGACCACGCGCTTGTCGATCGCCCGCACAGTCTTCGGGGCCGTCCATTTCACCTCGGACAGACGGTTCGCCATCACCAGCTTCAACTCCTCCGCGTACTCCAGCATGTTGTGGATGACCGCGCGTTTCCGGCCGACGGTCTTGGCCGCGGCCTGCTTCCCGTCGAGCTTCAACGAAATTTGGTCCAGGACTTCGCGCAGCTTCGCCAGATCGCTCAGCCGTGACGTCGGCAGCGTGTTCACGGCCACCCACTTGAGCGCGTCCTCAATCTCCGGCGGCTTGGCGTCATCACGCCTTTTCGCGTTGAACGCCCATCCGGTGAGCGCGCGGCGGAGCACCTTGTCATCGGGCTTTCCCCGTGTGGTCCGGAGCATGGCGGGTAATGCCGACGCCAGCGCATCGGCATTACCCGCACGTGATTTCGCTGCCGCGCGCGGCCACTTCATGTCGATGTACTTGCATGCGAACGCGAAGAACGGCATGTCCGCCTCGTTGCGCAGCATCGACACGGGCAGCCCTCGCGTGCAATGGAACGCTTCGCCGCGTCGAGCGGCGGCCACGAGATCCGAGCGGACGCTTTCGGCGTGCGCGTAGGTGTCCAGCTTCTCGTCGAAGCGTTGCCCGGCGACGAACCACACCACGCGATACGAGGTCTTCCTTTTCCCGCGCCGCGTCTCGATATTCCAGATCTTGACGTCGTAGCTGGTTTCGCTCATGCGGCCTCCTCGGTGCGATCCTCAAGCCAGCTCTCGAAATCGGAGCGCCGAATGCGGATCTGGTTGTTGGGGAGCTTGATGCAGCGGGGCGCCACCTTCTTCGCCCGCCATTCGTTGAAAGTGGAACGGGCCAGACCGCCGCCAAGCTCGGCGAGCACTTCGGCGATGGTGAGCCACTCGGCGCGTTTCGGATCGTGTGTGCGGGACATCGAAAGAGCCCTTCCGTTCGGGCACGGCGAACTGGCCGCCGGTTACGGTCCGGCGGCCAGTTCGCAGTGACGGTGTGTAGCTGACTTGTCCTCAGGTGTGGGGATCGCTCCAGAGCCCTAGGGGCGTGGGGGCTGAAACCAAACCCGCAAACCCGCAAACCCGCAAAGTGGCACTTGACCTGCGTATATGCCTGCGGGTTTACATGCGGGCGTGAGACCTCCAAACCCGCAAACCCGCCATCCCGCGCGAGCGGGATGGCGGGTTCCTGCTGGTCAGGGTTAGTTGTCGCGGTTTTCGGTCGTGTCGTCGTTCCCGGCGGGCTGGAACGGTTCGGTCCAGTAGGTGCGGCAGTTGTGGTGACTGTCGATCACGCTGCGTAGAACGATGTCGGTGTGCCAGCGGTCTATATGACCTGCCAGCCTCTTGCCCAGCGACCGGGCGGAGAGCGGCTTCCCGGACCGGTCGGCGGGAAAGGTCCCGGCCCAGGGGTCGGTGCCCGCGGTGGGTTCGCCGGACTGGCGGAGTTCTTGCGCGGTGAGGCGCCGGTTGCCGTGCAGTTCGTGCCAGGTGTGCAGGAAGTTCATCCATTCCGCGTTGTCCTCGTCGAGGCCGCGCACGGATTCGGCGTTGGCCAGGAAATGGCCGATTCCATGGTGTTCGAGGAATCCTCCGAGGTGTTTGGCCCAGGCGGTGAATTGCCGCATCTGCGGGATGGTGCCGGACGCTTCCGGTGCGCCGTGGTTGGTCCAATCCAGGATGAGCACTAGGAGGTGGCGGAGCACGATCGCCCGGTTTTTCGGTTCCAGGATCCAGGAATCGAGGTTCGGGATGGTGAACCCGCTGCGCGCCTCGGGACGCGGGCAGTCCGGGTCGAGCCGCACCCACACCGTCCGGCTCGCCATGTCGCCGCCGGTGCGGAGGTTGTTCCCGGTGGCCAGCCAGAGCCGGTCGTTGGTGTAGGTCGGCGCGGTGTTGGTGCCCAGTTTCCGGTCCGACCACGACCGTTCGGTCATCAACCGGGCGAGGGTGGCGGAATCGAGCGCGGTTCCCTCCTTGATGTTGTCGAACACGATGACCCCGGACGGTTCGGCCAGCACGCTGGTGATGGTCTTGCGCAGTTCGTCCTCCGATTCGGTCCAGTTCTGCACGGTCTGCCCCACCAGCAGCCCGACGCAGCCGGTGAGGATCGTTTTCCCTGACCCGGGCATGGACGCCTCGACCAGACCGAATGGCGACAGCGCGCGGGTGTAGGGCCGGATCAGCGGGGTGGCCAGCAGGGCCATGTAGTTGGCCTTGTCGGCTGGTGTGCGCCACGGGAAGTCCCGGAGGAAGGTGTCGAGCAGGAACTCCCGCGCGGCCGCGACCTGGTCGGCGCTCGGCTTGTCCGGGACCGGCGCGAGGTGGGTGTTGCTGGCGAGATAGAACTTGGTGTCCGGGTCGTATCCGGGCCGCTGCAACAGCGTCCCGTCGGGACGGAGTACCGGGGTGGAGATGATCCCGTTCAGTACCGGAAGACCCGGCCAGGAACGGCGGGCGAGCACCGCGGACAGCACCGGCCCGGCTGGGGTGACCTCTGCCGGTTTCCCGTTCTTCGTCCCCAGCACGGTGGCGTGTTCGGCCAGCAGTGCCGCGAACAGCGACGGTTTGAGCGTCGAGGCGGTGATGGGCAGGGCGGCGTCGTCGTCGGCGGCGACGGGCCCGGCCGCGCCGGAGATCTCCTCCAGCACGACCGGTGCACCGTCGGCCACGTAGCTGCCGGGGATGATCCGCCCGTCCAGCGCGCGGGTGAGGACCCGGATCATCTCCGGGTCCTCTTCACCGACTCGCAGGACCGGGCGGCCGTCGTCCCCGATGACCCACAACGGCGTGCCCCCGCTGGATGGCGTGCTGCTGGGTTCGGATGTGGACATCAAGCCTCCTTCGGTCGTGCGGGTGGTGCGCCCGCCGGGTCACGCGGCGGGTTCCAGGTGTTCCCCGGAGAAGGTCTCCACCAGCGCGGAGACGATCACTTCGGACATGGCGGGCGGGACGGCGTTGCCGTAGCCGCGGACCTCGTCGCGTTTGCTGATGCCGTCCTTGACGCGGTAGTCGGGCCGGAACCCCATGCCGCGCCCGACTTCCTTCGCGGACAGCATCCGGAACGTGCACTGGTCGACGGGCGGGGTGTCGCCGCCGACGACGGCGTATCGGTCGCGGGTGGTGAGCGTCCCGACCGGTTCGGACACCGGGGATAGTCCGCGGTTGCTGTAGTAGGCGAGCAGCATCGACGGATCGGCCGGCGGGCCGACCAGGCCGTGGTGGTTGCCTTGCGCGGACACGGTTGGGATCGGTCCGGTGACCGGGTAGGCGGTCTGCTTTGACCCGCCGCCGCGCATCAGGGAGATGAACGGCGGCATCACCATGGCGACCTCGCGGCGGGTGGTCTGCGTCCGCATCGGCTCCTCCACGGTGGAGGCCATGTTGACCCCGGCGCGTTTGGCGACCGGGACCAGCAGCGGCGGCACCACCAGCCCGTCGGTCTCGCGGGTGGTGCGGGTGGGCATCGGCACGTCGAGCGGGGTGGCGTGTTCGCGCCAGGTGCCCCCGGCCGGGGCCAGCATCGGCCGGGCGTGCCGCTCCAGCCCGGCCTCGATCCGCGCGATGGTCGCGGGTTCGAGCGGGTCCTTGCCGTGGTCGGCGCGTTCGCCGATCTTCGGCCCGGGGTCGAGCGACCAGTCGATGATCGTCTCCGCGCCGATCACCGGCGGCTCGATGATCCGGTGACGGCAGGTCGAGCGCGGGCAGCGGTAGACGTACTGGCCGTTGCGGATGCCGTAGACGCCCATGTACGCCTTGGGTTTCTTGAACACCTGCAACGCCGACACCCACTCGTCACAGTCCGGGCAGTACGCCTTCGGGCGCAGCCACTTGTCCCAGTCGGGGGCCCGGCCGAACTCCTCCAGCCAGTAGGCCAGGAAGCCGCGGTTGCGGGACTGCGCGACCTTTCCCAGCACCGGGCCGGTGACGTGCATGGCGTTGAGCGCGATCCACCGCGTCCGGTAGCCGTGAGACTCGATCTCCTTGCGCCACCGGCCGATCTGGTCCCACTTGGTCACCTGCACCACGTTCTCCACCACGCCACCGAGGACAGGCTTGCCCTTGAGCCACATGGCCTTGATGTAGCGCGGGATCTCCTCCATCAGCGCCCGCGCCCGTACCGTCGCCGGGTCGGTCGCCACCGCCCCGACCTCCGGGTCGAACAGGACACCCTGGGTCGAGCGGTCGAAGTCGCGTTTCTTCCCGCGCGCGTCCGACCACGGCGGGCACGACGGCGACGCCCAGAACAGATCCACCCGCGGCCAGCTCTTGATGTCGGCCTTGGCG
This sequence comes from Amycolatopsis sp. NPDC058340, assembly GCF_042723975.1. NCBI lineage: Bacteria > Bacillati > Actinomycetota > Actinomycetes > Pseudonocardiales > Pseudonocardiaceae > Amycolatopsis > Amycolatopsis sp. NPDC058340. The sequence goes on along the minus strand of NZ_JBHXIB010000009.1, from coordinate 44,599 downwards.
ATGTCTCCGCAATAGTGTTCAGCGTCCGGGAAGTTGGCGGAGTGCACCTCGACCGCGAGCGGCAGGTGGTTGGCCGCCATCGACAGCTCCGTCCCGGGCACCGCGGTGATCCCCTGCGAGCTGCCGCCGAACCCGGCGAAGTCGTCCAGCACGGTGTAGGTCATCGCGTCACCTCCGGAACGGTCGTGGTCGAGGAGCCGGGCGGCAGCCACCACGGGCCCAGGGGCGCGGTGGCGGGCAGGTACAGCGGGTGCCGGGGGTGCCCGGCGGCGGTGCGGCCCAGGCACCACAGCGGCACGCCCCGCCCGGTGAGGTCGTCGACGACGGCGGCGACGCGGGCTCGGTGCCTGGGCTGGTAGGCGATCCCGCCCCACGCGACCAGGACGGGCCGGGTGGTGTCCCAGGTGCATCCGGCGATCATCGTGTCGTTGTCCGGCCCGACCGGATCGCCGGCGCGGGCCAGTTCGACGGGGTCGGTGGCGCGCAGCCCGTACAGGTTGAGCACCACCAGCCCGCCGTAGCCGTCGCGGCGGGCGAACCGGGTGATCCGGGTGATGGTCGGGTCGTCGGCGAACGCGTCCGCCGTCGAGGGGTTGAGCATGATCACCGTGAGCGAGTCGCCCGCTCCCCACCGGCGGGTGAGCAGGTAGCGGTGCGTGCCGGTGGAGTTGAACACGGCGACCGAATCCGACAGCAGATCCGGCCGGACCTGCACGTCGAGCCGCTCGGAGAATGGGCTGGTGTCGGGCAGCGGGTTCACGCGCTCACCCCCGCCGGTGCGGTTTCGGCGCGGTAGAGGCCCTGGCAGTCGTCGCAGTCACACGCCCGCCCGAACCCGGCTTCCTTGCCGGGCGGGACGATGTCCGGGTTCGGCAGCGCGGTCCCGAACGGTGTGGTTCCGGTCGACCAGGTGGGGATGATCTCCGGGGCGCCGGGCTGGGAGTCGACGCAGCGGCATCCGGCCATGTGGCAGCGGCGGTTGCCGTCCTTGTCGGGAAAGGCGTGGACGTTGTCGAGGTGCCCGCAGGCACAGCGGTGGACGATGACGGCCATGACAGGTCTCCTTCGCTTGTGGTGCAACGGGTTTCAGCGGGTGCGCAGGTAGGGCGGCAGGTCGAGGAACCGGAGTTCGTGCCAGCCCTCGCCGGGCAGGCGTGGCAGGGCGGTGGTGATGGCGTGGTGCATGCGCCAGACGACCGGGTCGGGGACGCGGCGGGCGTATCCGCAGTGCGGGCACACGGTGGGGTCCCGGCGGGCGTTGCGGGCCAGGGCGGTCAGCAGCGGCGGCAGCACCACCAGCCCGACCGTGCGGGCCCCGGCCTCGTCGGCGAGGTCGAGCAGATGGGCCCGGAACCGCGGCTGGTAGGCGGTCGTGTCCCAGACGACGGTGCCGCCGGCCGCCAGCACCTCGCGGGTGGTTGCGGTGGCGGCCTCGACGGCGGCGGCGTTGACGGCCTGGTTCGCCGAACAGCCGCACGCCGACAGCGCCGCCCGGGTTTCGTCGAGCGACACCACCACCGCGGCGGCGGGTGCGTGACGGCGGCGCCAGGTGGTCTTCCCGGCCCCGCACGGGCCGATCGTGGCGATCAGGGTCGCGCGTGGCACGCGGCCCCTCCTTTCGGTCGAACGCGGCGAGGGCCCGCGCAGCCGGTGCTGCGTGGGCCCTCGCGTCGTGCTGGGTGGCTACTTGCTGGCGGCGGTGATGCGTTCGCGGACCACGCTGTGGAGCGTGGCCTTGGTGACCGAGGTGGTGAGGCCGTTGACGGTGAGCGCGACCATGTCCCCGACGCCCTTGAGGCGCGGGTCGGCGTAGTCGCGTGCGGCGGTCCACGCGGCCTTGGCGGTGGGCTTGCTGCCGGTCTTGACGAAGGTGTTGCCCGTGACGGACCAGGCGAAGGCGGTGTTCGGCATGGCGGGTTTCCTTCCGGTGCGGTGAAAGACCGGCCGCCGGTCGACGGCCGGGGTGTGCGTGGGTTGGTGGTGCGATGCCGTGGCGAGCTGGCGGGAGGCTCAGGCGGAGAACGGCGAAGGACTACTTGCTGGCCCTGACCTTGGCGGCGATCTCCCGGGCGAGCGTGGCCTTGGTGACGGCGATCGTCTCGTCGCCGACGGTCACCGTCGCCGAGTCGATGCTGGTCTTGAGGTGCGCGGCGGCGCGCTTGCCCGCAACGGTCCACGCTTCGGCGGCGGTGCGCTTGAAGCCGCCCTGCACGATCTCGTCGCCCTTGACGGTCCACTCGAAACGGTCGTTCGACATGAGGGTGTTTCCTTTCGGTGCGGTGAAACCCGGCCGTCGGTCGACGGCCGGGCGTGGGGAGGCTCAGGCGGGCAACGGGGTCAGCGCTTGCCGACCCACTTGATGCGGCCACCGGTTCCGAAGCGGACCTTGCCGTTCTGCGACATGCGGTTGAGGTGCTCCTCCTGCACGGCGCGGCTGGTGCCTCGCAGGTCGAGTTTCTGGCGGAGGTCGGCCATCGGTACCCAGTCGCCCTTGCCGCGTTCCAGGCTGATGATCGCGTCGCGAACGGTGTCTTCCCAGCGGCTGTTCACAGACATGACAGTGCTTCCTTCCTTCGACGGGATACTGCGGTTCGGTGATACGTGCGGCCCGGTGTTCAGGCCGCTTTTCCGGTGATACGGCGGGGGTTGCGGGCCCCGGCCGCCAGCGAGGTCTCGATGACCCCGTGGTCTTTCACCCGCGACTCCGGGGTGCCCCAGGCGGCGACGGCCGCGTGGAGTTCGGCGCGGGCCAGGTGTTCGTCGAGCACCCGGGCGCCGACCAGCTGCCCGAGCGCGTAGGCCGCGGTGCACAGGACCTTGTTCCGCTGCCCCAGCGGCTCCCGGCGGACACGGTCGGTCTCGGCCCGCAACGCGGCCGCCACGTAGGCGTCCGGCGCTTTCACGGGCTTCTCACCGCTCCCGGAGAGGGCGGTGGAGGCGTGCTCGACGTTGGCCTGGATCAGCCAGCCGGGGAGCTCGGCTTCGCTGGTGTCGTCGAACAGTTCGTAGGCGCCGCCCTCGAACACCGACCCGGGCGCCAGGGCGTAGGTGCCCCAGCACCTCGTGTCCACATGGGACGCGATGTGCTTGACCGTGCCGCGCAGGCGGCACCCGGGCGGCACCCGGAACCACAAGTGCCGCCCACCCGACGGGGTGGTGACGGTCCAGGTGTCGGGCAGCGGCCCGCCACGGTCGGCGGCGAGCTCTTGCAACTGTTCCCAGCCGTCCGGGCCTCCGCCGGTCTTGGGTTGGTCGCAGTCGACGACGATCCGGCCGGCGGGCCCGGGGAAGACTCCGACGTTCCACGGCCGGTCCGACCAGCGCCAGCGGATCCGGTCCGGGTCGAGGGTAGCCAGGTCTTCGGGGTTGGCGTGCCCGTCGGCGCACGCCCCGGTGCCGGGGCAGCGGGCCGGGCGGTGCCAGGCGGCGATCTTCGTTCCGGGCCAGAGCGGGAAGACCGGTATCCCTCTGCCAGCCATCTCCAGCGCCGCCCGCGTCAGGGCGTCGCGGTGGGTGTCACTCATCCACGGATCTCCTTTGTGCGAACGGGACATGGCGCGGTAGCGCGGCCGGGCGCTGCCCGGTTGACGGACTCGCCCCGGTCGAGGTCGGCCGGAGCGAGTCCGTGGATGTGTGTGCGTGCCGGTTACCGGCGGCGTTTTTCCCATGCCGCGTTGGTGTCGGCGATCCAGCGCGCGAGGTCACGCGGGTTCGGGTGACACGGTGCGTCCCGGTTGATGTTGGTGCCGTCCTGCAGCTGGCAGGATCCGGGGCAGCAGAAGTGGTCTTCGGTCTGCTTTCTGCCGTCGGCGGTGCACCACCCGGTGAGGTGGCCGTAGCCGCCGCCGGTGGCGTGACCACAGCGGCCACAGAACTCGACGTATTCGGCCGGGTGGATGCTCTGCTGGTGTCGCAGGCATTCCTGAGCGGGGGTCTCCTGATTGCCGTGCACAGGTAGCTTCCTTTCGTCGGTGTCATCTGGACAACTCGATGGTTGCGGGCCGCCGTTGCGGAACCCGTTGCGAAAACCGTTGCGACGATCGACTCGTGGCCTGCCAGAGCGGGAAGATCGGCGTCTCCCCGGCAGTCCTCATCGGCGCGTCGCGGTGGGCGTCAGTCATCCACGGATCTCTTTCCGCCACAGGGGTTTCGGGTCCCACGCCGGGCATTCGTGCAGGTGCACCGCGAACCGGCGCGCGAGCCGGGACAGCAGCGCGTCCAGCGGCCCGGTCATCTCCGGCGAGGCGCGCAGGCACCGCGCGATCGGCAGCGCGGTGGCGGAGGCGTAGAACTCGCGGTCGTTCCACGCCCGCGCCACCGCGCGGCCCGACTGCCTGGCGGCGTCGGGGTCGGCGTACTCGATGTCACGCAGCCACTCGATGACGTCGGTGGCCGCGTAGCGCGTCGCGGGTTTGCCGCCAGCCATGCCACGGTCACCACGAACGCCACGACGTGAACAGCACGGCGCCGGGAGTGCCCGCGGCGACGCGTTCGTAGACGGGGTCGTCCTCGTCGCCGACCGATGCGGATGGGACGTACCACCCGGTGGTCAGGGTGTCGGTGGCGTCGGCGGCCGGGCCTGGGTCGCCCTCGGCGGCGGTGAAGCGGCGGATCGCGGCCAGCGCTTGGGCCGGGGTGGCGTCGCCGATGACGTGGATGGTGCCGTCTTCGTCCTCGCCCACCGTGAACCGGTCCCCGGCGGTTGCTGTGGTTTCGGAGATCGTCATGGGTTCGTCCTTTCAGCAGCGGCGGAGCACGGCGGCGATCGCGTCACGCTCCGTCTGGTCGACGGTCATGCGGTAGTCGTGCTTGGTCTTGACCCAGCGGGAGAGGTAGCCGCACTTGTCCTTGGCGGGCAGCCATTTGGCGGGGTCGGAGTCGCCCTTGCTGCGATTGGATTTCGCGGTGACCGCGACCAGGACGTGCGGGTCGTTGGCGTAGCGCTGGCGGTCGGCGCGGGACCAGGTCCGGGTGCCGGAGCGGGCGGCCTCGGCGAGCGGGACGACGTGGTCGACGTCGAGGGTTTTCGCGTCGGTGACGGTGATCCCGTCGTACGGCGAGACCCAGCGGCCGCCGGTGATCTTGCAGCCGGGGCCGGTGGACACCCCGGTGCCCTGGATGGTGAGGACGTGTTCGCGGGCGTCGCAGGCACCGGACACGGTCTCCCAGTGCGGCCACTCCGCGCGCCGGTAGGGGTTGCCGGTGTCTTCGGCGGCGACCCGCAACCGTGCCAGCTGTGCCTGGACGGCGGCGGCGTCGATCCGCGTGGTGCCGTGGTCGGCGGCGGCCGGCGTCGGCTTCGGAGCCGACGGGGTTTTCGAATCCCGGCATCCGGCCGGCGTGGCCGCGACCGCGGCGGCGACGGCGAGCGCGCCGATCGTGCGGGCGATCACGCCGCCACCGCCAGACCGCCGACACCGGCGTGCAGGGCGCGGGCGGTGTCGATGTCGACCGCGCGCCAGACGATGACCGGGAACGCGCCGTCCTCGCCCGGGACGGCGCGGCGCATCACCGGGTCGCCGGAACGCAGGGCGTGGGTGTAGGCGAACCAGGCCAGCCGAAACTGTGCCGAGTCGTCGCGGGTCGGGGGCGGCACTCCGAGGTCGAGCGCGGCCGCGCCGATGGCGTCGCGAGCGGCGTCGGGCCGGGTGAACCCGACCGCGAACACGCTGCCGTCGAGCACCAGCGCGGCGGGATGCCGCACTCCGAGGCAGGCGTAGGCGTCGGTGTCGGCCAGATCGGGGGGCATGGGCAGGAACATGAAGGAGCCTCCTTGCGGTGATGGGTGCCGCCGGACCGGCAGGGTGGTGGAGCGCCTGCCGCCGGTCCGGCGAACGTGTGTGGTGAAGGGCCCGCGGACCCCGTGATCGGGGACAGCCGGGGTCAGATCGAGATGTGGCCGTCGCGGACCAGGACCGGGGCCTGGCGCAGGATCTGCGACCAGCGCGCCGCGATGCGTTTTCGGGCCAGGGAGCGCGCTTTGCCCTCCGAGAGAGATGGGCTGAGCCCCTTGGTGACGTTCTTGAAGTTCTTGATGTCGAACGCGGCGGGCCCGCGGCGAGCCCGCCCGGCCCGGTGTGCCTGGCGCCAGCGGTCTTCGGCCTCGAACCCGGCCCAGCAGCCGATCGCGTACTCCCGCCGGGCCTGGTGATCCCAGTCCGATTCCCGGACCTTCGCGAGGGTGACCGAGCCTTCGTCGCCGGTGAAGCGGATCTCGGTGACCGTGAACCCGGCGTCCTTCCACGCCCACGCGTGCCCGAGTTCGTGCACCGCGGTCGCCAGCTGCTCCGGGTCGTCCGGATCGCGGGCAGGGCTGAACAACCCCATGACGGACTCCTTCCGTGGTCAGTTGAATTGGCCGACCGGCAGGCGCCCGGAGTCGGCGAGCTGGCGGGACAGCCGATCGATCCGCCCCCACTGCCGGGCGACCAGCGACCGGGCGCGGGACTCCAGCCGGGACGGCGACACCGACGCGGTCCGTTTCGCCCGGCGGAACAGCGCCAGATCGCTGGCGGAGCAGCCGCGGGACCAGCGCAGCGCGTCCCCGCGCCACATCCCGTGGTGTTTCTGGGCCCAGCGGGCCCCGGCCTCTCGCCCGGCCAGCAGTGTCACCAGCTCGCCGTCGACCTGGTCCTGGTCGCCGGGGTCAGCCGCCTTGTGCGTGACCCAGCCGCGGTCGGGCAGCAGCCGCACTTCGGCGACCCGCAACCCGGCGGCCTGGCAGGCGACGGCGTGCCCGACCTCGTGCGCGGCCAGCGCCAGCAGCGCCGCGTCCTCCGGGCTGTATCTGGGCATGACAGAGCCTCCCCAAAATGTGACGGTAAGTAATATCTGTGGTGGTGTGTGGTCAGTGGATCGCCAGTGGATGGCCCAGTGGATCGGCTCGACGTCAGTGGATCCCCACTTCGGTGCCCACTGAGTCGCTCCACTGGGTGTGATCAGCGATGATGTTCATGCAGTGGACCAGTGGATTCAGTGGGAAACCCGCCCCAGTTGGCGTCTGGGGCGGGTTTCCGGTGCTGATGTGGGGTCCACTCACTGCCTAGCGGGCAGCCGCCACAGCGTGCACGCTGTGTGACTGAACCCAGTGGTAGCCGTCGCGCAGTTTGACCTCGACACCGAGGTCGTCGAGCTGTGCGCGCAGGCCGGAGCCGGTGAGCCGTTTGCCGTAGGGCTGGTAGCTGGGTCCGGCGAGTTTGCGCAGCCGGACGACCAGGTCGGTGTCCTTCGCGCGGTCTTCGTCGGCCTCGAACACGGCGATCAGGTCGTCGAGCAGGTCCCGCTCGGTGGGGGCGATGGCGCGGTGCGCGATGCCCGCACGGAGCTGTTTTGCCCGGTCAGCGATGGTGTGGCCCTGTTCGGTGCTGATGAAGTGGGTGCGCACCGTGGTGTGGGTGGCACCGTTGGGCAGGTCCATCGACTCGCCCGGGGCGAGCACGACGGTGCCGCGGTCGAGCCCTGCCCGGAGGGCGTGCGGGGCCGCGCCGGTGTCGACGGCGGCTTCACCGAGGGCCATCTTCGCGATGGACTCGGTGCCGACGAACAGCGACGCCCTGATCATGGCGCCTTCTCGCACGATCGCGGGGAAGTTCGCGTTCGTCGGGTTCTGGGAGAACTGCATCAGGTGGACGTTGACCGCGCGGCCCTGGTCGTGCAGGGCTTGCGCGGCCCGCGCGGCGCGGGATTTCTTGCCGTTGCCGCCGACGTCGCCGCCGTCGGGGTGCTCGACGGTGCAGCCGTAGAGCTTCTGCACCTCGTCCACCACGATGAACAGCGGCTCGAAACCGCTCCCGGGCTGGGAATCGGCCCGGCCGACGTCGCCCTTGCGGCCCATGGCCCGCCACCGCTCGTAGCGGGACTGCATCTCGGCTTCGCCGCCTTCGAGCATGTCGCAGGTGGCGATGAAGTTCTCCGCCCCGGCACCCTCGATCAGCTCTTCTGCCAGGCCGTCGAACATGGACCAGTCGCCGAACCCCTTCAAATCGGCAAGCCGGATCCGGGTGGACGGGTCCAGCGCGATCCACAGCAGCAGGGCCCGCGCGGCGGCGGTCTTGCCCTGCTTGGACAGGCCGGCCAGCAGGAGGTGCTGCTGGAGCAGGTTCAGCTCCACCGCGTCGCCCTTGACGTCCACACCCCACGGCATCCGGTCGCGGTAGAGGTCCACCGGTCCGAATTCCGGGTCCAGCATGGGCGAGTCCGGCAGTTTCCGGTCCAGCGCCCCGGAGTGCGCCACCCACAGCGTGATCTGCCGTTCGGAGTCCGCGCTGCGCTCGAAGTGCAGCTCGTGGGCCTTGCGGTCCAGGTTCCCGGCCAGGGTTTCGCGCAGGTTCATCACCTGCGTGCCGGTGACCTGCGGAGGCAGGGTGATCTCGACCTGCGCGCCCGGCCCGTAGCGGGTGATCGGTCCGAGCATCCGCGCGCCGTAGTCCGGATCGGCCTTGATCGCGTCACGCAGCGCCTTGATGCCCAGATCACGCAGGGCGGCCACCATGATCGACGGAGTCAGGTTCACCATCTCCGTCTTCGGCGCCGGCGGGGCGAACCAGCCCGGCGTCTCGGTGCGGGTCCGGCCCAGGTTCCACAGGTAGGTCAGCACCCCGACGGTGCCTCCGACCAGCAGAAACACCCCGTAGGTGATGGTGAACCAGACCAGGAACGCGATCGCGTCGATGACGGCCTCGATCGGTCCGAGGACGCTGCCCTTGCCCGCGACCGCGAGGATCACCCCGAGCGTCAGCAGCAGCACCGCGGCCGCCACGATCGTGACTCCGGCGGCTTTCGCCAGCTCCAGCGGGGATTTCACCCAGTCCATGGCGCGGTCGTGGCGACGCTGCTTTTCCGCCACGTCCCGGGCCTCCCATTCCAGCAACCGGTCGTGGTTGCCGTCCTGTTCGGCCTGGCGCATCATCCGCTCGTACCGGCTGGCGCCGTGGGTGTCCTGCCACCGCCGGATCACCACGCCCGCACCCGCGACCGGGTATGCCAGCGCGTTACGGCACGCGAACTTGACCGACCGCACCGTTCGGTCGTGGGTGACCACCGTCTTCGTGGTCCGGGCGAGCCACGCGGCCTGTTTGCGGTACTCGGCGTAGCGCCACTCGCGCTGTGCTTTCTCGTCGGTCAGCAGCCGGTACTCGTACTCGGAGATGATGCGTCCCTCGACCACCTGAGGCGCGGACTCGTCACCGACCGGGTCGGTGGACTCGTGCTGGTCGGGGCTGGTGCGCAGCGGGTGCACGGTCGCCAGCTCGCCGACGGTCGGGGCGGACTCCCGCGTGGACTCGGAGCCGGTCTCGACGACGGTTTCGGGCATGGACTCGGGGGTGTCGTTGTGGTCGGTGGGGTTCATCGCGAAGGGTCCCTTTCGGTGCGGACTCGTGCAGCACCGGGCAGGGCCGGACCGCGCACCGGGACGGTGGGGTCAGGCCCTGCCCGGTGACTGTGCGGGAGGGTGGGTTAGGCATCACCGCCGGACTGGCGGTTCAGGTACTCGTCACGCAGCTGGTTGGCGTACTTCTTCGCGCACTTGAGGGTGCGCATGATCGCCGCGCCGTTGGCCGGGTCGAACCCCTCCGGCCGCGACTCCAGCGCCTGCTGGAACTCGGCGCGCAGCGCCGTGATGTCCCGGCGCTTGGGCTCCGGGATCGTCGACCGCACGGACCGCTTCGCCGGAGCGGTCCGCCGGGCCGGTGCCGTGCGCGCGGGCGCCGGCTCCTTCGAGCCGGTGGCCGTCGACGCGGTCGGGTTCGCGGCGGCGGTGCCGGGGGCCGGTGCCGCCGCGGGTTCGGCGGGACCGGGTTCCGGGTCGTCGAGGTCGATGGACAGTTCGCGGAACGCGGCCATCAGCCGGGGCAGTGCGCGGACCACGGCCATCGCGACGATGGGTCCGAGGATGTGCAGCACCAGCGCCGACACCACGAACTCGTCCGCGATGCCGGGCAGGTGCGGCCAGGCGTTCATCCCGAGGGTGAGGGACAGGAACACCCATTCCGCGCGGTCGAGGCCCTTGTCGGCCACCTTGTGGCCCCGGGTGGCGAGGTAGGCCTTGCCGCCCACGACCATCAGCAGCGCCAGGGAGCAGAACGGTTCGACCAGCCACGCGAACCACCACGACGGCGACCACTTCGGCGCGCCTTCGGCTGCGAAGGCCTGGACCCCGGCGGTGGACCAGGCCAGCGCGAGCACCAGCGACACCAGCGCCAGCCTGGTGATCAGCGTGAGCATCCGCGCGTCGCGGTAGGCCAGCACGCGCGGATCGCGGTCCAGCTTCCACAGCCGCGCGGCCTCCACGACCGCCTTGCGGCGGGCGCGGACCTTGTCGGAGGTGACCTCGAACGGCGCGTCGTCGTGCTCCAGCGTCAGCAACTGGTGCGCTTCGGCGTGTTCGGCGATCCGCCGCTGCACCCGCCGCGTCCGGACCTGCCGACGAACCGGCCCCGCCACCTCGGGGGTGGCGGGGCCGGTGCCGGGGGCCTCGTCCTGCGCGGGCGGATCCGGCGGCGGAGGCGGGTCGGTGGGGTGTGCGGCGACGTCGGCGAGGTGCTTCTCCAGCGCGGCGAGCCCGGCGGAGAACTCCGGGTCCCCGCTGTCCCCGCCGTCGCTGTGATCGAGATTGGTTGTGGTCATCGGTGTGCCTCCTTCCGCTCAGGACTCCCGGCCATGTCGGCCTGGTCGCCGGTGCTCTGGTGGTGTTCCGCCGGTGCTGTGGGCAGTGCGGGTTTCCCGGCGCTGGTGAGCGAGGTGCGGGCGGTGCGGGTCGTGCGACGCAACCGCAACTCGCTGACCACCCACGCCGCGGTGCCCGGGACCGCCAGCAGACACAGCCACGGCGACCACACCGCCCCGCCGATCAGCGGAGCACCGACGCCGGCCAGCTCCCCGGCGTGCGTGGCCGCCCACGCCACCGCCTTCTCCTGCCCGGTCCGGGCAGGCTGTTCCTGCTCAGCCATGGCGCCACCCCCTTCCTTCCTCCGGCCCGCCGAACGGCGAGCGCGGTTGTTCCGGCGGGAAGATCAGGCCCCGCCGTACCCGGGACCGGAACCTCAGCCAGCCGTAGGTGTTCCACCCGAGGTACAGCAGGACGGCGCGGACCGGCCAGGCCAGCCACGACCCGTCCAGCACCAGCAGATCGATCCCCACCAGCGTCGCCACGACGATGATGTTGCGGCGGATCGCGTAGCCCGCGTCCCCCAGCGCCGTCGCGCGCCACGCCTCCACATAGGACAGATACCGGTTACGTCCGAACACGCGCGTGCTCCCAGCTCCCCGCCATCGTGGTGGCGGGGTCGTAGTAGTGGTTGATCGGCCCGGCCGGCGCGGTGGTGATCTGCCGGGTGGTGTAGCCGTCGACCCGGGCGACCACCCCGGCCAGGATCCGCACCAGCAGCACCAGCGGAACCCGCGCCAGATGCAGCGCCAGGAACAACGCGAACGCCCCGAAAACCTTGAGCAGGGCCCAGGTTCCGTTGCGCTCCAGCAGCATCCGCAGCAGCCCCGCCGTCGTGGCCAGCGCGAGCGCGTCCGGTGCGGACGGTCGCGTGCCGCCGGGGGTCACGACTCCTCACCCGTCACGGTGTCCCACGCGCGTTCGGTGGTGAGGTTCATGCCGGTGATGTGACCCCGGCCCGCCGCCACGGTGGCGGCAGCCAAAGCCAACATCGCGTGGACCTGCGCGCTGGCGAGGTTGTAGCGCTCCTCGTCCGAACCAAGCGTGGTCTCAACGGCCCTTTGCAGCTTGCTTTCGGCTTCTGCGTAGTGCTCGGGTCCGGTCATGGTCAGCACTCCTCGGTGGTCGGGTCGGTCATGGGGGCGGTGGTGCCGCCGTCGGCTTCGGCGTGTTCGCGCAGCCGCGCCAGCCGGTCGGCGGCCTCGCGGACGAACGCCAGGAGTTCGGTGGCTTCGGCCGGGCGGAGCACGCCGACGGTGGAGGGGTTGAACGTGTCGTCGACCGCGGCCAGGACCGCGTCGACCAGGCGGAGCGCGTCCACGCGGGTCAGCCGCACCGGGTAGGGACCGGTGCGGTCGGGCTTGTAGTGGGTGTCGATCTCCACCAGGTACCGGTGCGCGCCGTGGTCGGCGTACACGGTGTCGTCCGGGTCGATCCCGCTGATGGGCTGGGCCTGGTAGTCCTCGACCGTCTCGATCCGGACGGTGTTGGGCCACCGGGCCAGGTCGTCGGGGTCGGGGGTCCAGCCCTCGATGCTGTCGGTGAACGGCCGCTGGTAGTCGGTCATGGCCGGGTTCACCGGCCGTTCGTGCGGTCGATGACCCGGCCGGACAGGCTGCGCAGGTTCGAGCGCACCGTGGCATCGGAGTCGGCGGCGACCCGGATGTCGCCGGACACCGATTCCGCGTGCACCGACGCGTCGCCGATGGCGTGGACCCGGATGTCTCCCGAGACCGTGCCCAGCCAGGCCCTGGCGGCCAGGCTGATCACGCTGACGTCGCCGGAGACGGTGTGGACCGTGGCCTCCGGGGTGCTGGCGATAACGACGTCCCCGGACGTGGTGTTCACGTGCGCGGTCTCGGTCGCCGTGCCGATGGACACGTCACCGGAGAGGCTGCGCGCCGCGACGGTGCGCAGCACCCCGGAGACGGCCACGTCTGCGCTGACGGTTTCGACGCTCACCGCGGCGCAGGTGCGCGGAAGCCGGACCGTGACCTGGATCCCGCCGCCGGTGACGACATTGCCGTTGACGGCCCTGCCGTTGACGATGTTCCCGCCGACGACGACGTTGCCGTTGCCGGTGATCGTGACGCCGGTCATCGAGCCGGTCACCGTCGTGGCGGTCATCCGCACGTGGGTGCCGTGCGCGTTCTGCACGACCGTGGTGTTGCCGCCGGGATCACCAGGAACGGTGACCCGCAGCTCATCACCAGTCGTGACCGCGGTGGCACCCGCGATCAGCCGCGCGGCGACCGTGTCGATGGGGGCGAGCGGTTCGAGCGTGACCGACGCCGTGGCGTAGTCGCCGACCTCGATATCGACCGCGCCGATCGCGTCGCATTTCAGGACCAGCCGGGCAAGTCCGCGGCCGTCGTGGGTCAGGGTGCGCATGAGTTGTCCTCCTTGGACAGTGAAGAGAGAGTCAGTGGTCGCGTTCGGGCGAGGTGTGCGCGCAGCGGGTGCAGCCGTAGAGGCCGGTGGCCGCGGTGAACGTGCGTTCCGGCCCGCCGCACGCCGGGCAGTCGGCGTCGATCGCCAGCACCAGCCCGGCCGGGTCGGCGACCAGGTCCTGGTCGTGATTCGCGGCCGTGTCGGTGCGCCGGGCGGGAGTCACTTCGTGCAGCACGGGCAGCCTCCACAATGGACGGTGTTGCCCTCACCGGCGCGGTAGCAGGCGAGACAGGTTTCCATCGCGATTCCCCTTCCGCAGCAGGGATGTCGGTCAGCGGCGACGCCGGGGCGGGCGGTTGATGGTGGCGACCTTCGCGCGGCCACGCTCGACGTCCTGGCGACCGGTGTAGCGGCCCAGGTGGTCGACGGTGGTGGTGTGGCTGACACCGGTCGGGGTGCCGTCCGGGCGGACCATGACGACGTTGATCGTGTCGCCGGGCTGGACGATGCCGGACATGTCGCCGATCGTGCGGGTCATGCGCCCTCACCCACCAGCAACGTGATCTCGCGGTCCCAGTCGAGGACTTCGTCGCCTTCGGGCACGAGCTGTTCGGCCTTGTCCAGCAACCGCTCGACGTCGGCGCGCGGCAGGCGCAGGACCGCGTGTCCGGTCGGGGAGTTCAGTTCCAGCAGCACGTGCGCCCCGGGTGCGGAGATCCGGACGTCTCCCTGACCGATCTGGTCGAAGGTCGACCCGTCGGCCAGCACCGCGTCGGCGAGCAGAGACCGGGCGAACACCCACGACACCCAGCCCGCGGCGGTGCGCACGGTCAGCTCGACCGCCCACGGGTCGGCGGCCTTGTAGATCAGGTTCGCCGGGGCGGTGGCGGTGACCTTCTCCAGGTCCGGGGCCATCACCTCGGCCCGCGTCGCTCGTGCTGTACTCGGTAGCATGGGAAACCCTTCCTGTTGATGGCCGCCCCGATGGGCGGCGTGGGTTGGTGGGAAGGCCCGGCCCGGTGGCGCGTTCTTGGCGGGATGAACCACCGGGCCGGGACCCCTTTAGCGGGCGGAGACGTCGCCCGGTATGCCGTTCGCGTCGCGCTGTAACGGGTTCACAAGAACCGCGGGCGGCGCAGGACTTCCGCGTTGCCGGACACCTTGATCGTGGTATCGGTGCGGGCGTCGAGGTCGTGCACCGCGATCGAGACCTTGAGGCTCCACGTGGCCGGGACCGGGCGGGCCAGCACGCGGTAGTCGCGGTTCTTGTGCGTGATCGTGTCGCCGACGGTGAGCTGGTGGTAGAGCACCTTCGCCATCGCGGGTCAGCCGTAGATCTTCGCGGTGATCTTCTGCTGGCACGCCCACTTACCGCAGTAGGGGTGGCCGCTGAACTTCTTCTTCGCGCGCTTGCCGCACCCGCCGCAGTGGGTCGTGGGAATGCCGTTCCCGGTGTGCATGACGACCTGCGAGCGGTTCTTGCCGACGAACTCGGCGGTCTTGTCGACGGCCTTCGCGGCGGTCTTGGCGGCACTGACAATGCCCATGACGTCCTCCTGTGATCGATATGGGTTGGTGGTGCTTCTCCCGGTGCGCGGCGCGTTCGTGGCGGGATGAACCGCGGGCCGGGAGGTTCTGGGTGGTGAGCTGAAAATGGTTGGTGCTACCGGGCTTTCGGTGGGGTGACCGTGACGACCCGGACGTTGGAGGAGGTGAACGGCAGGTTCTCGTAGTAGGCGGCGTCGGACGCGCTCACCCACTTCTCCTCGCTCCGGCCGTCGGTGGTGTGGATGACGACCTTGTGGTCCTTTTTCGCCATGTCGGCGCTCCTTCCTGTTGGTGGTGCCGGGACATTTCGGGGTGGGTCAGCGGCCGACGCCGGTGACGCGCAGGGCGTCGGCGAGGATGTCGGCGTGGTCGAACGCGAACCCGCCAGCGCGCGCCATCCGGATGGCGACGGCGAGCGGGACCCATGACGCGGCCGCCGCGTCGTCGGCGGCGATCGGGGCGGGCATCGTCGGCAGCACCGCGGTGCGGGCGATACCGACGTAGCGGCCGCGCGGGTCCCGGCCCGAGGTGTCGTAGACGCCGACCAGCCGGAGCGGGATCCGGTCGAGGTCGAGCCCGGTTTCCTCGACCGCTTCCCGTTTCGCGGCCTCCAGCGAGGTTTCCCCGGCATCGACGTGCCCGCCGGGGAACGCGGCCTTGCCCTGGTGCGGGTCCCAGCCGCGTTCGATCAGCAGCACGTGCGGCACACCGTCGCGGTGGGCGAACAGCACCACATCGGCGGCGTAGAACACCGGCGCCCGGCGATCCAGCCGGGTCGCGACCCGGCCCGCGACAGCGGCGATCCTGTACTTCAACGACATCGGAAATCCTTTCAGTAAAGGGAAACCATCTGACAGAAATTGGGGCTCGACGCAGGTGCCGCCCGGCTACTCCGCAGAAATACCTTTTCGCTCCAGCGAAAAGGTGTTGCGAGGGCCTTCGCCGTTACCAATCCTGAGTCGGCACGCCACAGCGGCGTCGCCAGGTAGTAGCTGACCGAAGGGAACAGCGATGAAACGAAGTCGGACGATGCTTGCTGCAGGCGCGGCGGTAGCGGCAAGCCTGGTGCTCACCCAACCCGCGTTGGCTGCTGGAGTCCCCACTCAGAGTGTGGCCATCGAGGCGTCAGCGATGAGCATCGCGGATGCCAAAGCTCGCCTGCAATACGACTGCTTCGTGGGGAACATCAACAACGGTGAGCACTGGGATATCGAGCGCTCCGACGGGAAGGGGTACGCCCGCTGGCGCGAGCACGAGGACACACTGTCGGTCTACGACACCGACAGCGACGGCTACCGAACAATAGCCATCCTCGATGTTTGCATCGGCGGAACCTACGAAAGAATTGGACGCTTCGATTCAGGGCCCAACGTTGGTGACATCGACATCGAATACTACGAATTCAACTACAAAGAGGGTAGGAAGGTTGCGTTTATAGCCTGCCGGATGATCACTGAACTCAAGGTCGACAAGTGCTCAGGGACTCAAATGGCCAACGCATAACCTGGCGAGCTCCCATTAGCCCGCTCGGTTCGGGG
Organism: Amycolatopsis sp. NPDC058340; assembly: GCF_042723975.1. NCBI lineage: Bacteria > Bacillati > Actinomycetota > Actinomycetes > Pseudonocardiales > Pseudonocardiaceae > Amycolatopsis > Amycolatopsis sp. NPDC058340. Next base: position 28,456 of record NZ_JBHXIB010000009.1, on the reverse strand, counting down.
TTAGTCCGTCATGCGGCGACGATCCCGACCGGGCGGGCCGTGGTGGCACTGGCCAACAGGTAGGTCACGTAGGAAACGAAGGACTTCTGAGCACACGGGTGGATCGCGTCGGTCTGCGGATCACGCAGCACGGTCCGCAGCCACAGCGTCAACCTGGCGACCGACCAGCCCTGACGGCGCCGCTTCGCGATCGCGTCCACCAGCTTCTCGACGAACACGGCCCGAACCCGCGGGGCGCGGGCCGCCGCCTGCCTGGCGACCTGCGACGGCAGCAGCGCCTCCGCTGGCGGCCGCTGGGCCTGGATCCGGCGGGCCGTGGCCTCGTCGGCCTCGTGCCGGGCCAGCATCCGCACCTGCGACGCGACGTCGCGGTAGACCTGGGCGCGCCGTCGCATCACCGGCTCCGACGTGGCGTGCACGAGAGTGCGGGCGTTGGCGGTCAGCTGGTCGGCCAGCCGCTCGAACCGGCGCACCACCACCGTCTCGACGTCCTCGCTGTGCAGGGGCACCACCAGCGGGTTGCCCGCGGCCTGGTCCACCTCGACCTCGACCAGCAGCGCGAGCTGAGCGGCGACATCGCGGTAGACCGTCGACCGCACCGCGGTGACCTCGACCGGCAGCCCGGACACCTCCAGCACCGTGGCGTTGCGGGTCAGCAGGGCGGCCAGGGCGCGGAACCGGGTGGTGATCGCGGTGGCCGGGTCGGCGTATCCAGGCATGGCGGTACCTCCACAACAATGCGAGAAATGCGGGAAATAGCGGGAAACGTGAGCGGAAAGTCAGCTCAGAAACTGGTGTGACGAACGGTCACCAGCAGCGGGATCAGCCGCATGGCCTGCACACCATGCGGGCCGGAAATCTGGGAGCGGAGCGCGGTTTCCGTGGCCTCCAGCCACTCCCGGCACCGCGACGCCGGGGCGGTCTTCGGCGGCATCGACGCGAACAGATCGGCGAACGCGGCCGGGACGAACAGGCGGCGGCCCATCACGCCACCTCGCCGACGTCGTGCAGCTGCGCGAGCAAGCGGGCCGACGACTTGCCCGAACCCGACACTCCTCCGTGCGGCCAGGAGAACAGCTCGAACACCGGGGACGGGGTGATCGCCTGTTCGAACTCCTCCAGCGACAGCGCCGCCAGGTCCTCTTCCGGCAGGTCGAACACCGGGTAGCCAGCCTCAGCAGCGGCCAGCGCCTCATCGGCCATCTCCAGCTCGACGCCACTGGCATCGGAGCCGATGGCGACGGGGCCTGACTCGCTCTGGGTCGGTCGTGCAGTCCTCATTGGAAGGTTCCTTTCATCTGCGAACAAGTCCAGACTAATCCGGATCAGTTTGGAAAGGCATCGGCCATCCGAGTGAACTAGTTCGGCGGGATTCGGTTGGGTAGGGTTGCGCTATGACGAACGAAGTGGATCGCGCGGGTAAGGCGACGTTCGAGTGGATTGCCGAGCAGCTTCGACGCGATATCAAGTCAGGCGAGCTGCGACCGGGCGATCAGTTGCCGAATCAGCGCGAGATCGCCGCGAGATTCGAAGTCGCTGTTGGCACAGCCCAGCGCGCATTGGGTCAGCTCCAAGAAGATGGCTGGATCGTTTCCCGGCCAGGCGTCGGACGCGTAGTCAGTGCTTCTCCGGGCCGAGAGCCCCTGACTTTGGAACTGCTGTCGTCGCAGGTTGTAGAGCTAAAGGCCCAGGTAGACACGCTGCAGGAGACGGTTGACCGTCTCAAGGCCGGTCAGTCCTAGTCCTTAGCGAGCCCCCGAAAGAAGGTGATCAGGCTGTCGATGACGCCTTCGCCGTTGTCGCGGGCGTCGGTGACGAGTTCCGCAGACTCCCCGGGAGACTTGAGCACCATCACGATGATCGCAACGACGACCAGTGTGATTACCAGCTTCTTGAGGATCCCGCTGCTGGTCTTGAAATTGAAGGGGTTGTTCTTGCTCGACATGTCCGTCTCCTGGCGTCTCGGTTGGAGCTCGTTGCTTGCTGTCTGGAACCGAGCTTCGCGGACCGCCGTGCGTGTCGGTGACCTCCGACACATGTCAGTGACACTGAGCCGACAACGCCAGCCGACAACGCCGACAAGTACCGACAACGCCGACAAGCCGTGCTACATGCCAGGGTCGAGGAGTGAGGATCAATGACTCAGCAACGGGAAACCGTGCTGGTTGCGCAGCAAGAACTGGGCCGCGTGCTGGCGCACTGGCGCGGCTCCGCCGGCCACGGCCAGCATGGGCTAGTCGATCTGCTGAAGCAGGCCGTCCACAACGGCAAGGCGCCGGGCGTGCACCCCTACACGCGATCCTCACTGGCCAATTTCGAAGCAGGGCGACAGCGGCCGGACCGACTCTTCTGCGAGTGGGCCGACGCGACGCTCCAGGCAGGAGGACAGATCGTGCTGGCATATGAAGCGATGGAACGAGCAGTGACGACGCTGCACGAACGATCCCGGCCGGCCGTGGCGACCACCGCTGTCGGCTGGCGACGCGCGGATCACCACGCGGCTCACGCGCCGATCGCATCACCACTGGACGACGTCATTCACAACGCGTTCGCAGGATCAGAAGCGACCGGACCGGACATGCTGGAGGATCGCGTGCTAGCCGCTCATCACTCCGCTGCCGAACAGGGCAACGGTCTGTCTGTCGTGGTCGTCGGTGGTTTCGCGGGCTCTGGAAAGTCGGAATTCGCGAAGTTCCTGGCGGCGACGGCCCGGTGGGCGCGGCTGAACAAAGACACGATCACGCGGCCGGTGGTCGAGCAGCTTCTCATCGCGCTCGGCAGCGACCGCCACGACCGGCATTCTGACCTGTACCTGCAGAAAGTTCGGCCGTGCGAGTACCGCGCGCTCATGGATGCCGCGATGGAGAACCTTGACGCGGGTGTCTCGGTGGTGCTGGACGCGCCGTTCATCCGCGAGCTGTCCGACGACGCATGGATGACCCGGCTGCAGAACAATTGCCGCGCGCGGGGCGCCACACTGTCGGTGGTCTGGGTGCGGTGCGACGTCGAGTCGATGTACGACTACCTGTCCTATCGAGGCGCCGCGCGCGACGACTGGAAGTTGTCGAACTGGCAGGACTACATCGCCACGATTGACCCCGACTTCCGACCGGCGGTCCCGCACTACCTGGTCGACAACCGGTTGAACGCGGCCACCACGCTGGTCGAGCAGGCCGACCGGATCGTGAAGGCCATGCGCCATGCCGAATAGCCGCGGTGTCCTACTTTATGGCCCGCCGGCCGCGGGGAAGGACACCATCACTTCGCAGCTGGTCACGCTCGGTCCGTACTCGCATTTCCAGCGGCTCAAAGTCGGGCCGGGGCGGACCAGCGGCTACCGCATGGGCACGGTCGAGCAGCTGGCGACGCTGCGCGAGCACGGACAGGTCATCTACGAGAACCGGCGCTACGACTCGACCTACGTCGTCGACCGGAGCGAACTGGACGCCATTCTTCACGAGCAGGAGCGGGTTCCGGTGCTGCACGTCGGCCAGGTCGACGCCATCCGCGCGATCTGCCGCGGCTATCCGCTGACCTGGACGGTCGTGATGGTGTTCTGCCCGCGGGAAGAAGCAGCGAAGCGGCTCATCGGGCGACATGACGCGCGTGTCGATGAACGCCTGGCCGTGTGGGACGAAACGCTCACCGAAGCGCGCAGTGCAGACCCCGCACTGTTCGACCTGGTCCTGAACACCGGCGCGTTCGAGCCGACACACACCGCCGCAGCGATTGATTGGTGCCAACGCCACCACCTGTAGTCCACGCTCGACAGAGCGGGCTCCATCACCGTTTTCCCTTACGCACCAGGGAAGGGATCTGTTTCGCATGCCGAAAATCCTTGTCAGTTGCGAACCCGACGACCAGACAGGCGTCGACCTCCTGAGCCGGTTCGAGGACGTCGAAGTGCTGCCCTACGACCCGAACAAGCTCGAACTCACTGCGGACCAGCAGCGAGCCGAGATACTCGTTGTGTCCTTCCGGGGCAGCCACCGCCCGATCCCGCTGATTCCCCAGCTTCCCCACCTGCAGATGGTTCAGCTTCTGTCTGCCGGAACCGACGAATGGGCGCCGCACGTGCCCGCCGACGTGGTCCTCGCGAGCGCTCGCGGCGGTCACGCGCACTCCGTTTCCGAATGGGTCCTGTCCGCGGTGCTCTGCCTGTACCGAGGATGGCCCGCGCTACTGGACTACCAGCGTGAAGGTATCTGGGCGCACCGCAAGGTCACCCCGGACACGGTCAGCGGAAAACGGGCCCTCATCATCGGCGCCGGCCACATCGGCACCGCCTCTGCCGAGCGTCTCCGCAAGATGGGCGCCACCACCACGCTGGTCGCGAGCACAGCGCGGGACGGCGTGCACGACGCCGGTGAGATCCCGAACCTGATCGCCGGACACGACCTCGTGGTGATCGCGGCGCCGATCACCCCCGAGACACGGCGCCTGGTCGACCAGAAATTCCTGGCGTCGATGCCAGACGGGGCGCTGCTCATCAACGCGGGCCGGGGCGAGATCGTCGACACCGACGCGCTGATCGCCGAACTGCGGACCGGCCGCCTACGTGCGGCGCTTGACGTCACCGACCCCGAGCCCTTGCCGCCTGGTCATCCACTCTTCGCCTGCCCCGGCGTCATCATCAGCCCGCACATGTCGAAGAACATCCCCGACACCGCACAACGCTGCTATGGGGTCGCCGTGCAGCAGATCAAGACTTTCCTCGAAGGTGGCGTCCCGTCGAACATCGAACGGCGGCGCTGATCCCTATTTGTGCTGGTACTGCCGTTTTTCGATTTCAGAAGCTAGCCTCGCAAGACTGCCGATGATTACAGGGGAGAGGGGACGCGGCATGAGTGGACGACCAGAAGCAGGCGGCGACGCCTGGAACGCCAGCGGATCCGACCTCCCCGACGACTGGGAGCCCTGGCGACCGGGCGACCCGAGCACGATCAAAGAAGCCCCGGCCAGCTATGCGGCCAGCACGTTCGCCACAGACGGCATCTACCGCCCATCGGCCAGCGACACGGCGGACGAAATCGGTCGAGGGACAAGCCCTCGCTCCAAGCCTGATCGCGAACCACGCAAGCGCTGGTGGACCGAGGGTAATCCCCGCAAGTACGGCGAAGGCGACAAGGTCAAGAGCCGTGAAGCAATCGGCGGCCCGTTCATGTGTCACGTTGAACCCGGAACCCGCGGGGAAGTGGTGGGCAAGCGAAGCGGACTCTTTGGCGACGAATACCTCAAGGTCAAGTTCGCCAATGGCTATACCGAAGAAGTCAAACCCGACGCCATTCAGCGCGACACCTGGTTCTGAAAGACAGGTTGCCTATAAACGACGAAGGTCGCCAACGGAGAGTCGCTGGCGGCCTTCGTCCAGAATGACAAACGTCCCTGGTTCGAGCTACCTCTCGTCATCCTGGCCGGCCGCCTCAAGCAGGGTGACGATCTGCTGCAGTGACGTGTTGACGGTGGCGAAGCTGCGGCGCATCTCGTCACGGAGGTCGTTCTGGTCCTCGCGCAAAGCGTTGAGGGTTCCCGTGTGGGCGCGCAGTTCCGCTCGGACTTCCGTGACGTCCCGGTCCGCACCGGCCGCGAGCACGCGCGCCGCTGCTGCGTCGGCAGAGCGCTCGGACAGGTCAGCGACCTGACGTTCAAGGCGGGCTACGCGCGCCGCCAGCTCCTCTTCGGGCATGGTGCGATCGTATCCTTCCGTTCGCGCGTGTCGCCCGGCCGCGGACCACAGTCCGGCAGGTCGTTGACGTAACGGTCCGTGTCGGTCAGGCGAACTTGCTGGCAGGTGATTGGGGGGCGGGTTTGGGAACCTCGACATCGGTGAGCGGCCGATGTCCACAGGTCACGAAAGTGTCAAAAGTGGCCGTTGAGCTGCATAAACACTCGTAATTCTACGTTGGTAGATTTGCGGGTTTGCGGGTTTGGGATTTTGGGATCGTATGTAAACCCGCAGGCATATAAGCAGGTCAGAGTAGGTTTTGCGGGTTTGCGGGTTTGCGGGTTTGGTTTCCCGGGTTTCCTACGAGGCTCGTCGTCAGCACGTGCTGGCGGTCTGTCTCAGTTCGCGCGTTGGTGACGCTCCGTAGAACACCCTTCCTGTCAGCGTTTGCAAGGGATGTCGTCCTTAGGGGAGGGCGGGCTGGAGGTCCTCGCCGGGGCGAAGGATGCATAATCGAACACATGTCCGACTCGGCAAGGCCTGGTGACGACGGTGCACCATACGTGCGCGCGGTGGAGCCACCCAAGCTCGTGTGGGTCGACCTTCGTCGCGTCTTCCCGGTCGATGCCCCGCGGGGGTCGCTCCCCGACGGCCTCGACCTGACCGGGACCGTGCCCGGGACGCTGAGCACCTTGGCGGCCACGGTCACCGGGCACTGGGTCGGATGGGTCACCTTCCCCCTCGGCACACCCGGCGAGGGAGCCACCTGGCACCGTCAATGGGTCCTGGCGGACGCGCTGAGGCCGCGTTCCAGTTGACCTCCAGGGAGTGTCAGGTTGCTGGTTACATGAAGTTGGGGATTGCCTGCAAGACTGTGCCGAATCCGAGAAAGAACAGGCTGGCAATCTGGAGTCTGACCGTATCCGCAGCTACGGAGCGGATCAGCTCCCGGTGGCTTGCCTCTACCTCGCGAAGCTGGCTTCTGACTGCCCCGATCGAGGTCTTTAGCTCCCGTGTGTCCTGCTGCTGCCTGGCTCGGTCTTCGGCGGCCTGGGCTTCGTTCAGCGCAACCCTCCGCTCGATCCAACGGACCTGCTTGTAGAGGGGGATATCCGTTGGCGCTGGACCGCGCGACACGACCCCCATCGCCGTTGCTGTCGTCGCGGCAATGACAGCGGCGCCGAGTCCGACGATATTCGGCGGCGGTTTGCGTCGAAGGAGGCGACGGACCGTCGACTTGATGCGGTTTCCGAGGCGATTGAACGCGGGCCATAGTGGCCCCTGGCCGTGTTCTTCGTGCGTAGAGCGGTAGGCCTTGAAGGCCAACCAGATTCCGACGAAGGACAGTACGAGGCCAGCGGTCGTGAACAGGATCTTCATGCTGGTATGTCGGGCTGACCGAGCAAGGCGTTGCGACGTCGACGGTTACGTTTCGTGGTTGACGGCGGCTCAAGGGTCTGGCAGGTGGGGGGTGCTGCCGTCGCGTGTGGCATGCCCAGGAGGTCGTTGGGGGAGTGGTCACCCCCGCCTCGCCCCCAAATCGCCGGTAGTTTCGCGGTTGTCGCAGGTAGAGGCGTAGTTCCTGGCTGGATTCAAAACCCGTCCAGTGTGAGTTCGAATCTCACCGGGGGCACCAACAGCGTCTACACGGATATCGGCCGAGTTCTGAGTGGGCACGTTCGGTGTAGGCGATGGCATCGGTGAATCTTTCCGCCGAGATGGCGACTTCGGGCAGCTGGTCGGCGGGCGGCCAGATGGTGATGGTCGCCGCTGTGGTTCAGTTCCGCCCTGAGCTGGGTGATGCCGAACAGTGTGCCGACTGGCCGCCTTGGGGCTTTGGCCAAGTTGAACGCAATGCGTCGCTCTTGCTCCCTTCCAGGTCGTTGTAGCTTCCGCGGAGAGCCTTGGCGAAGGGGTCGTTCGGGTCGCCTTGCTGGGCTTTCGCCAGTGGGGACTTCTGGTGCTGAGCGATGTCGCCGAGCTGTCGTTGGGGCCGTTCTTCTCGTACGTACAAGGCTTTCTGGTGATCGGCGTACGTGTCCGCTGGAGGAGCGCAACGTCACCAAGACGGGGCGACGCATTTCGGCGACGACCTGCTCTCCCGGGCCGGCGGGCACTACGAACTGACCGCCCTCGGTCTGGCTCTCCTCGGCCGTACCGCCACCGCCTGCGACCTGCTGGAGCGCGTCTTCACCAGCCAGGCCGACTTCGACCCCGCCCACGAGGAACACGAGTTCACCCTGGTCGCCTCCGACTACGCGGTGGCCGTCTTCGGCGCCGAACTCGCCCGCACGATCCATGCCGAGGCACCAGGCGTCCGGCTCCGGTTCAAGCAGGCGTCGACGGAACTCATCGAGGACACCACGGCACTGCTGAGTACCGTCGACGGGTTGCTGATGCCACACGGCATCATTCGCGGTTTCCCCGCGGTCGACCTCTACCGGGACAGCTGGGCCTACCTCGTCGCCGACGACAACCCCGAGGTCGGCGAGCAGCTCACCCTCGACGACCTGGCGCGGCTACCGTGGGTGACGTACCAGCGCACCTACGACGCGCCCGCCGCGCGCCAGATCGGCTTGCTCGGCATCGAGCCGCGGGTGGAGGTCTCCGTCGACAGCTTCGGGTTGATGCCTCAGCTGGTCGTGGGTACCCGCCGGGTCGCCCTCGTCCAGCGGCGTCTCGCCGAGCGGTTGGGCGGGCTCGTCCCAGTCCGCGTGATGGAACCGCCCTACGACGCCGTGCCGCTCCAGGAAGCCCTGTGGTGGCACCCGGTGCACACACACGACGCGGGCGCAGTGTGCGCTTTTGAACGAGAAGGACATGAGCCCCTCCTCTTTAGAAGGCCTTTTTCCGGGCATTGGCAAACTCTTTCCCGGCCTTGGTTCCCCCGTCTACCAGGATGTCGATCCCGGTCAGATAGCCGGGTGCTTCGCCGGCGCAGAACGCGAGAACAGCCGCGACCTCCTCGGGCTTGCCGAATCGTTTGATCGCCGCCGATTTCACCAGCTCGCCGGCGCCGTGGTTCTCCTCCAGACGCCCCATCGCGGTATCGAAACTCCCTGGAGAGACAGAAACGACCCGCGCTCCCCGCGCACCGAACTCGGCCGCAAGGAAACGGCTGTACCACTGGACGAAGTTCTTGCTGATCGCGTAGGCCAGTCCGGGCTTCAGCTTCCGGCCGACGAACTTCGCGCGACTGACGATCGCCTTCTCGAAATCGTCGGGTCGTCGCTCGGCGAGGCGGAAAGCACGGAGCGGGACGAAGATCTCGGGAACGCTGTGTCCGGCGGTGGATGCCACATTGACGAGTGCGTCACCGTCGGCGGCCCGCGCGAGGAAGGCCCGCGCGATGTTGACGGTGCCGGTCGCGTTGATGCGCGCGATGCGTTCAGCCGTACCCATGTGCGGACTGACTCCGGCAGCGTGGACCACCGCGCGAACGTGACTTCCTTCGGACTCCGCGCGGTGAAACAGTTGCTCAACGGATGCCTTGTCGGTGATGTCGCACACCACGCCGATCGCATCCATTCCGGCCAAGGCCAGCTCGCGCACCGCGTCGTCGAGGCGCGCCTGGTCGAGGTCCGCCAGCACGATCCGGTGGTCGCGGCCCATGAGCCCCGCCGTCGCCAATCCCATGCCGCCGGTCCCGCCGGTGATGACCGCGGTGGGATGTGTAGTCGACATGGTTGATCCTCGTCGTCGAGAGCGGAGTTTCGAGATCACGTGCATCCTTGCCCAGCCCTGCCATCGCCGACCAGCCGGCCGGGGGGAACTACCCGATCGGGCCCCGCGCCGAGAATCGCGATGCTGGGTCGTCCGTACGGGCGACCCGGCTCAGTGACACGATGTCCGCGGGCCATGCTTCCCGTGGCCACTCGTTCGCTAGCCGCTCGTTGCTCGTTCGCGCCGGACACGTCGCGGGAAGCGTGACAGGCGTCGTGTGGCTGCTCCGCCTTGTGGTGGGCCGGCGCGCCGAGGGGGAGGGAGCGCGCCGGACCCGGTGGACACCCTGCCAGATCGTGAGCAAACGCGTCGCATGGCAGCACTTGTTCTGCGGATTTCGCAGGCGCGTCGGTGCAGTTGCCACGTCGGTGATCGAGCATGCGTTGTGGTGCCCCGGTGTGCCATGGATCGCAAGCTGATTGTCAGGTGCGGCCGCTGCTGGATAGGGGAGGCTTGAGGACAGTCTGGCGTCAGCTGGACGAAGGCCGTCCGCAACGTACGGGAGCACTGTGAGAGATGAACACGTGGTCCTCCTCGGCCCGAACCACTGCAAGTGAAGTGGCCCCATATCGCAGTGTGGCTTCCGGCCTGGTCGACGCTCTGGTCTTTCTGGCAGGCCTGTGGTTGCTTTTGTCTCCATTCGCGCTGGACGATCCCGTCGGTGTCCTTGATCCGGTGGCGGGCGCGGTCACCGGAGCTGCTCTCGCTATGGCGGCGGCGGGGTCGCTCGTCGAGCCCGCCGCCGCGCGGGCGTGGAGACCTGTTCAGCCGGTGAGTGCCGCCTGGCTCCTCTTGGCCCCGTTCCTGCTCGGACGCGCCGACCTGCCCGAAATCGATGCCGCTCTGACCGGGACGATTCTGTTCGCCTTGTGGTCTGCCGGAGGGGCCTTCGCCCGGCGTGTCGACCGCTCTCATCGCCGTGAAGTACGCAGGAGCGTCCAAAGTGGACTTTGGTGGTCGAACCCGATTTCAGTGCGATCCTTCCCGTTTCAGCTGATTTTCTGCCGAGAAGAGCCGATCAGAGTTCCTGGATGGGTATGTATCTCCGGGCGGGCACGGCCACGGACGATGTGAGGAGCTCCGCAGTGCGGTCATACGACGTACTGGCCGAAACGGCGGCGTCACCAGCGGTCGTGTGGAGGTTGTTGCTTGATTCGAGGAGCTGGCCCGCCTGGTCGCATATCGATGAACTGGACGTCGGCCGCTCGAGCGGTCTTTCCTCCGACGGGCGTGACGTGGTCGGCGCCATTCGAGCATTCCGAGTCGGCAAAACCGTCATCACGGAGCGGGTGAGCGGGCTTGAGCCTGGACGGCACTTCGCGTACGAGGGTGTGGAAAGCCCGCACATGGCGGACCACCAGGCCGCGATCGATCTTCACGAGACCCCCGGTGGTGGAACACGGATCCGTTGGCACGGAACATATCGCGCGCGTGGGATCGAACGATGGTCCTCCGGGCGGCGCGTCGAGCGAGTGATGCGGACCATGGTGACCGGGCTCGCGAATCACGCCGCCGGTCAGATCGGCCGTTGAGCTCGCAGCGTCCGGAGAACGCGGAATCGCGCGAGCCTGTGCAACATCTCGCCCATGGCGTCGGGCCTGATCTGGCCGTCGAGGTCCGCGTGCGCGGTCCTCACGATGTCGTCGACGGCCGATTCCGGGAGAGAGGACGCGAATTCACGGCAAAGCCACTGTCGGACTTCGTCGGTGATGTCGTCGGTCTGGTGGTCGTGGACGGTCATATCCCTCCTCCGTACGACGACTTCATTGTGTCGGTGGTGTCGGGGACCGCACCTGACGACTGCCTGACGATTCCGGCGCGGCCGGACACGGTGTCGGCGGAACCGAGCGGCTGGAGACCGTCGGAGTGGCGGTCGGCGCGAGGGTGGCGATCGGTTCGGGCTTGTCTTGTGCGGTCACACCGCAGCCAGCGAGACCTAGTGCGATGGTCGCCAGGAGCACGATCGGACCGGGTTTCATGCGGTCGCCTCCGGGAGTTCGACGACGAAGCGGGCACCGCCGCCGGGCCGATCCTCGACCCAGACGCTGCCGCCATGCCGGTGCACGTGGTCGGCGACGATGGCCAGCCCGAGTCCGCTTCCGGTCTCCCGGTCGCGGCGTCCGGCGTGCAGGCCGCGGGCGAACCGTTCGAAGATGCGTTCTCGCAGGGCGGGCGGGACGCCGCTGCCGGCGTCGTCCACCTCGATCCTCGCGCGGTCGCCATTCCGCCGCACGGTCACGGCGACTGTGCCACCGCCGTATCGGTCGGCGTTGTCGAGGAGGTTCGAGACGACCCGGTCGATCCGGCGGCGGTCGGCGGAGACGAGCGGGGCTTCCTGGTCGATTTCCGCGCGCAGACCGGAGTTCCCCCGGCTGTCGAGCACGTTCCGCACGAGGGCGCCGAGATCCACGAGTTCGGCAGGCTCCTGGTCTTCGTGGTCGGCGCGGGAGATCTCGAGCAGGTCGACGACCATTCGCTGGAACCGGTTCAGCTCCGAGCCCAGCAGGCCCAGCGCCTGGCGTGCGGTCGGGTGCATGGTGTCCTGACGGCGGACCATCACCTGGGTGACATTGACCATCGTGGTGAGTGGTGAGCGGAGTTCGTGGCTGACGTCGGCGGCGAAGCGCTTGTCCCGGCGGACTCGTTGTTCGAGCTGTTCGGTGGTGGTGTTGAAGCTCGTGGCGAGCGGGGCGAGGTCGGGGTCGTTCTGGTGGGGGAGCCGCGTCGTCAGGTCTCCGCGCGCGACACGGGAAGCGGCGCCGCGGAGCGCGGCGAGCGGGCGGAGGGCGCGTTTGCTGGTCCAGGCGCCGAGGGCGACTCCGAACAGCGCGGCGACGACCGTGCCGGTGATGAGCAGGAAGCTGAGGTACCGGAAGGTCCGATCCAGTTCGAGAAGCGGATACAGCTCGACGTAGATGCTGTCCCCATTGCCGACCGGAGTGGCGATGGCCATCACGGGGACGCCGTCGGCGAGAAACCGTTGCCGGGCCGCGACGCCGTCCCGTGCGCTGTCGAGGAGGGCGATGGGGATCGTGGTGGGCTCGATCTGCCGTCCGCTGGTGAGCCAGCCGTCCGGTCGCGACAGCAGGATCGAGGAGTCCGGGCCGCTGGCGAGGCCGGTCAGCAGGTCGTCGAGAGTGTCGGAGTGCTCCGCGAGTGCCTTGTCGACCAGGCCGACGTTGACCTCGGACTGCCGGGTGGTGCTCTGCTCGCGTTGGTCGAGCATGTAGCCGGTGGTCAGATTCCAGGTCGCGATGCCCAGCACGGACATCACCAGTGCCAGGCCGAGACCGAACGCGGCGGCCACCCGCCAGCGAAGCGAAAGCCGTTGCACGGTCACTCGAACCGTCGGGAGCATCACGGATCCGGGTCGGTCCGGTAGCCGCGTCCTCGCACGGTCAAGATCAGGGTCGGATTGTCGGGATCGTTTTCGACCTTGCGGCGCAACCGTCTGATGTGGACGTCGAGCAACCTCGTGTCGCCGAAGTAGTCGTGTTCCCACACTCGCTTCAGCAGCTGCTCGCGGGTTACGACCTGTCCTTCCGCCGTGACCAGTTCGGTGAGGAGGCGGAACTCGGTGCGAGTCAGGTGTACCGGTTCGCCGTCGCGCCGGACGGTCTCCTCGTCCGGCCGGACTTCGAGACTTCCGATGGTGAACCGGGTCGGCGGAGGCGGTGCGGTGCGGCGGAGAAGAGCCCGGATCCTCGCCGCGAGTTCTCCCGCGACCAAGGGTTTGGTGACGTAGTCGTCCGCACCCGCCTCGAGACCCGCGATGACGTCTTGTGTGTCCGCGCGGGCGGTGATCACGATGATCGGCAACGCGCCCTGGTCACGGATGGACCGGCATACGGTGAGCCCGTCGATGCCAGGCAGCATGAGATCGAGCAGGACTACGTCGACTTGGACCTGCTCGAGTAATTCGAGGCCGTCTTCGCCGGTCGCGGCACAGTCGATGTCGAAACCTTCATCGGCGAGCGCCAGGCTGAGCGCTTCGCTGATCATCGCGTCGTCTTCGACGAGAAGGACACGAGTCGGCACAGCCGGCATCTCCTTCCCGCTTACGAACCTTCGACACGGCTGCGGCGACTTTAACAGCTCACATCGGACGTCGCGGCCGATCGTAAGGCAGTTGTCAGTTGTGCGACGGCGTCTCCGTGCCAGGGTCGAATACGCGGTCATCGAACCGGAGGAGGATCACGACGTGACAACAGAGGTAGCCGCGGTAGCGGTTGTCGGCGCGGCGACCGCGTCCAGGACGCGGCGGCTACGGGACGAGGCGGATCGCCTGTGGTCGGTCGCGGCGGGGCATCGAACGCTGGCGGACGAACTCGAGGCGAGTGAGGAGCCGGACTCCTTCCATCGCGCAAAATCGCAGCGCATGCTCGGTGAAGTGGCCGCGCATCACGGATTCGCGTACCACGAACTCGCCAACGCGGCGGAGGCCCGGGCCGCCGCACAGGAACACCGGCGCGAGTCTCCACAATGGACGATCCTGATCGACAGGTCGTTCGCGGCGATCCGGCGTGCGGAGGCGCATCATGAACGCGCAGCCGCGTATACGGCCAGGACCGTGGGTGATGAGGCGGTCGCGCGCAGGCACGAGGAGGCCGCGCGGGAAGCCGACGGTCGCGCCATGGCCTTTGCCGTGGACACTTCTTCGACCCGGCGGCTGGGTTGATCGTAAGGATTTCGTTAGGTCGCCTTTTCCGGTTCCGTGACAGGCTCGGGTGTGCGGTCGGGTGCTCGCCGGGAACGGGGAGAAGAGATGGCTTCCAGTGTCGGTCTCCGCGGCAGGGCGCCGGCCGAACTGGCGTATGTGGATGCCGGGAAGCGATCGATGGCGACGAGTGGACTACCGGGGTCGGAAGGTGCCGTCGACGGCTACGTCCGGCGCGTGAGGCACCTCCGTGAGGAAGCATCGCGAGTCCGGCGATCGGCGGGCGGGTATTTGGAGCTGGCGGCCGAAGCGCTCGCCGCGGACGATCCCGAATCCGCCGTCCGGTTGCGAACTCTCGCCGAGATGGCCTCCTGTCGTTACGTGGCCTACGACGAGCTCGTGACGGCAGCGGAGCATCGAGGACAGGCCGGATTGTTCGTTGTGACAGGCAGGAACAGCGGCGACCGCTCCTTGGCAGGCCAACAGGAATGTGAACAGTGCGGGAAAGTCCTATGAGGACAGTGTCGGCGCATCGGTAGCGGAATACGGGCCCGCGCCGATCCAGACGATGGCTTGGCGCACGGCGGTGCGGGGTCCGCTGATCACAATCGACCTGTCCCGCAAGGCGTCCAGCCAATCCGTGTACCCCAGCCAGACCCCGGCCAGCGCGCCGAGCGTGCAGTCGATGCGCATCGCTTGAGGCAGCTTGGGGTCATGGAAGGTCGGCGCGGCCAGCTCTCGGGAGAGCACCAGCCACCACCACCGTGGTCCACGTGATTCGCTGAACCGGAAATGGATCGCGACAGGCTGCGCGGGCAGCGTGGCGCGGTCGATGCCCCTGGAGATGTCGCGCAGGAGCAGAGCGGGGTCGAGGTCACCGTGCCTCGGCGGTGGCAGCCACCGCGCTCCCCACCGGCCGAGTGGTTCGATGACCGAGGCCAGCTCGCGGCCGGCTTCGGTCAAATCGGCCTCGCGTCGGCGAAGCACGACCAGGCCGGCGGTCTCCAGTTTGCGGAGCCTTCTGGTGAGCAATCCGGTCGACACGCCCGGCACCCCGGCCGCGATGTCGGCGATCGAGGTACTTCCGTGCAGCAGCTCACGGATGATCAGCAAGGTCCACGGTTCCGCGACCACCTCGGCCGCCAGTGCGACGGGGCAATGCTGCGCGTAGCGCATCAAAGAACCCGCACCAGCCGGACGATCCGATCGCGAGCGAGGCGATGCAGCATCTCGCCGAGCGCTTCGGCGACGATCTGGCCTTGAAGGTCGCGATGGGTGGCGCGGACGATCGCACCGACGGCCACGGGTGACAGCTTCGACGAAAACTCGTTCGCCAGCCAGACGGTCACGTCCTCGACGGCGTCCTCCGGCTTATGCGTCCCTACGCTCATCGCTCTCCTGGAATACCTCGGTTCCCGGAACATTCTTCCGGCTGGGTACCCTGGCGAACCTGACGACTGCCTGACAATTGCGGCGGAGTGCGCTGAGACCGGTGGGTTGGTCGTCGCCCTTCGCTCTTGCCGGTGCGACCATGCCCGGCGGTCATGAAAGGCCACAACAGAGCGAAGGCCGTGATGGCAACGCCCAGCGTATCGGTCCAGTGACCGGTGAGAACGCCGTCGATCCAGACGACGATCCAGCCGATGACAGCCGGAAGCCGCAAGTACCGGTAACGCCGCGGGATGGCGCCGAGCAGGACCATGAACAGCAACGCGAACACAGGCGCGGGGGTGACGTTGCCCATGGGGCTTTCCTTGTCGAGGTTGGTTGTGCGGTGACGGCGCAGTGGCGTGCCGCATGAACGCGGGTCGCGGAATGCCGCGTGATCGGCGAGGGTGTACCGGACTGGCCTTCGGCTGTTCCCCGAGCCGATGCGCGACTGTGCGGCCGGACAGCTGTCGCCAGACCGGCTGAGCGGGGGAGTTCGGAAGGTTGCCGACCCGTGGACAACATCAGGCCGCAAATCGCGCCTATTCCCACGGCGTCGCGTCGATGGCGTCTGGCGCCGACGCTGCGGCAGGAGTACCTTTTTCTCCAGGAGCGCCGGGAAGCCTGGTCGGCAGTCGTCAACTGTCGCCTGCGAAAGGGCCCGGCCATGTCCAGCTCTGCCTCTGTCGCTGTCCGCCTCGATGGGCTCACCAAGCGGTTCGGCCGCACGCTCGCCGTCGATGACCTGTCCTTGTCGGTGCCGTCCGGTGAGGTTTTCGGCTTTCTCGGGCCGAACGGGGCGGGGAAGTCCACGACCATCCGGCTGTTGCTCGGGTTGATCCGGCCGTCCGCCGGGACGGCCGGTGTGTTCGGCGTCCCGGCGTCCGATGTCCGGCGCGCACATGGGCTGCTGAGTTATGTGCCGGGTGAGGTGGCGTTGTGGCCGGACCTGACCGGAGCCGAGATTCTCGAGTTGCTGGCCTGCGTCGGCCCGAAGGCCGACCTGAGCTACCGCGCCGAGCTGGTGGAGCGGTTCGCCTTGGATCTGGACAGGCGGGCGAAGACGTATTCGACCGGAAATCGGCAGAAGGTGGCCTTGATCGCCGCGTTCGCGAGCCGTGCCGAGCTGCTGGTGCTGGACGAGCCGACGAGTGGGCTGGATCCGTTGATGGAGCAGGTGTTCCGGTCGTGCGTCGCCGAGGCACGACAAAGGGGGCAGACGGTCTTCCTCTCGTCCCATCAGCTCGCCGAGGTGGAAGCCGTCTGCGACCGGGTCGGCATCCTGCGCGCCGGACGGCTCGTCGAGATCGCGGGCATCGCCGCACTCCGGCTTCTCCACCGCAGCACGGTGGAAGTCGGATACGACGGCACAGAACCCGTACTCGGCGACATTCCCGGGGTGGTGGATGTCGAGCGGCTGGAGGCCAATCGCCTGCGCTTCACCTTGTCCGGGCCGCCGGGGCCGGCGCTTCGGGCGATCGCCTCCGCGGACGTCACTTCGATCGCGTTGCGTGAACCGACGCTCGAAGAGATCT
Organism: Amycolatopsis sp. NPDC058340; assembly: GCF_042723975.1. Lineage (NCBI taxonomy): Bacteria > Bacillati > Actinomycetota > Actinomycetes > Pseudonocardiales > Pseudonocardiaceae > Amycolatopsis > Amycolatopsis sp. NPDC058340. Next base: position 11,448 of record NZ_JBHXIB010000009.1, on the reverse strand, counting down.
TCCTGGACTACTACGGCGAGAACGCGCGATGACCACGACGGTCGCCAAAGCGATCACACCGCGGGGTAAATCGACGCGTTCGCCGCGTACGGGTGCCGGAAGGGCCGTCTTCCGTCGCGCCGCCAGGCGGATCCGACGGGGCGCGCTGATCGTCGCGCTGGTCACGGCCGGCATGTCCGCGGTCGTGGCAGGCCAGTACCAGTCCACCTTCGCCGGTGCTCTCGACGGCGCGGCTTTGCGGGCGCTGGCGGAGAACCCGGCCATCCGGATCCTGTTCGGGCCACCGGTCGCGCTCGACGACCCCGGCGGATTCACCGTGTGGCGCACCGGCACGCCTGTCCAAGTCCTGGTCGCCGTCTGGGCCTTGCTGGTCGCCACCAGGCTCACTCGCGGCGAAGAGGACACCGGCCGCACCGACCTGCTGCTGGCGGGGCGTCTCCGCGCGGTCGACGTGCTGGCCAAGTACCTGATCGCACTGGCTTCGGCGGCGGTCGTGATCGCGGGCGCCGTGGCGCTGGCCCTTGTCGCTACCGGCACTCGGTCCAGCGGCGCGCTCGTTCACGCCGGCGGAATCCTCGGCATGACCCTGACCTTCGCCGCGACGGGTGTGTTCGCCGCGCAGCTGATGCCCACCCGTGCCGCCGCGACGGGCCTCGCCGTGGCAGTGCTCGGGGCCGGTCTGCTGCTGCGCATGCTCGCCGACGGCATCGGTGCCTTGGCCTGGGCAGGATGGATCACCCCGTTCGGTCTCACCTCCCGCAGCCTGCCGTACGCGGGCGACAAGGTCGGACCGTTGCTGGTCCTGGCCGTGTTCCCGGTCGTGCTCACGGGCATGGCGCTGATCGCGTGCTCCCGTCGTGACGTCGGCAGGGCGCTGGTGAATCCGGCCGGGCGTCGCCGCCCGCGGACCCGGCTGTTGAAGACGATCACCGGATTCGCCGTCCGTCGTGCGTTGCGTTCCACGATCGGCTGGGCGGCCGGGCTCGGTGCCTATTTCTTCCTCATCGGTGCTCTCGTCGTCTCGGTAGTCCGGTTCCTGGGGGAGAATGCGCGGTTCGCCGAGCTCGCCGCGGGAGCGGGGTTCGGTGGTTTGGAAACCATCGAGGGATTCGCGGCCGCGATGTTCAGCCTGCTCGCGATCCCAGCAGGTCTCTACGCGGCAACCCGGGTCGCGGCCTTCGCCGCGGATGAATCGGGCCGCAGGTTGACGTCGCTGCTGGCGCTGCCTCTGTCCCGCCATCGGCTCGCGGTGACCGAGGTCGTGGTCACGGCGGTGGGAGTGCTCGTTCTGCTCACCGCCGCGGCGTTCGCGTTCTGGTCGGGGACGGTGGCCGGGAGCGCTGAGCTCGGACTGGGGGCTGCGCTCACGGGAGCCTGGAACGTCGCACCGGTCGCGTCGCTGTCGCTCGGTGCCGCGATGTTCGCGCTCGGCTGGGCACCGCGGGCTGTCGCCGCGCTCGGCGCGCTCCCGGTCGCCGGCGGCTTCCTCCTCAAAGTGATCCTGCAGAGCGTGCAGGCGCCACGGTGGCTGAGTGATCTATCGCCGTTCACCCATCTCGCCGCTGTACCGCGAGCTTCTCCGGACTGGACGGCGACGCTCGGCCTCCTCGCGATCGCCGCGGCATTGGCGGGGCTCGGCTTCCTCGGCTACCACCGCCGCGACCTGAGTACGTGAGGTGAGGCCGGTGGTCATTCCGACCCGCTTCTGACGACACTCTTCCGCTTCTCGAGTTGTTCGTCGTTCGCCAGCGCGGTCAGCTTCTGCTCGAGGTGCCGAGGCGGGCTCGAACTGCTCTGAGCAGTCCTTGCCTGGCACGACCGCTTCACCGGGAACTCCGCCGGCCGGAATCGGAAGGGGCGGAGCAGCTGCGATAAGTCGTGGGATCCGAGGTTTCTCTGCCGCGAAGTGCAGCCCGGCGGACGGCCGGATCAACCCTCGGTCAGCCGGCGACGCGGAACTGGGTTCGAAGGCCGGGTGGTCCGACCGTAATTCACCTTGACCTAGACTGAACAACTGTTCAATACTCTGATCATGCGTTCAGCTTCTGATCTGACCGCCCGGGCGCGGATCCGGGACGCGGCCTTGGCGAGGTTCGGCGCCGACGGCGTGGCTGGCACGTCGGTGCGGGCCGTCGCCGCCGACGTCGGCGTGTCGCCGGGGCTGGTGCTGCATCACTTCGGCTCGAAGGAGGGATTGCGGCAGGCATGTGACGATCACGTGCTCGAAGCCATCCGTTCCGGAGGTGACGACGGCACCGCCGCACTGGCGGAGGCGTTGCAGGCCGCCACCCCGGTGCGGCGCTATCTCGCGCGGGCGTTCCTGGACGGTTCGAGTGCCGCGTCGGCCCTGTTCGACGAGATCGTGGAGCACACCGAGGAGTGGCTCGCTGAAGGCGAGCGTGAGGGCTGGGTGCACGCCGCGGCGGACACGCGGGCGCGCGCGGTGGTCTATGTGTCGTGGCTGCTGGCGCCCCTGGTGCTCGGGGATCACGTGGGGCGATTGCTCGACGGCGATGCGGCGGAAACCGCGACGGCGGTCCGGGGCGCCCGGGCCGGTTTGGAGATGCTCACGAACGGTCTGTTCGCCGACGACCGCTGGCTGAAGGCCTACTCGGCCATCGGAGAGCGGGAGGCCGGCCGATGAGGGCGTTGCTGGTCACCCATGGCACGCGCGGTGATGTCCAGCCGATGCTGGCGCTCGCGGTGGCCCTGCGGCAGCGAGGGCATGAAGCGGTGCTGGCCGCGCCAGGATCGTTCGCGGACGCCGCGGCGGAGCACGGGATCGAGTTCGCGCCGCTGGACGAGGGGCCGAACCGGTTGATGGACGATCCGGTGGTGCAGGAGGCGATGGAGAACGGCTATCGGGGTCTCCGCGGCAAGATCACCGCCGTGCGTACGGCGCAACGCCTCAAGCCGTGGATGGTGGCGGTCCTGCACGATGTCGGCGTGGCGGCGAAGGCCTCCCGCGCGGACGTCATCGTGCACACGACCGGGGTGGCGGCCCAGCATGCCGCCGAGCTGCTCGGCGTCCCGTCGGTCGTCGTCGCGCTGCAACCCGGCTGGGTTCCGACCGCCGAATTCCCTTGCCCGATGGTGCCGTTGCCCCGGCTGCCGAAGGTCCTCAACCGCACCAGCTACCTCGCGGTGTCGGCGATCTTGCGCACGTACGCGGGGATCACCACCACTTGGCGCACCACCGAACTCGGGCTTCCGCGCCGCCGGGGAAGCCATGACCTGTTCCACGACAAGGACGGCAATGACCGGCTCGTGCTGCAGGCATTCAGCCGGCAGGTGACAGTCGCCGCGGGCGATTGGCCGGATTCGGTGCGTACCACCGGCTTCTGGTACCTCCCCGCCGCATCGACGTGGTCACCACCCGCGCGGTTGAAGGAATTCCTCGACGCGGGGCAGGCTCCCGTCTACATCGGATTCGGCAGCATGGCGGGCCGAGACGCGCGACGCACCCGCGAAGTGGTCGAGAACGCTGTCCGGCAGGCCGGGGTGCGCGCGGTGGTCGCGACCGGCTGGGGCGGGATCGACGGAGACGTCGGCGGCGATCGTGTCCTGGTGATCGAGCACGCGCCGCACGATTGGCTGTTCCCGCGGGTGAGCGCGGTCGTGCATCACGGAGGTGGTGGCACCACCGGTGCCGCGCTCGCGGCGGGCAGGCCGCAGGTGGTGTGCCCGTTCGTCGCCGACCAGCCGTACTGGGCGCGCCGCATGCACGCGGCCGGCGTCGCGCCGCCCCCGATCCGGCAGCAGCACCTCACCGCCGATCGGCTCGCCGAGGCGCTGCGGCAGGCCACCCGCGACGCCGGGATGCGAGAGCGAGCCGGACACCTGGGCCGGGAAGTACGCGAGGAGAACGGTTTGGACGCCGCGGTCAGCGCCATCGAGCGCGTTGTCTGACGCACAGGAAGGAAAGTCCATGGAACTCACCGACAAAATCGCACAGGCCTTCCGCATGGATGACGACGCGTGGCGCCGGCATGCGAATCCCTGGAGCGTATGGACCCGGTTCGCGGCGATCCCGTTGATGCTGCTCGCGATCTGGAGCCGGACTTGGATCGGTTGGTGGTGTCTCCTGCCGATCGCGGCCGTCGTCCTGTGGTTGTTCGTGAATCCCTCGATATTCCCGCCGGTCGAACCACGAAGCTGGGCGGCGCGGGGAATCTACGGCGAACGGGCCTGGGTGAAGAACAAGTCCCTCGTGCCGCCGGATCACCGTCAGGTGCTGCGTGTCCTTGTTGCGCTGGGCCTCGCCGGGTTCGGGCTGGTGGCGTGGGGACTGGTATGGCTCGAGCCCTGGCCGACGATCTTCGGGGCGACGATTGTCGTCATGGCTCAGCTGTGGCGCATCGACAGGTTCGGCCGGCTCTGGGAGCGGGCTGGGCAAGGGCACGGGTAGCGTTCAGTTCGTCAAGATCGCGTAAACGTGGGTATGGTGTCCGCGTCGAGGCGCAGCCTCGTGGTGTGCCGGGAAGCCTGGTCGGCGAGCCGAGCCGAACCACACCAGGAGTAGCCCATGAGCACTGTTTCCACCATCGGATCGCGCGTCTCGGCGTTGCATGTCTGAGAGCGCCACACCTCGCGTCCGCCTTTTCGATCGCGGCTCCTGGCCGGAGGCCCAGCGCGTAGCGGAGATCCTGCGCAAGGAGACCGTGGGCGGTGTTCTGCTCCTGATCGGAGCCGTCATCGCCTTGGTGTGGGCGAACACCCCTTGGTCAGGCGCCTACGAGGCGTTGCGTGAGGTCCGGGTAGGACCGGCGGCGCTGCATCTGGACCTCAGCTTGGCGACCTGGGCCGCGGACGGTCTCCTCGCGATCTTCTTCTTCGTCGCGGGACTGGAGGTCAAACGCGAGTTCGTCGCCGGGGATCTGCGCGATCCCCGGCGGGCCGCCGTCCCGGTCGCCGCCGCCGTCGGAGGCGTCGTCATACCAGCCCTGCTCTACATCGCGATCAACCTCGGCGACTCGGCCGCGCTGAGCGGCTGGGCGATCCCGACCGCGACCGACATCGCGTTCGCCTTGGCCGTCCTGGCGGTGATCGGGCACCATCTGCCGTCCGCGCTGCGCACCTTTTTGCTCACGCTGGCTGTCGTCGACGATCTGATCGCCATCGTGATCATCGCCGTTTTCTACACCCGTGAGCTCCTCCTCGGCCCGCTACTGTTGGCACTTCTGCCACTGGCCGCGTTCACCGTGCTGGTTCAGCGCCGGGTGCGATCCTGGTGGCTGCTGCTTCCGCTCGCGGCGACGACCTGGGCGCTGGTGCATGCTTCGGGAATCCACGCCACGGTCGCCGGTGTGCTGCTGGGGTTCGCGGTACCGGTGATCCGCAAACACGGCGAAGGGCCAGGGCTCGCCGAACATTTCGAGCACCGGTTCCGGCCGATCTCGGCCGCCGTGGTGGTCCCGGTGTTCGCCTTCTTCGCCGCCGGTGTCACCGTGGGAGGTCTCGGCGGCCTCGCCGATTCACTCCTCGACCCGGTGGCGCTGGGGATCGTCCTCGCGCTCCTGCTCGGCAAGACCGTCGGCATCACCGGGGCCACGTACCTCGTGTCCCGGTTCACCCGTGCCGAACTCCACGACGACCTTGCCTGGACCGACGTGATCGGGCTGGCCGCGCTGGGCGGCATCGGCTTCACCGTGTCCCTGCTCATCGGTGACCTCGCCTTCGGCGCGGGCAGCGAGAGCGACGAAAAGGCCAAGATCGCGATCTTGGTGGGCTCCCTGTTCGCCGGCCTCGTCGCCACGATCATCCTGCGCATCCGCAACCGGGTGCACCGCAGAATCTGTGCCGAAGAGTCGGTCGACTCCGACCACGACGGCATCCCGGACGTGCACCAGCACGAAGGCGAAACGCGTGGCTAGACGGCTTCCCGTCTGATCCTCCGTCGAGCACGATCAAGGCCGTTGGCCACGAGGCATCGCGTGGCACGGTCGCCGAGGGGACGACGATCCTGCGCGTCACCCGCGATCCGGCTGTCGCGGGCCGGTGGCCCCGGCTACAGAGTCCTGTCGAATACGACGGTGCCGTCGGCATCACGCGCTTGAACGCGAACCCCTTGCGGGAACGGATCGTTCACCTCTTTCGGGACGAAGACCACGAAGGTCCCGTCGACCACGTCGGAGGTCGAGGTCAGTCCGGCGCCGAAGTCACAGGTCACCGTCACCGCCGTCGCCGGTAGGCGCGTCCCGGCGTACGGCGTCCGGGCGTTGCCCCGGTCACCACCGTCTTCCACGCCGCCGAGGGGCTGCATCGGGATCGTCCGGGGCTGCTCCGGCGGGATCTCGAAATGGTCTTGGTAGACCCGCATCTTCAGCCGGCCGGGACGCCGCGGGTCCGGAACGGTCGTGCACGCCAGGCTCCGGTCGCCCAAACGTCCGAGAACGACCCGATAGCCGTCCTTCTCCAGCAGCGCGCCCGGCCGGTATCCCGCCGCGTCGGAGACGGCGTCCGCGGCGCCGGACAGACAATCACCCAGCGCACGTCCCGCGGGCGAGGTCCGGTCGGCCGGGGGGATCGGGCGGTCGACGGCCGAAAGCAGTGGCGCCGGAGCCGGCGGCAGGCTCGTGGTCGTCGCTCCGACGGGTTCGTAGGCGGACAGTCGTGTCTTCTCGGGGGCGGTCCAGGTGAACGAAACGAACTGATGTGTCAGAGGCGAGGCTTCCACGCTGTCCCCGCCGCCGGAATCCTCGGCCTGGAAGGCGAGACCCGCACCCGGCCAGGCCGGATCGAGGACCCCGCCGATCAGTCCGGTCGAGCTTTGCAGGAGCAGTCCGGTGCGGGTGCCGGACGCGTAGGCGGGGGCGGCGTTCGGGTCGGACAAGGTCACGGTGGTCAGCGTCGTCTCGCAGAACATCGGTTTGCCCGCCGCCGTCGCGGCGACGACCGAAACGTCCAGCATGACGTCCGTGAAGTGGGGAACCCACTCCTCGCGCGGGGCCACCCGGTCCGTCTTGCCCGCGGCCCGCACCGCGGCCCAGCAGCGGTCGAGCGACGACTTCGCCAGCCCGACGTCCAGGGTGAGCCCGCCGGCGGCCGGTTCGGGGCCGGGGTCCGTGCCCTGCTGACGAAGTGACTGGGTCGCGGCGGCGACACCGGACGCGACGAGAACGACCGCCGCGGCGGCGGCGTACCAGATGCGTGCGGACCGCCGCGGCTTCGCGATCCCCTCGCGGACGGTCGATCGCATCCGGGCGCGGACCTCGTCCGGCATCGCATGGCGAGGCGGGTACACGGGTTCGCCGCTCATTTCTCCTCCAGCAAGGTACGAAGCCGGGCTCGTCCCCGGGAAAGATGGGCGCGGACGGTGACTTCGGCGATGCCCAGCAATTCCGCGGCGTCGGCGATGCTCACCTCGGCGGCCAGGCAGAGTTCGACGACTTCGCGTTGCGATTTCGGCAGCGACCGGACGGCTTCGGCGACCCGGCCCAGCCGGCGCTGGCCGTCGATCTTCTCGGCCACCGAATCGGCGTGGTCGGAGACAGGGGGCTGGGCGGGGATCTTCCCGAGCAGCCGCAGCCGGCGACGAGCACCGCGGTGCTCGTCACGGGCGACATTGGCCGCGACCGTGTAGAGCCACGGCAGGGCGCTGTCCCGCACCAGGGTCACCTCGGCCCGCCGCCGCCAGGCGATGAGGAACGTCGTGGACGCCAGGTCCTCGGCGCTGCTCCACGAGCCGGTCAGGCGATACGTGTAGTTCCACAGGGCCTCGGCGTGCCGCTCGAACAGTTCACTGAACGCCCCTTCGTCGCCGTCGGCCGCACGGGCCCACAGTTCCCGGTCACCGGTCTGCTCCACCGGTACCCCCACCCTGATCGCAAGACTGCTCACACCCCGGTTGTGGCCGGCACCGGCCGAACGTTGCGCGCAACTTTCCGGGTCGGAGAAGCCACATCAAGCCATGATCATGGAACAGGTCCGGACGACGGACAACCAGGCGACGTCCTGGCGGATGCCCCTGTCCGTGGCGGTGCTCTCGGCGGTGGTGTTCCTGCTCGCCCGCCCGCATTTGATCGACGACACGTTCATCACGCTGGCGTACGCGCGCAACGTCGCCTTCCACGGCCACTGGGGCCTGCTCGCCGACGCGACTTCGAACACCGCGACGTCGCCGGCGAACGTGCTCATCCTGGCGGCCCTGACCTTCTTCGTCCGCGACGCCGTCTTCGCCGCCGGAGTGCTGTTCGTGCTGTGCCAGGTCTTTCTCGCCCTGGGGTTGCGCAGGCTCGGCGCGGCGGCCGGGTTGCCGCGCCGGTTCCCCGCGCTGACCCTCGCGGCGCTGACCGCGAACCCGCTTCTGCTCTCGTCGATCGGGCTCGAGGTCGCCCTCGGCGCGGCGGTCCTGGGCTGGCTCACCGTGTTCGCCGTCGAAAAGAACCCCTTCGCCTTCGGTCTGACAGCCGGCCTGCTCGCCCTGGTCCGGCTGGATCTGATCGTGTTCGCGGTGGTGCTCTTCGTCTTCCTCCGTCCCGGCACGAGACGCGCGCTGCTCGGCGCCGGGATGATCACGCTGCCGTGGTTCGGCTTCAGCTGGGTTGTGCTCGGCGCGGCGGTACCGGACACCGTGGTGATCAAGACTCTCCAGGGCGCGCAACACGCTTGGGGCGCCTGGAACTTCGGCAACGGTCCGCTGTTCTACGCGCGGAGTTCACCGGTGATGGCCGCGCTGGCGTTCCTGCCCGCGGCCCTAGCCGTCCTCGCCGTGGTGACCCTGGCCGTCCGGCGGCGCGGGATCCCCGCCGGGCTGCGGCCGTTCGTGGTGCTCGCCCTCGGCGGCCTGCTTTACCACCTCGGCTACGTGCTGCTGGCGGTTCCGCCCTACCACTGGTACTACGGCCCCGGCCTCACCGCGGCGACCGTTGTCGTCTGTGCCGTGGCGGTTTCTCACCGGATCACGGCGTGTGGAGTGCTCGCGCTGGTTGTCGCCGGTCTGATCGCGTACGCGGCCGCCGGACTTCCCCGCACGTACGCGCCGTTCACGTCGAACTACACCTCGAGCGCGCAGTACGCACGTATCGGAGCGGAACTGGGTGCGCTCACCGGAGGCAGGGTCGTCGGCAGCGCGGGCGAGATCGGCGTCCTCGCCTACAGCTGCGGCTGCCCGGTCGTCGACGTGTTCTCCGACCGTGGCCTGCTGCCGGCCGCGATCGAGGCACGCGGTAGGGAGAACCGCTGGATCCGCGCGACACTCCGCGTGAACTACGCCTTCTTCGACTTCGACGTCCGGCCACGCCGTCCCGAACTCGTGCTGCGCAGGCTGGCGGCCCCACCGCCGGACGCGCTCGCGCACTGGACACTCGACGCGCCGACTCTCGGGAAGCAGGAGCTGTACCTGGTGCCGTCTTCGGCTGCCCGGTGATCGCGCTGGTCGCTGTCTCCTCGTGTGATCACGGCGGGCGATCGGGTCATTTGTGGCCGTTGCGGAAAGACATCCGCAACCCTCGCAGCGTGAGCTGTTCGCCGTCGGGGAACCGCACGTCGTAGACCGCGGCCTCCCGCTCCTGGATCTCCGGGCCGAAGTCCGGCCGCACGGTGACCACGGCTCTGCGCCAGCCCGCCGCCACCGCGGCGTGGTATCGCGAAGACCAGGTGTACTTCGCGGCCGCTGTGAACACGACGGCGACCGTGCCGATGACGAACGACAACGCGGCCACGCCCTCGTAATTCTCGGCCTGGGATCCGCTGACGACGGCGACGATTCCGCTCACCGTCAGGGCGAGCGACAAGAGGTGGTAGACGCCGTTCGCCCGAGATCATCCGCGAGCTGCCGGTCGAGAGGATCCGTGACGACATGCCGTACTTCATGATGGAGCGGTTCGGGGCGCAGTGGCCGGACACGCCGCCGCGCGGGGGTCGTGAGTGGCAAATGTCGTTCTAACGCTCTTTGCCAC
>NZ_JBHXIB010000009.1:514-1539 GCF_042723975.1 Amycolatopsis sp. NPDC058340 | reverse complement strand
GGGGGTCGTTTTTTTTTTAACATTCCGGGGGGGGGGCGCGGGGGCCCCCCCCCCCCCGGGGGGGGGGTGGTTTTTGTAAATGATCGTTCTAACGCTCTTTGCCACTCACGACCCCCACGCGGAACCGCGCACAAAGGTATCGACACGAAGTGTCCCTTGTGGACACGTGCGCGGCGATCGGCACCTTCGCGTGATCGGACGGCGATCACGCGTGTCCAGAAGGCGATCTCGCGTGATTGAACGCGGAACTCACGCGGATTTCGCGTCCGGGTCAGGTCAGTACCGGGCGGCCAAGCGGCAGCGGTTTGCCGCCTGTCGCGGCGGACACCGCACCGGCGAACAGATACACGCCGACCGCGGTGAACGCGAACACGGCGTACCCACCCGCGGTGGTGGCCGCCGTGGAGCCGCTCACCGTGCCGTACAGGACCAGTGCGAGCGCGATGTCGACCAGTACGAACAGCACCGTGAACGCGGCGGGCAGCCGCAGTGTGGTCAGGGTCAGCAGGACGATCGTGATCAGCCAGGCGATCAGGAACAGGCCCTGTGTCGCGACCGCGGCGTCGGGGGTGATGCCGAACCAGCCGTGGATCAGGCCGAGCACCAGCGCCGCGTAGCTGAGCCAGAATCCGGCGAACACGCCGAATACGGCGGCGACGGCGCTTTCGCCCAGCGCGGCGGCCCACACGGCGGCGACCAGCTGGCCGACGCCGGTCGCGGGCAGGATGATCGCGATCGACGCGCCGACCGCGGCGGCCGGTACGTAGCCGGTCAGCACCAGGCCGAGCGCGGTCGCACCGACGATGAAGGTGGGGACGCCGATCAGGGCTGGGTCGCCCGTGGGCGCGGATCGGGCGGGGGCTTCGGTGGCAACGGCAGTGGACATCGTGTACTCCTCGTTGAGCTGCGAATGATCCTGGGGGTGGGGCCCGGGCCCCCCCCCCGCGGGGGGCGCCCCCCCCCCCCGCGGGCGGGGGCCCGCACCGCACCACCCCGCGGGGGGGGCGCGTGCGCCCCCGCGCCGC
>NZ_JBHXIB010000009.1:0-504 GCF_042723975.1 Amycolatopsis sp. NPDC058340 | reverse complement strand
GTCGCGCGCGCGCCCTCGGATGCCCCCGCAGATGAACTCGGAGACCCCGCTCTCCAGGGACCAACCCCCCGGGCCGGCCCCCCGCCCCCCGGCCGGTGGACCGGCGAACCCGCTACCTGGTCCTGGGCCACATCCTCGACAGCTCAGGGTGGTCGTCGTCGAGCAGGCGATGCGCCAGCGCGATCGCCTCCTTCGGGTCGATCTGGTCGTAAGCCGGATCCCCGTGCGCGACGCTTTCGAAGACGTCCGCGAGCTGGTTCGCCGCGGCGGGGGACAACGTGGTGTCCTGACTGCATTCCGTGTAGCGCAACCGAAGCACGCCCGCGGCCTGCAGCATCAAGGAGCAGTAGGTGTCATGGCGGGCATTCGTACTCTTGCCTTCCACACCGACTCCTTTCGTTCCCGTACCGGTGTTATCGGGTGGCGCGGTGTTTGAGTTCTTTGGCGGCGGCGGTGGGGTCGGTGGCGTTGTAGATCGCGCCGCCCGCGACGGCGACGACCGCG
>NZ_JBHXIB010000008.1:221357-252946 GCF_042723975.1 Amycolatopsis sp. NPDC058340 | reverse complement strand
GTTTTGTTTTTTGGGTCTTGGGGTTGTTTTTTTTTTTAAAGGAACGGTTTGTGCCAAAACCAATTTACCAAACATTCTCCTTGGCTAATGTCTCTTCCCCCACGTCGGCACCTCGGTCTGGCCTCGACCGGCCTTCACGGACTTGCGGCCGCCGCTAGCCTGGACCGGGTGCTGATCAACGCCGTACCCCAGTTCCAGGGCGCACTGACCGAGCGCGCGCCGGAGTTGCCCGAAGGCTGCGTCGCGCTCGCCGAGCTCGCGGGCCACGTGCTGGGCGTGCCGGTGCACCACATCCGGCAGACGCGCGAGACTTCGCCCGTGGTCGACGGCATCGCCAACCGCGCGGTGCTCACCGGCGCGAACCGGGCCGCGCAGCTCGCCGCGCTGGAGGCGCCGGGCGGGCCGGTGCTCACCATCGGCGGGGACTGCGGCGTCGAGCTGATCCCGATCGGGGTCGCGCGCTACCGCTTCGGGCCGGGGCTCGGCGTCGCCTGGTTCGACGCGCATTCCGACCTCAACACCGCGGAGACCTCGCCGTCGGGCGCGTTCCACGGCATGGTGCTGCGCTCGCTGCTCGGCGAGGGCGACCCGGAGTTCGCCGCGAACCCGCCGGTCGAACCCGGACGCGTCGTCCTCGCGGGGACGAGGGCCTTCGACGACGCCGAGCGCGCAGCGGTCGAGCGCGGGCTTGTCGTCGAGACGGCCGACGTCGCCGCCGGGCTGGCGGGTTCGGACAAGGTCTACGTCCATCTCGATCTCGACGTACTCGACCCGGCGGAGTTCGACGGGCTGAACTATCCGGAGCCCGGTGGCTTGACGATCGAACGTCTGGTGGCGATGCTTCGCGAGCTGAGCGGTTTCGAGGTCGTCGGCGCCGGGATCACCGAATGCGCCGGCACCGAGGTCCGCGTGCTGGCCCCCGTGCTCGAAGTACTCGGTGAATTGCTCACCGGAAAGTAGTGACGCAGCGTCACGGTCGTATCCACTTCGGCCGTTCGTACGTACCTCGCGAGGCGTTTGCCGGGCACTTGTCATCAAAATTCAGGGCCGACCCGTGATTTTGTCACGTTGGTGACAAGAAATCGGTTTCTTCTGCGAAAGGTGACACATTCACGGGCGACTTCGCGATGTGTTCGTTGTCACCTCACGACGATCGTGGGATGTCGGGACGCTGGGCGGAGCAAAGGAGCTGCGATGTCGGTGGAGCGCGGAATCGAACACGCTGCGCAGCCTCCCGCGGCACTTCCCCGCAAACTCGCCGACATTTTGCGACCGGAGCTCGGCAGTCTCGCCAACGAGATCGTCGACGAGATCCGGGCGACCATCCCCGCGTACGCCCGCCCGCTCGACGGGCCCTATGGCAAGTCGATCCGTGCGGGCGTCGAATACGCGATCACGTTGTTCGTCGCGCAGATCGCGGATCCCTCCGTCTCCAAGGAACAGTCGCACGAGGTCCACCATCGGCTGGGGCAGAACGAGATGCGGGAAGGCCGCAGCCTCGACACCCTCCAGTCTGCCTACCGGGTCGGTGCCCGGGTCTCCTGGCGGCGCATCATGCGCGTCGGCCGCCGCAGCGGGCTTTCGTCCGCGGTGATGTCGCAACTGGCCGACGCGATGCTCGCGTTCATGGACGAACTCGCGTCCGTCGCGCTGGATGGGTATCTCGAAGCGAAGGCACGCACCGCCGGCGCGCTGGACACGTGGCGCCGGAAACTGCTGCACCTCGTGCTGGAGACCCCGCCCGCGCCGTCGAAGGCGATCGCGGAACTCGCGCAGCTGACCGGCTGGACGGTGCCCGAACGCGCGACGCCGGTGGTGCTGCACCCGATCGGCGACACCGTCAGACCCCGGCGGCACAACGCGGTGGATTCGGACGTCCTCGCCGAACTCGACTGCGCTGAGCCGCGTCTGCTCGTCCCAGGCGAGCTCTCGATCGCCCGCCTCGCCACCTTGCAGGCCGCGCTGCCGGAGTACCGGCTGTCGATCGGCCCGTGCCGCCCGCTGGATTCCGTCGCCGATTCCCTCCGCTGGGCACGCGAGGCCCTGCTCCTTTCCGAGCGCGGCATCATCCAGGCCCGCCGCGTGATCCGCGCCGAAGACCATCTCGCCACCCTGCTCGTGAACGCCGACGCCGCGCTGACCTGCCAGCTGCGCGATCGCCTGTTCGCCCCGCTCGCCGAGATGACCGGGAAACAGCGGGAACGGCTGCTCGAAACCCTCCGCGCGTGGCTCGACAGCCAGGGCAACGTCGTCGACATCGCCGAGCGGCTCCAGGTGCATCCGCAGACCGTCCGGTACCGCATGCGGCAGCTGCAGGCGACCTTCGGCGAGCACCTGCGCGACCCGGGGGCGCGGTTCGAGATGGAGCTCGCGCTGCGGGCCGGGGTCGGCCTTTCCACTTCGCCCGAAGGCTTCACGCTTCCGGAGGTGCTGCCGTCGCCGCGTAAGAGTCCACAGTGGACGCCGAGCGGGTCTTGATCCTTCCGGCGCTGCCGAGTACTGGATGCCGTGAACGGCCCGTTACTGGCAAATTTCGCGAGTAGCGGGCCGTTCATGGCACGCGGAGGGACGGTGTCACTCAGCCGGTGACGGGATAAGGGGAGCTCGCCTGCCATACAATGTCGGTGGCGTACTCGGTCGCCGTGTCGTACGGATACTGCCCGCTGGTGTTCGCCGCCCACACCTGGTTCTGGAACTGTCGCAGGAACCTACCGCGCAGGGTGAACGACTCCAGTGACACGGTGGTCCCGGTCGTGCCCGCCTTCGTGCACCAGGTCGCGTCCGAGCGGAACTGGTCGGTCCCGTCGGAGGGTGCGATGACCACTCGCTGCCCGGACTGGCGTAGATAATGTTCCGGGAACCGGACCGATTCGAACGAATGGCAGTTCACGTCGGCCTTGCCCGGTACGACCCGCCACGTCGCGTCGGCGCCGTCGCCGCCAGGGGTCCCCGCGGCCACTACGGCGTCACCGGACCCGCGCAGATAGCGGTCGCCCGAAAATCGCAGGGATTGCGTCAGCACGGCGTCTTCGTACTGCCCCAGGCGAAGGAACAGTTCGACGTCGTCATCGGTCCCCGCGAGCGCCGCGGTCGCCGCCGCCACCAGCGCCGGATGGACCCGGCTCTGGTCCGCCCTTGTCCTGAGTTCGAAGGCGAGACGCCGGTCGGCCTCTCCCTTCTTCTTGAGCCAAGCCAGCCAGTCCTTGAGGTTCGCCTGGTGGATCCCGGTGCCGATGTAGGCGGTCAGGTCGGCCGGATTCGGGCTGCGCAGCGCTCGTTCCGCCGCGGCACGGACCTCGCTGTTCGGTTTGGCCTTGTCCCACAGGTCCATGACGAAGTTGATGTCCGGTTCGATCAGATGGCCTTCGGTGGCGTCGAGCCTCACCACCGCCGCTGCCCGGATCCGGGCGTCGCGCGCGGTAAGCCTGGCCTTCTCCTCGGCGTCGGCGTGTTCGTCGGCTTCGACGATCGCCTTCTGGTCCGCCTCGCGGGCGGTGAAGATCCCGGTGAGGATGAAGGCCTTCAGGTCTGCGGGCGAACCGTTGTACGCCGCCAGCGCCGCCTTCTTGAGCAGCGGCCCCGACGCCCGCTCCCACATGACGAAGACGAAGTCCTTGTCACTCTGGATGAGCAGGTCGGGGGTGGCGACGATCTCGTTGACCAGCGCGGCACGCTCCTTGTTTTCCCGCGCTGCCCTCGCTGCGGCGTCGCTTTGCAGTTTGTGCGCCTGGTCCCTGGCGTTCGCCTCGCGGACGCCGGTTTTGATCCACTGTGTCCATTCCGCTTCCGAACCCGCGTAGGCGAGTTCGGCCGATGCCCGGATTGCGATTACCGTTTATTGAGTACTTTCGAGATCGGATTTGTCAACCTGTGAGCACGGCGAATATGCCACTGAATGGACTATTGCCTTCGTGGGCTGCTGGTGCGGACGTCATCCGGAGGGTGGTGTCACGTTGGGACACTCCCGTTCCGGCGTCCGGGGCAGGCCGACCTGATTGACACCGAAGCAGACTTGGTTGCCCGGGCCCGAGGACATGCCGCTCAGCAACGAGTCGAGGTTCTCCTTGACACCGCAGCCGGCGAACCTGGGCAGTGTGAAGCCCCGGTACAGCGGGTCGGGCGAGTCGGGGTCGGTCCGCAGGACACCGCCGTATGCCGTGTCGTACTTCGTTCCCCGCAGATTTAGTTCGAACGGCTCGGCCGTCACACAGTTGTCACCGACACCGAGGTCGACGCCGTTGACGGTGATGTTGCTCAGTCTGCCATAGCCCTGGACCTTGACGGTCGCGGTCGAGCTGCCGTCGGGTTCGGCGATCACAGTCCCGGCGGCGTCGATGAGGGTGTTTCCGGTGCGGTAGTCCGTCGGCAGCAATTCCATCGTCCCGCTGATCGGCAAGAAGCCGAAGCCGAGCAGGTTCAGCTTGCTCGGGGGCTGAAGCGCGGTACCGCTGATCTCGCTCGTCGTCCGGTCGAGGTAGACGGTCCAGATCGCGTTGAACATGAACCCGGGCTTCAGCCGGGCGACCGCACCAACCTTACTGATCGTAGCCGTGTTGATCAGTTCGAACGGGAGTAGCGGGATGACGATGATGTTCGGGTCCGGCGGATCGGCCTCGGCGCGGACCACACCCTGCGGCTGCTGCACATCCGGCTTCCCGGTCCTTTGCTCGACCGGCTTCAGCGGCAGCAGCGCCACACTGCCGAGAGCCGGATCCTGGCCGGGGGCTTGGACGCAGGTGATCGGCTTGAGCGGGGTTCCGGTGGCCGGGACGGTGAGCGCGAGGGACGGTGCGCCGGTGGTCAGCTGGAGCTCGCCCTCGACCTTCATCACGATGTCGGGGACCTTGCCGGTCGCGACCAGGCTCAAGTCACCGGTGGTGGGCACCTTGGTCGCCGGAATGGTGAGAGTGACCGGGACCGGGGTCTTCTTGTCCTCGCGGGTCGCCGTGAGTTCGACGGTGGCGGCACCCTCGATCTCGGTCACGTCCCCGAGCGCGCCGGCGGGTATCGCGAAGGTAAGGGAGAAGTCCTTGACCTGGACGGGTTTTCCGGTACCGACGACCTTCGGCAGAGTGGCCTTGGTGTCCACTGTGACCGGTCGTTCGCCAACCGGATCAGGGAAGACACAGGTGTTCGCCAGGCTCTTGTGCGTCGGCTCGGCGCCCTGGAGCGGCGGTGTCGGCTTGGCCGCCGGATCGGTCGCCGCCGAGCCGGTCAGCGCGCCGTTCACGCCGGCCAGCAGGATCACGCCCGCGATCACGGGAGCCCTCCCGAGTATCCGGCGAACCTGCTGCGTCATGCGGTCTTCCTCTCGTGTCCTGCGTGGAGACCGTGCGGGGCGGGCGTCCCCGCCCCGCACGGGTGGTTCATCAGGTGATCGGGATCGCCGGGCTGAACGCGCGGTTCTGCGCCGGGTTGGTGTTCTTCACCGTGCAGTTGAAGTTCCACGCCGTCCAGGTGCCGTCCTTCTTGTGGAAGTCCAGCGGAGCGTTGATCGTGGTGCCGAGGGAAATCACGCCCGAGCCGGGAGCGCCCGCGGTCAGCGTCGGAACACTGGTGCCGGCGTCCTGGACGATGTTGAACGACCGGGGGCCGGGCACGTACGGGTTGATCTGGGTCGGAACGTCCAGGTTGGTCACCGTCGCCGACGTCGGGGTGGCGTTGGTGGCGGTGATCGGCATGTTGGCCTTGCCGCGGACACCGTCGTAGTTGGCGGCGTTGAGCAGCGCGTTGATGGTCGCGTTGATCGTCGCGGTGCCGCCGACACTCGACGGAGTGGCGGTGCCGCCGGAGGCGACCGAGTCCGGCCCGACGAAGTTCGCCTTCACGTCCAGCTGCTGCTGGCCGATGCCGGGGAAGTTGCACATGTAGGCGACGGTGCCGGTGGCGTAGGTGGTCGCGGCGGCGGCCGTGCCAGCGGTGAGCACGGCGACGGCGCCGAGCACGATGCCGGTGGTGGCGACGCCTGCCGACAGCTTGCCAAGTCTACGGGACATACCTGTCATCTCCTTTGATCCAGTTTACGTCTCGGGCGGCTTTCCCCATGCGCCTTTCGGCGGATTTTTCTGATCAAATATGCTCGACTCGAGCGGCTTTCTCGGTGGTGGGGTAAACCGAGGTTACCCGCGAGTTATGTACGTAACAAGGATTCATGTCGACATGTTTCGAAGTGGGTGAGACGCCCGTTCTTTCTTGTCAGCGGGCGCTGAATGCGATTATGAAGTTTGTCCGTGGATGACAAAGAGGCGGCCGATCGGTGCAGCCGGGTTAACATTCGGCGCATGTCTTCCGAGAATCGACGATCGGCATCACGACGGGTAGCGGGCGTCGCGATTACCGTAATGATCGCAACGGTTTCCCTTTGCGGTACGGCGAGCGCCGCGCAGACCGGCGAAGCGCGGCCATGGGGGAGCAACGACTACGGGCAGGGGACCATACCGGCCGCCGCGCTCGGCGCCAGCGCGGTCTCCGCCGGCGCGATCACCCATCTCGCGCTCAAGGACGGCGGGGTGATCGCCTGGGGGAACGACAGTTACGGCCAGTTGTCGGTTCCGGCGGCGGCCACGTCCGGCGTCTCGGCGATCGCCGCCGGCTGGGCGCACGAACTCGCGCTGAAGAACGGCGGGGTGATCGCCTGGGGCAACGGTTTCTACGGCCAGAACGTCGTGCCGTCGTCCGCGACCTCGGGGGTCACGGCGATCTCCACCAGCGCGTACTTCAACCTGGCGCTCAAAACGAACGGCAGCGTGGTGAGCTGGGGTTCGCGGACCACTGTCCCCGCGTCCGTGTCCTCCGGGGTCACCGCGATCTCGGCGGGAGGCGACCACGGGCTCGCGCTGAAGAACGGCGGCGTGATCGGGTGGGGCAGCAACGGAAAGGGCCAGATCACGGTGCCCGCGGCGGCGACCTCCGGGGTCAGCGCGGTCTCGGCGGGGCTCCGGCACAGCATCGCGCTGAAGAACGGCGGCGTGATCGCCTGGGGTGACAACTTCTACGGCCAGGCCACGGTTCCGCCGGAAGCGCAGTCCGGCGTGGTCGCCATCGACGCGGGCTTCAACCACAACGTGGCGTTGAAGGCCGACGGGAGTGTCTTCGCCTGGGGCAGCAACGTGAAGTCCGAAAGCCGTGACACCAGCACGGAACCGCCGACGGACTTCTGGAAGTTCTCCGGCGTGTGCGCTCCGGTCTACGCCGTTTCCGCCGGTGACAGCACCGGCGTCGCGCTGGTCGACCCCACGGCGCCGTACTTCTGCTGAAGCAGGGTGCCGGGTCTCGTGAGTGGTAAGGACGGTTAGAACCGTCCTTACCACTCACGAGTTTCAGGACAGGTTCGACTTCATGCTCAGGTTGATCGTGTTGTCGGGACCGGAGATCAACGCCCCCAGCGCGAGGTCGTTGATGAAGCAGTCCTTGAACTCGGGGATGGTGAACGTCCCCGAGGACGGGATGGTCGGCGCGAACAGGTCGACGTTCTTCGACACCAGGGTCAGGTCCAGCGGCTTGACCGTCTTGCAGGCGTTCGGCACCGTCGGGAGCGGGATGACCGGCCAGAACAGGCCGACCACGATGTTGTCGATCAGCATGTTCGCCTGCGAGTGGGTGGTCAGGTCGCCGTTGGCGAGCGTGCCGGTGACCGGGCCGGTCGGCTCGATCCGCACGCGGGCCTTGATCTTGAAGACCCCCGAGACCAGCGAGATGTTCGCCGTCGACGGCGGCAGGGCCAGATCGCCGCGGATGCCGACGTTGTCACCGTCGATGACCAGGGCGCCGTTGAGCTGGCCCGGGCCGAGGTCGAGGGTGCCGCCGGTCTTCTTCACCGTGGTCGTCCCGGTGACGGTGTAGGACACCGGGATCTCCACCGGGTCGTCCGCCAGGGCCGGGGTCGCGGCGAGGCTGCCCGCCATGGCGAGCGCGGAGGTGAGTGCGACGACCGTGCCGAGACGGCGACGGGCTGTTTTAGGGCGCGTTCGACCGAACATGGGTTTCTCCTCGTTTTCTCTCCTGGTTTACAAAGCGGATTACCTGGGGATGAGGTCGGTGATGACCCAGTTGTCGCCTTCGCGTTCCGCGGTGATAGAAAGCTGCGCCGCGGCCGCCGTCGAAGAATTGTTGTCGGCCCGGACGGCCGCTTGATCGAGGAATACCAGCAGCCTCGCTTTACCGCCGCCGAGTTCCTGGACGGCGGATGAGGAGACTCGGGTGGTGAGGACGAGTTTCTGCACCGGGGCCTTTTCCCGGACTTGGGCGAAAAGCCGGTTGTAGGAGTCCAGTGCCTTTCCTCTCAGCACCGCGGCCGCCGCCTTTTCGGTGACGTCGGTCCGGTCGTAGGAATAGGAGAAGATCTTGTCGAGCGCCACCGTCACCGCGGAGTTCACCTCGGCCGTGGCGCCGACGTCGGTGAGCGCGGTGTTCGCCGCCGACGGCGCCGCCGAGATCGACCTCGCCTCCAGCGTGAACCACGCGCCGGCCGCCACCAGCACGGCCGCCGCGAGCAGCAGGATCAGTGACAGGTCCGGCCGGCGGGGCGGCTTCCCGGCGGCCTCCTCGGTGGTCTCTTCGGCCGTGGTCTCGGGCTCGGTCTCCTCGGTGACATCGGTTTCGGTGTCGGCCGTGGCGGTCATCGCGCACCCACCGGCAGCTGGTCGAGCGCGCTGAGCTTCCAGCCCTCGTCCGTCCTGGTCAGCCCGGCGGCGAAGCGGTTGCGTTTCGTCGTCGGTGCCGAGCCTTCCTTCGCCATCGTGATCTCCACCGAAGCCAGCATCTTGGCCGTTCCCGCGTGGTCGTCGAGTTCGCTGATCGCCGCGTCGAGCACCTTGCCCGTCGAGACCGTCGCGTCCTTGGTGAGCGTCCGCCTCGTCGCGTCGTCGGTCTTGCCGAGCTGATCGCGCAGCGGGCCGGTGGACGCGGCGAGCCAGTCGGCGATGCCCTGGTCGACCCGGTGATGATCGAGGGTGGTCAGCCGGGCGACGAGTTCGCGGCCGGTCTTCAGCGCTTCGTCGCGGGAGTTCCCGTAGGACACGGCTTCGGAAGCCGTCGCGGTGAACCAGGAGTACCCGGCCCAGCCCGCGAACGCGCAGGCCGCGGCGAACACGGCGATCGCGATCTTCAGTTTCGCAGCCACAACATCTCCTCGAGGCTGGTGGACGTCGGCTGGCCGTCGGCGCCGAAGCCGCCGGGGATCGCGGCGGGCGGGACGCCGCCCTTCGGCGCGTTCTGCGAGCCGCGGACCGAACTCGCGTTGCCCCTTTCGAGCGTGCACGCGGCACCCGTGTTGAACGGCAGCGCCGAAAGCTCCGCGCTGGTGCGGACCTTCGTGCCCTCGTAGCCCTTGGTGCACGGCATCGGGTCGAAGAAGGTCAGTACCAGCCCGATCTTCCCGGACTGCTCGTCGACGGCCGCGTCCACCGCCGACACCGCCTTCGGGGTGTTGATCAGCAGCTGCCGGAGCCCGTCGGTGCGTGCCGAGAACACATGCGACGTGGTGAGCAGGTTCGCCAGCAGGATCGGCAGGCCCGGTTCGTTGTCCTTCAGCAGCCCGGAAAGCTGTGTCGCCGCGTCGGGCGCCGTCGCGATCAGCCGCCGCAGGTCACCGTCCGAACGGGACAGCTGCTCGGCGAACTGCTTGGCGTTACCGCTGAACTGCCGCCACGCCTGCGAGGAGTCGACCTGGGTCTTCAGCACGGTCGAGCCGTCGGTGATCAGCTTCTCCGTCTGCGGCAGGTGATCCGCCGCCTGTTTGGTGAAGTCGGTGGTGGAGTCCAGCAGCACCTGCAGGTTCGCGCCGGATCCGCGCAGGGCGTTGTCGAGTTCGTCGACGACGGTCCGCAGATCCTCGGTCGGCACGGACGCGGTCAGCGAGTCCAGATCGGTCAACAGGTTCTGCACCGGCAGCGGTACGGTGGTCGCCTCGCGCGGGATGACCGAACCCTCGGCGAGGAACGGTCCGTCGCCGGTCCGGGGTTGCAGGTCGACGAACTGCTCGCCGACCGCGGACCGGTTCGCCACGACCGCCCGCGAGTTCGCGGGGATCGGCGGCGCGTCGTCGTCGATCAGCAGCTCCGCCTCCATCCCGCCGTCGGTGAGCCGCAGTTCGCCGACGCGGCCGACGGCGACGCCCCGGTAGGTCACCTCGCCGTTGGTGAACAGGCCCCCGCCGTCGGTCAGCGCGAGCTTCACGGTGTACCCGCCCGCCCCGAAGAGCCTGCCGAGCCCCGCGTAGCTCGCCCCGACGAACGCCGTCGTCGCCAGGGCGAGGATGACGAACGCGATCACCTGGATCCGGACACGGGTGGTGAGCATCAGCTACCTCCGGAGGACGGCAGCGGCAGGGTCGGAAGTCCCGGCGGGACCCCTTCACCAGGGGGCGGGAGTTCGACGCCCGGTGCGGGGATCATCGTGGCGTAGACGTTCAGGTAGTCGCCCTTGATCCCGTCGCGGACGGCGTCGGTGAACGGGAACGTCGGCAGGATCTCCAGCGATTTGGGCAGGCTCTCGCCGGCGTCGGCCAGCCGTTTCAGGATC
This sequence comes from Amycolatopsis sp. NPDC058340, assembly GCF_042723975.1. Lineage (NCBI taxonomy): Bacteria > Bacillati > Actinomycetota > Actinomycetes > Pseudonocardiales > Pseudonocardiaceae > Amycolatopsis > Amycolatopsis sp. NPDC058340. Next base: position 242,425 of record NZ_JBHXIB010000008.1, on the reverse strand, counting down.
GGCGCGAGCGCGGTGAGGTCCGCGACGAGGTCGGCGCGGCTCTTCTTGATCACGTCGACGCCGACCCCGGAGAGCCGGTCCAGCGACTGCAGCATCGAGACGAGCTGGGTGCGCTGATCGGCGAGGCTCTGCAGGCCGGGGGTGAGACCGGTGAGCGCGCCTTCGACCTGCTTCTTCCGGTTCGCCAGCGTGGCCGAGAGCTGGTTGAGCCCGTCGAGCGCCGACGTGATCTCGGAGCGGTGGGAGTCCAGGTTGGACACCAGCTTCTCCACAGTGGACAGGAAGGAGCGGATCTCCTCCTCGTTGCCGTCCATCACCTTCGACAGCTCGCGGTTGATGGTCTGCAACTGGCCGATCCCGCCGCCGTTGAGCAGCAGGGAGAGCGCGCCGAAGATCTCCTCGAACTCCGGATTGCGGTTCGTGCTCGTGACCGGGATCACCCCGCCGTCGCCCAGCCTGCCCTCGGCCTTCGCCGCGCTCGGGGCGAGCTCGATGAACTTCTCGCCGAGCAGGCTGGACTGCCGAAGCCGCGCGATGGCGTTGGCGGGCAGGTGGACGTCGCCGTTGACCGCGAGGACGGTCTCGGCCGTCCAGCCGTCTTCGGCGAGCCTGATCGTCTCGACCCGGCCGACCGGGACGTCACCGACCTTCACCGCGGCCTGCGGGACCAGGTCGAGCACGTCGGCGAACTGCACGGTCACCCGGTACGGATGGTCGCCGATATCCGCGCCGCCGGGCAGCGGCAGGTCGTAGACGCCCTTGAAATCCGAAGAACAGGCGGTGAGCGCGACACAGCACGCGGTGAGCGCGGCGATCGCCCGTTTCGTGGTCATCAACGCCCCCCGGTGTAGGTGTCGCCGGCGACGGGCAGCGGGAGCGGCGCGTATTCGAGCATGTTGCCGCGGCTCTGCAGCTTGCCGGTCTTCGGGTCGACGGCCTCGAGCACGTTCGTCACCGCCAGCGGGATCGTGTCGAGGGTCTCGGCCAGCGCGGCGCGTTTGTCGACCAGCGTCCCGGTCGTCACCGCGAGCTTGTCCACATTGGACTTGATCAGCGCGCGGTTCTCCTTGATGAACTGCTGGATCTCCGCGAGCGCGCTGCCGAGGCCGTTGAGGGCGCGGGCGAGCTCGTCCTTGTTCGCGGCCAGTGTCCCGGTCACCGAGGCGAGCTGCCTGTTGACCTCGCTGACGTTGCGGTCGTTGGTCGCCAGCATCGAGGTGAACCGCTGCAGCTCGTCGACGGTGGCGAACAGGTTCTGCGAGTTACCGGACAGGGTCCTGGCGAGGTCGGCGAAGTTGCGCACCGACTCGTTGAACGGTTTGCCGTTGCCCTGCAGGTTCTTCGCGCCGGTGCGAAGCAGCTCCGAAAGCGCGCCGTCGGCGTTCGCGCCCTTGGGGCCGAGCGCCTTGGCGAGCGTGTCGAGGCTGGCGTAGAGCTGGTCGAGTTCCACCGGGGTGCCGGTGCGCTCCACCGGGATCACGGCGCCGTCGTCAAGGCGGTTCCCGGCACGGGTGAGCTTGGTGAACTGGACGTACCGGTCCGCCACCACGCTCGGCGCCACGACCAGGACGTTCGTGTCGGCGGCGATCGGTGTCGCGCCGTCGACGGTCAGCACGACCTCGACCTGTTCCCCGCGTGGATTCACCGATTCCACCTGGCCGACCCGGACGCCGAGCACCCGCACGTCCGATCCACTGTAGACACCGACCGCGCGTGAGAAGTACACCGTGACCCGGTCGAGCCCGCTGCCGGAGAAGATCCACCACAGACCGCCGACGACGGCCAGCGCGAGTACGAGCGCGAGGGTGACGAATCTGCCGATCACCGGCGGCCTCCCGGGATCTTCGGGGTGCAGGGGTCCCGGTTTTCCGGGATGAGCCCGCACAGGTAGCCGTCCACCCAGCGCCCGTTGCCGAGCGAGTTGTTCACCACGCGGAAGTACGGCGCGGCGAGGTCGAGGCTCTTGGCGAGATTGTCGTTCTGCCGCTGCAGGATGTCGGTCACCTCTCCGAGCTGTCTGAGCGCTCCGCCGAGCTGGTCCTTGTTGTCCTTCACCAGCCCCGAAAGCTGGGTGGCGAGCTGCTGCGAGCCGGTCAGCAGGTCGTGGATCGCCTGCCGTCGGCGGTCCAGTTCGGTCAGCAGGAGGTTGCCGTCCGAGAGGAGCTTCGCGAAGTCGTCGTTCGAGTTCGCGAGCGTCGTGGTGAGCCCGTGCGCGTTGGACAGCAGGCTGGCGAGCTCGCTGTCCCTGGAGGACACGGTCTTCGACAGCGACGTCAGCCCTTCGAGCGCCTTCTTGATGTGCTCGGGCGAGTTCTTGAACGTGTCGGACAGCGTCGTGAAGCTTTCCGCGAGCTGATCGGTGTCGATCGCGCCCGCGGTGTCGGCAAGCCCGTTGAACGCCTCGGTGACGTCGTAGGGCGTCACGGTCCTGGTGCGCGGGATGACCTGTTTCGGGTTCTGCACCGTCTCACCGGTCGGGCGCAGCGCCAGGAACTTCCGGCCGAGCAGGGTTTTGATCTTGATCTCGGCGGCGGTCTTGTCGCCGACCCAGGCGTCCTTGACCCGGAAGCTGACCACCACGTGGTCTTCGGCGAGCCGGACGTCGCTCACCTCGCCGACCTTGATCCCGGCGATGCGGACCTCGTCGTCCTCCTGCAAGCCGGCCGCTTCGGAGAATTCGGCCTGGTACGTGGTCCCGGCGCCGATGATCGGGAGGTTCTCGTAGTTGAGCGTCGCGGTCAGCACCGCGGCCGCGACGGCGCTGCCGACGAGACCGACGACGATCGGATTCCGTTCCTTGAAGGGTTTCACGACGTGCACCTCTCCGCCGTCGCCGGTACCCCGCGGGGAGGCGTGGTCTTGAGGACGGCCGAGCACAGGTAGAAGTTCATCCACGATCCGTAGGAGCCGATCCGCCCCAGTTCGTTCAGCTTCCCCGGGAGGACGGTGAGGAAGTTGTCGACTTCGGCCTTGCCCTCGTCGGTCGTCAGCTGACCGGAGAGCAGGCCGAGGCCTTCGATGCTGTCCTTGAGCGGCTTCCTGCCCTGTTCGAGCAGGCCTGCCGTCGCCGTGGTGAGTTCGGCGAGACCGGAGACGGCTTCCCCGATCTCGGTGCGGTCACCGGCGAGGCCCGTCACCAGTTCCTTCAGCGTGGAGACCAAAGTGGACAGCGCGTCGCCCTTGCCGTTGATGCTCTTCAGTACCGTGTCCAGGTTCGTGATCACCTCGCCGATCACCTTGTCGCGGCCGGCGAGCGTGGTGGTCAGCGATCCGGTGTGCGCCAGCAGGCTTTCCACCGTGCCGCCTTCGCCCTGCAGCACCTGGACGATCTCGCCGGAAAGCTGGTTGACGTCCTTGGGCGAGAGGGCCTGGAACAGCGGTTTGAAGCCGTTGAACAGTTCCGTGAGATCGAGCGCGGGGGTCGTGCGCTCCAGCGGGATCTCCGCGCCGGGCTCCAGGAGTTCACTGGTGCCCTTGCCGCGTTCGAGTGCGATGTAGCGCTGGCCGACCATGTTGCGGTACTTGATCACCGCGGTGACGTCGGCGGGCAGCCTGCGCTGGGAGTCGAGGGAGAACTCGACGCGCGCCAGGCTGTGGTCGGCGATCTCGAGTTCCTCGATCTGGCCGACCCGCACCCCGGAGATCCGGACGTCGTCGCCGACGTTCAGCGACGTCGCGTCGAGGAACTTGGCGCTGTAGTTCCTGGTGTCACCGAGGCCGGTGTTCGTGATGGACACCGCCAGCAGCACCGTCGCCAGTGTCGTGATGACGACGAAGATCAGCCCCTTGATCAGGGGACTCACGAAGTTCCTCATCGCAGGGTCACCTCCGTGCCGCGGTAGAGCGGGCCGACGAGCACGCTGCCCCACGCGGGCACCTCGGCCGTCGGAACGCCCATCGACGGCGCGAGGAGCGTGGAGATCAGTTCCCGTTCCTGCGGCGAGTTCGGCAGGCCGAGGTCGCCCTGCACGCCCGGCAGCGCGGCGGTCTGCCCGCCGGTCGCCGCGATCCCTTGGCCCATCAGGCCGTTCGACGGATAGCAGCGCGGTTCACCGGTGGCGTTGTAGACCGGATCGTCCTTGCCGGGGACGTATTTGCCGCGAGGCTGGGTCACGACGATCTCCGCGTGCAGGCCGGGTTCGTCGGTTCCCGCGCCCAGTACCTTGTCCATCTGCGGCTTCAGTTTGGCGAGCGCGTCGAGCGTGCAGGCGAAACTGGGCGAGTACTTCGCGGCGACCTCCAGCGGCGCGCGGCTTTCGGCGGCGAGCGCGATGATGTTGGCCCGGTTGTTGGCGAGGAACGTCGTGACCTGCTGGGACGACGACGTCACCTGCTGGTACACCGACGCCAGCTCGGCCCGTTTCTCCTTGACCGTGTCGAGCGTGACGGCCGAAGCGCTCAGCGCGTCGAGCAGATCCGGCGCGATGTCGCCGTACAGCTTCGAAACCGTGGCGAGGTCGCGGATGTTGTCGTTCAGCGCCGGGAGGTTCGGGTTGAACTCCTTCAGATACGCGGCCGCGGTGGCGAGCGTGTCGCCGATCTGCTCGCCGCGGCCTTCCAGCGCGGTGGCGACCGTGGTCAGCGTGGTCGCGAGCTTCTGCGGCTGCACGGCCTTGAGCAGCGGCAACAGATTGTCGAAGACGCGTTCCAGTTCGATCGCGTTGGCCGAACGGTCCTGGGTGATCACGTCACCCGAACTCAAGGGTTCGGCCTTCGGACCGTCCGGAATGGACAGTTGCACGTACCGCTCGCCGAACAGCGTCTTCGGCACGAGCAGCGCGGACACGTTCTTCGGCAGCTGGGAGACCTTCCCGGGCTCCATGGCCAGGTCGATCTCCGCGCCGCCCGGCGTGGCGCGGACGTCGCGGATCTGGCCGACCACCACACCGCGTGCCTTGACCTGCCCGCCGGTGCGCAACTGGTTGCCGACCCGATCCGCCTGCAGCGTCACCGGCACGGAGTCGACGAAATCCTTCCGGTAGATCTTGATCGAGAGCAGCACGAGGGCGGACATCACCACGAGGAACAGCACCCCGGCCGTCCTGACCCCGGCTTTGCGCAGCCCGCGCCGGCTCATCCGGCCACCTGCACCGTCGTGGTCGCGCCCCAGATCGCGAGGCTGAGGAAGAAGTCGAGCACGCTGACCGCCACGATCGCGGTCCGCACGCCACGGCCGACGGCGACCCCGACACCCGCCGGGCCGCCGCTCGCGCGGAAACCGTAGTAGCAGTGGGCGAGCACGATCACGACGCTGAACACCAGCACCTTGCCGAACGACCAGAGCACGTCGCCGGGTGGCAGGAACAGCAGGAAGTAGTGGTCGTAGGTGCCCGCGGACTGGCCGTAGAACCAGACGGTGATCTGGCGCGACGCGAGATACGAGGTCAGCAGGCCGATCGCGTACAACGGGATGACCGCGAGGAAACCCGCGATGATCCGGGTGGTCACCAGGTACGGGACGCTGGGGATGCCCATCACTTCGAGCGCGTCGATCTCCTCGGAGATGCGCATCGCGCCGAGCTGCGCGGTGAACCCGCAGCCCACGGTGGCCGACAAGGCGAGCCCGGCCACGAGCGGCGCGATCTCGCGGGTGTTGAAATACGCGGAGACGAACCCGGCGAACGCCGACGTGCCGACCTGGTTGAGCGCCGAATACCCCTGGAGCCCGACGACCGTGCCGGTGAAGACGGTCATCCCGATCATCACGCCGATCGTGCCGCCGATGACCGCGAGCGCGCCGCTGCCGAAACTGACTTCGGCCAGCAGGCGGGTGATCTCCCGGAGATAGCGGCGCACCGCGCGCGGCACCCAGGCGAGTGCCTTGAGGAAGAAGAGGATCTGGTCGCCGAGCGTGTCCAGGAATCCGAACCGGCGGTCGACGGCTTCGCGTACGCGCGTCGTTCGGGTGGGTGTCGTCGTGACCATCAGCTGCCCTTCGCCGGGACGAGCTGCAGGTAAAGCGTCGTCAGCACGAGGTTCAACAGGAACAGGAGGAGGAACGTGATGACCACGGATTGGTTCACCGCGTCACCGACGCCTTTCGGGCCGCCTTTCGGATTGAGCCCGCGATAAGAGGCGACGATCGCCGCGACGAAACCGAAGATGACCGCTTTGATCTCGCTGATCCAGAGGTCCGGAAGCTGCGCGAGCGCGGAGAAACTGGCCAGATACGCACCCGGTGTCCCGTTCTGCATGATGACGTTGAAGAAATAGCCGCCGAGAACGCCGACCACGCTGACCATTCCGTTGAGGAATGCGGCGACCCCCATCGCGGCGAGCACCCGTGGCACGATCAGGCGCTGGATGGGGGAGACCCCGAGCACCTCCATCGCGTCGATCTCCTCGCGGATCGTGCGGGACCCGAGATCCGCGCACATCGCCGAGCCGCCGGCGCCCGCGATCAGCAACGCGGTCACGATCGGGCTGGCCTGCTGGATGATCGCCAGCACACTGGCCGCGCCGGTGAAGGATTGCGCGCCGATCTGCGCGGTCAGCGAACCGATGTGCAGCGCGATCACCGCGCCGAACGGGATCGCGACCAGCGCCGTCGGGAGGATCGACACACTCGCGATGAACCAGAACTGCTGGATCAGCTCGCGTGCCTGGAAGGGCCGCCGGAAGGTCAGGCGGACGACGTCGAGGCCGAGCGAATAGAGCCTGCCGGTCTCCCGGATCGCACCCGCGCCGGGGAATGAGGGTGCGCCAGTCCGGACGCCCACGCCGACCCTCCCGTTTTCCGGGCACGGCGAATACACCCCAGCTTGCGCAATTCCTTTGCTCCGAATGGCGGAACGGAATCGTTGATTAGGATCAACGGGGTGTTACCGTGCTGTTTGCTACTGGTCGGTACGCTAATCACGCGCCTGCCTGGTGACAAGAACTTCGGTGTGATCAAGACGTCACGTCCTGGTAACCGGAGAATTCTTGTCTTTTTCTGACAAAGGCGAACGGGGATCTTGTCCGTTCTTTCGTGATCGGCGGGGCGTTGGTCCGTTCGGGGCGCAGGGGTCGTTGGCGCCGGCCGAAGTGCATGAAGGCCCCCTTCCTTGCGTTAGGCGCAAGGAAGGGGGCCTTCATGTACTTCGGTCCTCGGGTGCGAGACCGCCCGGCGTCAGCGCGCCAGTTCGGAAACCAGCTCGTACGACCGCACCCGATCCGCCTGGTCGTGCACCATGGTCGTGATCATCAGCTCGTCGGCGCCCGTGTCCGCCAGCAAGGTCTCGAGTCCCTTGTGGACCGTCTCGGGCGAGCCGATGATGCTGCTCGCGGCCCGGTCCTCGATGAACACGCGCTCGATGTCGGTGTACGGGTACGCCGCGGCCTCCTCCGGCGTCGGCAGCGGGATGGGGCGCCCCTTGCGCAGGCTGAGGAACGTCAGGCCGCTGGGGGCGGCGAGATACTGGGCGCGTTCGTCGGTTTCGGCGGCGACCACGGAGACGCCGAGCATCACGTACGGCTCGTCGAGCACGTCCGACGGTTTGAACGCGTCGCGGTAGAGCGCCACGGCGGGCAGCGTGTTCTCGGCGCTGAAGTGGTGCGCGAACGAGAACGGCAGGCCCAGCTCGCCCGCCATGCGCGCGCTGAAGCCGCTCGAGCCGAGCAGCCACACCGGCGGCTTGTTGCCCTCGGCGGTCACGGCGTTGACGGCGCGCTGGTCGGAGTGCTCGAAGTAGGCCAGCAGTTCCGCGAACTGCTGCGGGAAGTTCTCCGCGCTGAGCCCGCCCGGTCCGCGCAGCGCGAGCGCGGTCCGCTGGTCGGTACCCGGCGCGCGCCCGATGCCGAGGTCGATCCGGCCGGGGTGGAACGCCTCCAGGGTGCCGAACTGTTCGGCCACCACCAGCGGCGCGTGGTTCGGCAGCATGACCCCGCCGGAGCCGACCCGGATACGTTCGGTGGCGGCCGCGACCTGGCCGATCATCACGGCGGTCGCGGAACTCGCGATACCGGGCATGTTGTGGTGCTCGGCGAGCCAGTACCGGTGATAGCCGAGGGCTTCGGTCCGGCGGGCGAGGTCGAGCGTGTTGCGCAGCGCGTCCGCGACACCGCCTCCGGCCACGACGGGCGAGAGGTCGAGCACGGACAGCGGGATGTCAGGCAAAGAGGTCACGCTCCGGTACAACGCGGCGGGACCCCGATCCCTTCCCGTGTCTGTCAATCGATCGAAATTAACCGTCCCGATGTACCCGGTACTCGGTGGGGTTCCCCCGTTTCCACGGTACGGTTGCCCCCGAATGCGAGGGTGGGAAAACCACTGAAAAGAAAGGATTGAGGGTGCCGCGTCCGGAACGACCTTTGGACCCCGGGGACGATCCGTTGCTGGGGTTCGCCGCCGATCTCCGGCGTCTGCGGGAGAAGGCCGGCAATCCGACGTACCGCGAGCTGGGCAGGCGCGCCCACTACTCCGCGGGCACCCTCTCCGAAGCCGCCGGCGGGAAGAAGATGCCCAGCTTGGCGGTGACATTGGCCTACGTCCGGGCATGCGACGGCCCCGAGGAGGAGTGGGAGGCCCGATGGCATGACGTGACCGAGCGGACGCGCGGTGGAGTCGATGATTCACCGGTTGCCCCGCTGAATGGGGAATCGGTCCCTTATATCGGTCTGGCCGCATTCGGGCCGGATGACGCGGTCCGATTCTTCGGTCGCGAACGGCTTGTCGGAAAACTCGTCGCGAGGCTTTCGGATCAACGATTCTTGGCGGTTCTCGGGGCTTCCGGTTCCGGTAAGTCGTCGTTGCTCCGGGCGGGTCTGCTCCCCGCGCTCGGCGAAGGCTCCGTGACCATGCTGATGACCCCGGGGTCGCGGCCGTTGCAGGAATGCGCCGTCCAGTTCGGCGCCGCGCTCGGTCTCGCCGCGGGCGGGCTGCTCACCGAACTCACCGGACATCCGCGCAACCTCGGCCTGGCCGCCCGCCAGCTGGTCGCCGACCGCGAGGGCGACGTCGTGCTGGTCGTCGACCAGTTCGAAGAGGTCTTCACGCTCTGCCAGGACGCCGACGAGCGCGCCGCCTTCCTGGCGGCGCTGGTCACCGCGACGACCGAGCCGGAGAGCCGGACGAGGGTCGTCCTCGGCATCCGCACCGACTTCTACACGCATTGCGCGCGGCATCCCGAGCTGGTCGAGGCCATGCAGGACGCGCAGATCCTCGTCGGCCCGATGAGCACCGAGGAGCTGCGGCAGGCCATCTCGCGTCCGGCGATCGACGCCGGGTACCGCGTCGAGAACGCGCTGGTCTCGCGGCTCGTCGCCGACGCGACCGGGCAGCCCGGCGTGCTTCCGCTGCTTTCGCACGCGCTGCTGGAGACCTGGCGCCGCCGCCACGGCAACACCCTCACCCTCACCGGTTACGAGTCCACCGGCGGGATCGAACGGTCGGTCGCGCAGACCTCCGAGCACACCTTCACCTCACTGAGCGAACACCAGCAGCGGCTGGCGAACCAGATCTTCCTGCGGATGACCGCGCTCGGCGAAGGCACTGAAGACACCAAACGCCGCATCACCCGCGAAGAGGTCGACGCCGACGACCCGGACGTCGCCGTCGTGCTGGACAGGCTGGCGTCTTCGCGGCTGGTCACCCTCGACGACAACGGCATCGAGATCGCGCACGAGGCGCTGATCCGGGGCTGGCCGCGCCTGCGCGAATGGCTCGCCGAGGATCGCGAGGGCCTGCGCGTGCACCGCCAGCTCACCGAAGCGACCGACGCTTGGGAATCGGTCGGCCGCGACGACGGCTGGCTCTACCGCGGCGCGCGGCTGTCCATCGCCAGGGACTGGGCGGGGGAGCACGAGAGCGCGCTTTCCCAGCGTGAACGCCGGTTCCTCGAGGCGAGTGTGGCGATCGAGAACCAGGAGCAGGCCGTCGCGCGGCGGCGCACCCGGCGGTTGCGCCAGCTGGTCGCGCTCCTGGCCGTCCTGCTGGTGCTGGCGACGGCCGCGATGGTGTACGCCGTCCGTGCCGAGCAGACCGCGACCGCCCAGCGCAACAGCGCGCTCGCGCAGAAGGTCGCCGGGCAGGCCATCGAGATGCGGATGACGAACCCGGCGCTGGCCGCGCAGCTCGCGCTGGCGGCGTACCGCGTCGATCCGAGTGTGGACACCCGCGGCAGTGTGCTCGCGATGTTCGAGTCGCCGTATTCGACCCGCGTCCGAGGGCACGGCCACCGCGTCAACGCGACCGCGCTGCGCGGCGACGGCCAGGTGATGGTGACCGGCAGCTGGGACCAGACGGCCAAGCTGTGGGACATCAAGAATCCCCATCGCCCGAGCGAGCTGGCCACGCTGACCGGGCACACCGGCAACGTCAATTCGGTGTCCTTCAGCGCCGACGGCGGCGCGGTCGCGACGGCGGGCTGGGACAAGACCGCGCGGCTGTGGAATGTCGCCGACCCGGCGAAACCCGGGCCGGGAGTGCTGGTCGGGGAGCATCCCGGCCGGGTCAACGCGGTGGCGTTCAGCCCGAAGGCGGCGGTACTCGCCACCGCGGACGGCGAGGGCACGGTGCGCCTCTTCGACGTCCGCGACCTCGCGAAACCAGTGCTGGCGGCCACGTTGACCGGGCACACGGGCAACGTCAACGGCCTCGCCTACTCCCCCGACGGGCGGACGCTCGTCTCGGCCGGCGCGGACAAGACCGTGCGGCTCTGGGACGTCGCCGACCCGGTCACGGCCAGGCCGCTCGGAGTCGTGAACGGGCATACCGCCGGTGTCCACTCCGCGGCGTTCAGCCCGGACGGCCGGACGCTCGCCACCGCGAGCATCGACCAGACCGCGCGCCTGTGGAACGTCGCGGACCTCATGGCGCCGTCACCGCTGGCGACCATCGACTCGCACAAGTCCATCGTGCGGTCCGTGGCGTTCAGTCCCGACGGGACGACACTGGCCACGACCGGTTTCGACCGCGCCGCGCGGCTGTGGGAGGTCACCGATCCGGCGAAGCCGCGCCAGAAGCCCGCGCTCGTCGGGCACACCGCGGCCGTGGTCTGGGCGGTGTTCTCCCCGGACGGCCGCACGCTGATGACCGCGAGCGACGACCAGACGGTGCGGATGTGGGATCTGCCGGGGCCCGCGATCAGCGGTCCGGCGAAGTCGGCGTGCCGGGCGGTGTTCAGCGCCGACGGGAAGCTGCTGGCCACCGGCAGCCAGGACGGCGTGGTGCGCCTGGTCGACGTGTCCGACACCCGCAACCCGCGGGAGGTGGGCAAGATCGCCGGTTTCGGCCAAGGCGTCTGCGGTCTCGCGTTCAGCCCGGACGGCCGGGCGCTCGCCGCCGGCTCCTGGGACCACACGATGCGGCTGATCGACGTCACCGATCCGCGTAAACCGGTCGACGTGGGCGTCTTCTACCGGCCGGCGGACGAGATCGACCCGGTCGCGTTCAGCCCGGACGGCCGGACGCTCGCGACCGCGGGTTCCGGGCACACGATGAAGCTGTGGGACGTCGCCGACATCCGGCGGCCCGTCGAACTCGCGACGCTGGCCGGGCACGAGGACGACGTCCATTCGATCACGTTCAGCCCGGACGGCCGCACCCTGCTCAGCGGAGGCTGGGACCACACCGCCCGGCTGTGGGACGTCTCCATCCCGAAGGCGCCGAAGCAGCTTTCGGTGTTGAAAGGACACTCCGACACGGTGTTCTCGGTGGCCTACAGCCCGGACGGGAAACTCGCCGCCACCGGAAGCGCCGACCGCACGGCCCGGCTCTGGGACGTGACGGATCCGGCGGCACCCCGCGAAGCCGCGTTGCTGACGGGGCACACCGACAACGTCATCTCGGTCGCGTTCAGCGGCGACCGGAAGACCTTCTCGACCGGCAGCTACGACCGGTCCGTGCGACTATGGGATGTCTCCGATCCGGGATCCGTCCGCGAATCGGCGAACCTGACCGACGACGTCGACCGGGTCAACGCCGTGGCGTTCGCCCCCGATGGGCACACGCTCGCGGGCTCGGTCGCGGACGGCAGCGTGCGGTTGTGGGAGACCAGCCCCGAACGGGCGGCCGAACGCATCTGCGCGACGGTGTACCCGCGGATCACGGCGGACGAGTGGGAACAACACCTGCCGGGGCTCGATTACGCGCCTCCGTGCCCGTGACCACGGCCGATTCGTTGTTCGGCGTTGTTGTTCGGTGAAACCGACGTGACACCGAACAACGAAGAGGCGCTAGAAATACCCCTGGACGTGCGATGCGTCCCCACATCGTTCACTCACCGGGGGTCTGAAGGGCTCCTTCAGGGCATTCACCAGTGTCCTGAAGGAGCCCTTCAGCTTTTGTCCCGCCCTCAATCACGCGTGTCGCGTCCCCAGTCACGCGTGTCGTCCGTCCAGTCACGTGTGTCGTCCGTCCCGGACCGCCGAACTCGCGTGACTGGACTCCGAACTCGCGTGATCGGGCACGTAACTCGCGTGATTGGGCGCGCGACTCGCGTGATCAGGCGGACGACACGCGTGATCAGGCGGCCGGGATCCAGTCCGGGTTGGACGCCAGCACGGTCAGCTGCTGGGTCGCGCGGGTCAGCGCGACGTACAGCACCCGGCGGCCGGTGGTCGACTCCGTGATGAGGTCGTTCGGCTCCACCAGCACGACGGCGTCGTACTCGAGGCCCTTCGAATCGAGGCTGCCGACGACCTTGAGCCGCTCGTCGGAAAGCTCCGCGAGCCAGCCCTCGACCTCGGGCACCCGGTCCATGGCGGTGATCACGCCGACGGTGCCTTCGACGGCCCCCATCAGTTCCTTCACCGCGGCCTGCGTCGCCGCCTCCAGCCCGGAAGCCTCGACGGGCCGGACCTCCGGCGTGACGCCGGTCTGCCGCACCGCGCGCGGAAGCTCGTCGGCCTCCGCGTGCCCGGCGACGACCTTCGCGGCCAGGTCGAAGATCTCCGCCGAGTTCCGGTAGTTGGTGCGCAGGGTGAACCGGCGGCGGGTCGTCTTGAGCCCGAACGCCTGGTCCCGCGCCATCGCGGCCTCGGCCGGATCCGGCCACGAGCTCTGCACCGGGTCGCCGACCACGGTCCAGCTCGCGTACTTGCCGCGCCGCCCGACCATCCGCCACTGCATCGGCGAAAGGTCCTGCGACTCGTCGACGACCACGTGCGAGTACTCGTCGTAGTGCTCGGGCCGGGTCGGGGCGCCGCCACGCTCGGGGTTGACCTCGACGTTCTGGCGGGCCCGGCGGCTCTTGGGCGGTGTGCCGATGAGGACGCGAAGCTCGTCGAGGAGCGCGACGTCCGCGATGGTCCAGCCGCGGGAGCGGTCGCCGAAGTCGGCCGCGAGCATGCTGATCTCGTTGCGGTTGAGCAGCCCCTTCGCCGCGGAGGCGAGCCGCTTCTCGGTGCCGAGCCACCGCAGGATCTGCGCCGGGTACAGGATCGGCCACCACACCACCAGGAACCGATGGAACTCGATGCGCTCGCCGAGTTCGGTGATCAGCTCGGCCTTGTCGATCTGACGGCCGTCGTCCTTCGCGTGCTGCTCGGCCTTCGCGGCGAGCGCGTCGAGCAGCAGTTCGGCGGCGCGGATCCGCGACCGGTTCGGCGGCCCGCCCGCGGTGTGCACCTTGCGGCGCACCTTGTCGAGCTCCCGCGCGTTGAGCCGCAGCACCTCGCCGCGGTAGACGATCTTCATGTCCTCGGGCGCGTCTTCCGGCGTGTCCCGCAGCGCGCGCAGCAGGATCTTCCGCATCCGCAGCGATCCCTTGATCGCCGCCAGGGGAGCGGGGTCCTGCCGGGTGGCTTCGAGGCCGTCGAGGACCTCGCCGAGCGCGCGCAGTTCGACGTTCGTCTCACCCATCGACGGCAGCACCCGCGAGATGTAGCTGGTGAACACCCCGGACGGGCCGATCACCAGCACGCCCGCGCCGCCGAGCTGGCGGCGGTGGCGGTAGAGCAGGTACGCCGCGCGGTGCAGCGCGACCGCGGTCTTGCCGGTGCCGGGGCCGCCGGTGATCTCGGTGACCCCGCGCCACGGCGCGCGGATGACCTCGTCCTGTTCCTTCTGGATGGTCGCGACGATGTCCCGCATCTTCTCGCCGCGCGACCGGCCGAGCGCGGCCATCAGCGCGCCTTCGCCGACGATCTGCATGCCGTCGGGGACCGCGTCGGCGATCAGGACGTCGTCGTCGACGTCGAGCACGTTCTGGCCGGAGCACCGGATCACCCGGCGCCGGACGACGTCCATCGGCTCCTCGGCCGTCGCCTGGTAGAACGCCGCGGCCGCGGGCGCGCGCCAGTCGGTGACGAGGTTGTCGAACTCGGCGTCGCGGATGCCGAGACGGCCGACGTAGATGTGGTCGTTGTCGAGGTGGTCGAGCCTGCCGAAGACCAGGCCCTCGTACTCCGCGTCGAGGGTCTGGAGGGTCTGATTGGCGTGGTACACCATCATGTCCCGTTCGAACAGCATGGACGCCTGCTCGAAGATGGCTTCCCGCCCGGCGCCATGGCCGATCTCGTAGCCCTTGGTACGCATGGCCTCAGCCTGGGCTCGCAGCTCGGCGAGCCGGGTGTAGACGGTGTCCACATGGGCTTGCTCGATGGCGATCTCGGCCCGTCTGACCCGAGGTTCGGACACGCAACGCTCCTAAACGCTTCTATCGCCTCCGAGGGCGAAGGACGACTCTACGCGAGCTGGGCGGAGGCTTCACCAAGTCCCGGCCAACGTCACGGTGGAAGGCGTTGAGGCACGATGCTCCAATGACCAGGATCGTGGCGGGGACCGCGGGCGGCAGGCGGCTGAAGGTCCCGCCGAAAGGCACGAGGCCCACCTCGGAACGCGTGCGCGAGGCGCTGTTCAACGCGCTGGAGGTCGCCGGCGAGCTGCAAGGTGCCCAGGTCCTCGACCTTTACGCCGGTTCGGGCGCGCTCGGGCTGGAGGCGTTGTCGCGCGGCGCGTCGGGCGCGCTGTTCGTCGAGTCGGACCGGCGCGCGGTCGAAGTGCTCAAGGGGAACGTCGCCGCGCTCGGTCTCGGCGGCGCGGTCCGGGCCGGGGCCGTCGAGTCCGTCGTGGCCGCTCCGGCGCCGGAAACCTTCGACATCGTCCTCGCCGACCCGCCCTACGCGGTGGATTCCACCCGCCTGGGGGAGGTCATGGCCGCGCTCGCGTCGGGCCGGTGGGTCACCGATGGCGCGCTGGTGGTCATCGAGCGGGCCGCGCGGGACGGCGAACCGGACTGGCCGCCGGGTTTCGAGCCGATGCGGACGAAGCGCTATGGCGACACCGCGCTCTACTGGGCCGAATATCAGGTGTGACGCAGAACGCGCAGAACGCGCAGGGGGCCGCCGCCCTTGGTAGCGTCCGCGCCATGCGGCGTGCGGTCTGTCCCGGGTCCTACGACCCGGCCACCAATGGACATCTCGACATCATCGAGCGGGCGTCGAAGCTGTTCGACGAGGTCGTCGTCGCGGTGGGGGTGAACAAGAGCAAGAAGGGCCTGTTCACCACCGAGGAGCGGATGGACATGCTTCGCGAGATCACCGCGAAGCTGCCGAACGTGCGCGTCGATTCCTGGCAAGGACTCCTGGTCGACTACTGCCGCGAGAACGACATCATCGCGGTCGCGAAGGGCCTGCGGTCGGTCAGCGACTTCGACTACGAGCTCCAGATGGCGCAGATGAACCGTGAGCTGACCGGGCTCGAAACCCTGCTGATGGCGAACAACCCGGCGTACGGGTTCGTGTCGAGCTCGCTGGTCAAGGAGGTCACCGCGCTCGGTGGCGACATCGAGCACCTGGTGCCGCCGATAGTGTTCAAACGCCTCTCGGAGAAGTACTCCGAACGAGGTTGACCCGAACGGCCGAGGCCGTTGGTCGGGCGGTCGCGGGCGGCGATGAAGAGTTCATCTCGACGCCTTCTGGTGAATACACGATCGGGTTACGGTCCGAAAATGACCAACAAACGATCGCGGATCGCCGCCGCGCTGCTCGTTCTGCTTGTCACTCTTTTCAGTGGGCTCAGTGGCGGGCTGAGTGCCGCGCAGGCAGCCGCCCCCGTCTCCGTCCAGCAGAACCCGTGCGGGGATCTCACCGGGTTCAAGCACGTGTCGCTGTCGTCGCTGCCCGCCGAGGCGACGACGACCTACGACCTCATCAAGAAGGGCGGGCCGTTCCCGTACCCGGACAAGGACGGCACGGTCTTCTCGAACCGGGAGAACATCCTCCCGAAGTGCGCTTCGGCCTACTACCACGAGTACACGGTCCCGACTCCCGGTTCGCCGGATCGCGGCGCGCGCCGCATCGTCACCGGTGACGGCGGGGAGTTCTTCTACACCGCCGACCACTACAAGACCTTCTCCGTGATCGACGTCGACGGCACCCCGGCGCCGTCCTGCGGCGACACCTCGAAGCTGACGAAGATCGGCTACTCGACGCTGTCGTCCGCGGCGAAGTCCGTGGTGGACAAGGCTCGGGGCGGCGCGACGGGCACGGTCTACGAGAACCGTGAAGGTGTGCTGCCGTCGTGCGCCGCCGGCTACTACCAGCTGTTCCCGGTGGGCACGAGCGACCGCGTGATCTCCGGCAAGGGCGGCGAGATCGTCTACACGCCGGACCGCTACGTCACCTTCAAGCTGGTGAACCTCGCCGGCTGACCCGCCCGTGCAACATTTCGTGCCTCCTCGTCCGTGAGATACACCGGGACACCGACGAGGAGGCACGATGCGAGCTTCAGGGAGTTCGCCGGGGACAAGGCGCTACCGCTCAGACGGACGGCGTACCTGCTCTGCGGCGACTGGCATCTCGCGGAGGATCTGGTCCAAACCGCGCTCATCAAGCTCTACCGGGTCACCGTGACCGACCTCGGCGCGCTGAACGGCCACGGCGGGCCGTCGCTGGCCGACCCGCAATTGCTGACGCTCGTCCTGGATCCGGAGCTGACCCTTCGGTGATCATGGCGCGCGGTACCGGCGGGGACACGCCCGGTACCGCGCGCTTTCACCCCTTACGGCGGTGATGAGGGCAAACTGAACTCAGGGAATGTGGGGATCGCTGTAGGTAGGGAGTGGCCGTGTACCGGGTTTTCGAGGCGCTCGACGAGCTCGTCACCATCGTGGAGGAAGCCCGCGGCGTGCCGATGACCTCCAGTTGCGTCGTCCCTCGCGGGGACACCCTGGAGCTGCTCGACGACATCCGTGACGCCCTGCCGGGCGAGGTCGACGACGCGCAGGACGTCCTGGACAAACGTGATCAGCTGATCCAGACCGCCCGCACCGAGGCGGCGGAGACGATCACCACGGCGAACACCGAGGCCGACCGCACGGTCGCCGACGCGCAGGCCGAGGCGGAGCGCATCCTCGCCGACGCCCGGGCGCGCGCCGAGCAGATGATGAGCGACGCGCACGCCGAGGCCGAGCGCATGGTCGCCGCCGGGCAGGCGGAGTTCCAGAACCTCACCGACCGGTCGCGTGCCGAGTCGGAGCGGATGATCCAGGCAGGTCGCGATGCCTACGAGCGCGCCATCGAGGACGGCCGCGCCGAGCAGGCCCGGCTCGTCGCCCAGACCGAGGTCGTCCAGGCCGCGCACGGCGAGGCGGCGCGCATCGTCGACGAGGCGCACGTCGAGGCCGACAAGCAGCGCGGCGACTGCGACGCCTACGTCGACGGGAAGCTGGCCGAGTTCTCCGAACTGCTGGCGACCACGCTGCGGACGGTCGACTCCGGGCGCAACCACCTGCGGTCGCCGGTCAACCTGCCGGGCAACAGCCGGACTTCGCTGTACGACTACCAGAGCTGATCGCCCAGGGCTGCTGGTTCATCCGGCTCTGAAGGTCCGTGAGGGCCTCCTTCACTACCTTCAGGGTAGGTAAGGAGGCCCTCACGGACCTTACGGTTCCGGCCGCCCGAAAGTGGGTGGCGGTACCTGCGTACCCTGGTGACCGATGTCTGAGAACAAGTCGCCGCAGGCCAGGCCTGCGCAGCTGGACGACCGGAACCCGTGGGTGCTCGACACCCGCGAGCTCGGCCGTCACGCCGGCCTGAGCAAGGCCGTCCAACGCTCGATCCCCGTCGAGAACGCGCTCGGTGTGCCCGACGTCATCACCATCGACGCCGGCTCCAGCCTCGAACTCGACCTGATGCTCGAATCCGTCGTCGAGGGTGTGCTCGTCAGCGGTACGGCCTCCGCCGTCGCGACGGGGCACTGCTCGCGATGCCTCGACCCGATCACCGAGGACGTCGAGGTCGACCTGACCGAGCTCTTCGCCTACCCCGGCTCCGCGACCGAGGAGACCACCGACGAGGACGAGATCCCCCGCCTGGTGGACGACCGGATCGACCTCGAGCCGACGGTCCGCGACGCGGTGGTGCTGGCGCTGCCGCTGGCCCCGCTGTGCACCGAGGACTGCCGGGGACTGTGCACCGAATGCGGTGTCAAGTGGGCCGATCTCGAGCCCGGGCACGGGCATGAGAAGATAGACCCTCGGTGGGCCGCGCTGGTCGATCGTTTCGAGGACGAAACGGGCGATGACCAGGCCGATGGCCCCGGAAAGCAAGCCTGACGAGCACCAGCTCGTTCCGGAGAAGCAAGTTCGCTCGCGACCGCGGGCAGACCGTCTGAAGGAGATCTACTCGTGGCCGTCCCGAAGCGGAAGATGTCGCGATCCAACACCCGCGCGCGCCGCAGCCAGTGGAAGGCGGCTCCGGTTCAGCTGGTGCCCTGCTCCAACCGCGCCTGCAAGCAGCCGAAGCTCCAGCACATCGCGTGCCCGGCCTGCGGCCAGCACAACGGTCGCCAGGTCGTCGAGCCCGCCTGATCGGCAGCTGACGACATGGGGGGCAAGTCGGCCGGTGGACCACCCGCGGACCCCGCACCACTGCTCGAAGCACTCGGGATCACGATCGAGCCCGAGCTGCTGACGCTGTCGCTGACCCACCGTTCTTATGCCTATGAGAACGGTGGGTTGCCGCCGAACGAGCGGCTGGAGTTCCTCGGGGACGCGGTGCTGGGCCTGGTCGTCACCGACCACCTCTACAACACCCATCCCGAACTGGCCGAAGGTCAGCTCGCGAAGCTCCGGGCCAGCGTGGTCAACATGCACGCGCTGGCCAGGGTCGCGCGCGGCCTCGGTGAGGGCGGGCTGGGCAAGCACCTGTTGCTTGGCAAGGGCGAAGAGCTCACCGGCGGCCGGGACAAGGCGAGCATCCTCGCCGACGGGCTCGAAGCCGTCATCGGCGCCGCGTACCAGCAGCACGGCATCGACGTCGCGCGCAAGCTCGTGCACCACCTGTTCGACGACCTGCTCGCCGAGGCGCCGCTGCGTGGCGCCGGCCTGGACTGGAAGACCAGCCTCCAGGAGCTGACGGCGTCGGCCGGGCTCGGCGTGCCCGAGTACAAGGTCGAGGACACCGGGCCCGATCACCGCAAGGAGTTCAGCGCCACCGTCCTCGTCGGCGGGCGTGAACTCGGCTACGGCTCGGGAACGACCAAGAAGGAAGCCGAGCAGAAGGCCGCCGAGACGGCCTGGCGCCAGCTTTCGGCCGAGCTCGACATCGAGCAACCGCCGAAGACGACCTGAGTCCCCTTGACCGGGACGTCTCGTTGACGCACGAGTCGGTGAATCCGTAACCTCATCGCAGTCCGCCGCCACTGACGCGACCTTCGAGGTCGCCTGTCGAGAGGTCGGCGGATGCGTCGTTTCTGCCTGGTCACAGCGACGATTTTGGCGCTGGTGACGGCTCCTGCCACGGCTTCGGCCGCCAAGGTCGTCCGGGTGACGTCGTTGAGCGCGCTGCAGTCCGCGATCGACAAGGCCGGCCCCGGCGACGAGATCCGGCTGGCCGACGGAAGCTATTCGGCGGGCTCGGCGATCGCGATCAAACGGTCGGGAACGGCGAGCGCGCCGATCACGATCACCGCGGAACACGTCGGCAAGGCCGAGATCAAGGGGCCCGCGGGTTTCTCGTTCTCCTCGGGCGCTTCGCATGTCGTGCTGCGCGGTTTCAAGCTCCGGCACGGTGGCTCGATGAGTGTGCCGGTGGGCAGCACGCACAACCGGCTGACCCGGCTCGACGTCCAGCTCTCCGGCGGCGGGAACTGGGTCACGCTCAACGGTGACGACACCGAGTTCGACCACAACGTCCTGCAGAACCGCACCACGCAAGGGGTCTTCCTGCAGGTGCTCGGCCCGGCCAAGGACATGGCGAAGCGGGTCAAGGTGCACCACAACCACTTCTCCAACCACAAGTTCACCGGTTCGAACGGTGGCGAGTCGATCCGGTTCGGGCTGAGCCACCACCAGAAGTACTCGGCGGGCGGGGTCGTCGAGTACAACCTGTTCGAGAAGGCCGACGGGGATTCCGAGGCGATCTCCGTCAAGTCGTCGGACAACGTCGTCCGGTACAACACGATCCGCGACAGCCGCGGGTTCATCGTGCTGCGCCACGGGGATCGCAGCGTGGTGGAGGGGAACATCCTGCTGGGCAGGTCCGGGATCCGCTTCCACGGCAACGACCACAAGATCGTCAACAATTACGTGCACACCACGGCGAACCGCGGGATCGTCTTCGGCTCGGGCAACGAGGCGGACAGCGGGCCGGACAGCAAACTCCACGACCGGCCCGACCGGGTCGTGGTCGCGTACAACACCGTCGTCGGGACCACCGACGGCATCCACGGCGACGGTGGCGATTTCAAGCCCAAGGACTGCGTGCTCGCGAACAACATCCTGCAGGGGACGGGAAAGCTCGTGAGCATGCCGGGCGGTTCGGACGTGAAGTACGAGGGGAACATCGCCTGGGGCGGGCCCGCGGGGATGCCGTCCGGCTACCGGGCCGTCGATCCGAAGCTGGTTCAGGACGGGCTGTACCGCCTGTCGTCCGGGAGCCCCGCGGTCGACGCCGGTGTCGGCTCCTACCCGTACGCGGGCACGGATTTCGATCTGCAGAAGCGATCCGGGAAGTACGACGTCGGCGCCGACGAACTGCTGCCGGGCGGGGCGCGGAAGGCCCTGACGAAGGCGGATGTCGGACCGCTCGCTCCCTGACCCCTCGTGAGTGGCGAGGACGGTTAGAACCGTCCTCGCCCCACACGGGGCGCCCCGTGGGCGAATAGGCCGGTTGCCCGCACACCCCGGGGTCGAGGGGGGGCG
>NZ_JBHXIB010000008.1:159312-221347 GCF_042723975.1 Amycolatopsis sp. NPDC058340 | reverse complement strand
GCCCCCCGCCCCCCCCCCCTTGGTGGTGGGTCTAGTGCTAAACCCCCGACCCCCGCCACTCACGAGGCGCCCGGTGGGAGAATCGGCCGTATGCCCGAACTCCCCGAGGTCGAGGTGGTCCGTGCCGGGCTCGAGGCGCATGTCTCCGGCCGGACGATCACCGAGGTCGAAGTCCTCCACGCCCGCGCGATCCGCCGCCACGAACTCGGCGCCGAGGACTTCAGCGGACGGCTCTCCGGCGTGAAGATCACCGCCGCCCGGCGTCGCGGCAAGTACCTGTGGCTGGAGCTTTCCGACGGCCAGGCCATGCTCGCGCATCTCGGCATGAGCGGTCAGATGCTCGTCCAGCCCGGTGACGCGCCGGACGAGAAGCACCTTCGTGTGCGATTTCGCTTCGCCGACAAAGGGCCGGAGTTGCGCTTCGTCGACCAGAGGACCTTCGGCGGGCTCGCGCTCGCGGAACTCACCGAGGTCGACGGGACGGCGTTGCCGGGCACCATCGCGCATATCGCCCGCGACCCGATGGATCCGCGGTTCGACCTCGACCAGGCCGTCCGCGCGCTGCGGTCGAGGCGGACCGAGCTCAAACGCGCCCTGCTCGACCAGACGCTAGTCTCCGGGATCGGCAACATCTACGCCGACGAGGCGCTCTGGCGGTCCAAGCTCCACTGGGCCCGCCCGACCGACAAACTCACCGCCGCCCATGGCCGCACCGTGCTCACCGCCGCCAGCGAGGTGATGGCGGAGGCGCTGGTCGTCGGCGGGACGTCGTTCGACGCGCTTTACGTCAACATCAACGGCGAGTCCGGATACTTCGACCGTTCGCTCGACGCCTACGGCCAGGAAGGACTGCCCTGCGGCCGGTGCGGGACGGCCATCCGGCGCGACCCCTTCATGAACCGTTCGTCGTTCTCCTGCCCGCGTTGCCAGCCGAAGCCGCGCACGAGGTGAAAACTGTCGTGTACGGCGCGGGCACCGCGTCAACTAGCATGAACGGGCACGAGAGGTAGGGAGTGGGATGGTGGCCGCGACCGAGCCCGGTAAGACGACGCTCGCCGAGAAGATCGACAAGCTGTTCCAGATCGTGCTGAGACCCGATCGCGAGCCGTACAGCCACGAAGAGGTCGCCAAGGCGTGCCGCGAGGCCACCGGCGAGAGCTTTTCGACGACGTACCTGTGGCAGCTGCGCACCGGCCGTCGCGACAACCCGACGAAACGCCACCTCGAGGCGCTCGCCCAGTTCTTCGGCGTCTCGCCCGCGTACTTCTTCGACGACGAACAGAGCGCCAAGATCGCCGAGGAACTCGCGCTCCTCGGCGCTCTCCGCGACGCGGGCGTCCGCGACGTCGCGCTCCGGGCCGTAACGCTTTCCCCCGACGGGCTCGACACCATCAGCGACATGATCGACGCGATCGCCCGCAGGGAATCCGGACGGGGCGGCCCGAAGAAGGAGACGTGAGTGGACCGCCGCCGTAAGGAGTTGTGGCGCCGCTGCCGAAGTCTCGCCGACGGCGTGGCCCTTCCCGAACCCTTCGACGCGGAGTCCTTCGTCGCGGAGCTGGCCGCCGAACGCGGCCGCCCGATCGAACTGATGCGGGTCGACGTCCCCTCCAGTGGCCCGTGCGGGCTGCTGATGAGCACCGAGCGCGCGGACTACATCCTCTATCCGGCCAACACCACCGCCCTGCACCGGCGGCATATCCTGCTGCACGAGGTCGGGCACCTGGTGTGCGGCCACCTCGGTTCGGACGCGGGCGCCGACGGGATCGTGCTCGACGCCGCCGCGGGCAAGACCCTCATGCCGAACCTGTCACCCGAACTCGTCCGCCGAGTCCTCGGCCGCACGGGTTACAGCGCCGTCGAGGAGCAGGAGGCCGAACTGCTCGCCAGCCTCCTCGCGCAACGCGTCGCGCGGACGTCGGTGCGCGGCGCGGCTCGGCTCGACGAGAGCGCGAGTGACCTCGCGGGCGGGATGGCCAGGGTCGACAACCTCTTCGGGAGCCGGAAACGGCGTCTGCCGTGACGGAGACCATCGCGTACTTCTGTTGCGTGGTGGCGTTCGCGGGTTTCGGCTACAAGCTGATCCAGGCAAGGCACACCCAGCCGCGGCGGCGGATGTGGTTCCTCAGCGCCTTCGGGATGTGCATCGCGGGCGGCATCATGCTGCTCACCCCGGCCATGGAGAACGCGGTCGGCGTCGAAGAACCCGTCGGCAGTCTCCTGAACCTCGCGGCCGATCTGCTCAAGATCGGCGCGATGGCCTTCGCAGTCGCGTTCGCGCGTTCGCTGAAACTGGGGGAGGACAAGCGGATCGGCTGGCACGCGGTGCTGTCCTGGACCGTCGTGGCCGCCGAGATCACGCTCTTCTTCCTCTCCGGCAGCCACCGCGTCGGCGAGCACACCGCCGCCGGGCCGGGCGGTCTCGGCTGGTTCGTCGCGTACAACGTTCTTTTCCTCGTCTACGGTCTGATCAGCCTGCTGACGTTCTCGCTCGTCTTCGCCCGCTTCGCGCTCCATGCCGATCCCGGCCCGCTTCGCGTCGGGCTGTGGTTGCTCGTCGGTGGCGGGGTTTCCGCGCTGGGCTGGACTTTCTGGGACGTCGACGACATCTACATCCTCGCCACCACCGGCGCGGTCGACGCCGGCGAGGAACCGCTCTCCGCGATCCTGGCGGCGCTGAGCGTCGGGCTGGCCGGGGCTGGCGCGACGCTCAGCGTGTGGGGGCCCGCGCTGGCCACCCCGTTCCGGCTGATCGGCCTGTACCGGACGTACCGGCGGATCGAACCGTTGTGGGCCGCACTGCGCGAAGCCGTCCCGGGAATCGCGCTGGACCCGGGGCCCGGTATGCCTGGCGGCGTCGAATTCGCCTTGTACCGCAGGGTCATCGAGATCCGGGACGGCCATCTCGCGCTGCGGCCCTACTTCGATCCGGACCTCCCGCGGGTCGCGGAGGCCGAAGCACGCAAGGCGAAGATCCCCGAAGCCCGCGTCGCCGCGACGGTCGAGGCCGCGACCTTGGCCGCCGCGCTCGCCGCCGCCGGGGCGGGCCGCCGGTACGCCCCCGACGACGTTCCGGCGACCTACCTCGACGAGCCCGACATCGCCACCGAAGCGGCGTGGCTGGTGGAGGTCACGCGCGCCTGGCGACGCTCCGCCGTGGTCGGGCGAATCCGGAACTCGCGTGTTTCAAGCCGGAACTCGTGTGATTGAAGGCGGAACACCGTGTCGCGCCCTCAATCACGTGAGTTACGCCCTCAATCACGCGAGTTCCGGCTAGACGATCGCGGTGACGGCGGCCGCCGCCGAGACCAGCGCGAGCCAGACTGGCGGGGCGATGTCCTTGATGCCGTCGCCCGCCCGCGCGTGGGAGATCGCCGCGCCGATCAGCAACGCCACCAGGCCGGTCGCCGCGGCGACCCCGAGTGGCGGCCAGAAGAATCCGGCCGCCAGGCCCGCCGCCCCGGCGATCTCGAGCGCGCCGATCCCTTGGATCTCCCGGACCGAGAAGCCGAGCCTCCCGGTCCGGGAGACCAACGCCGGCTGACGCAGTACCTTCGCCACCCCCAGTACGGCGAAGATCGCGATCAGCATCACCGACAGCACCACATGAGCCACGGCCATGACGGAACTCCTTGGTGTGGAAGGACTCTCAGACGGTGACGCGGCGCATCGTGGCGAAGCCGCCCGCACCGGCGACACAGACCAGCAGGGCGAGCACCCCGGTCATCCCGCCGACGGTCAGCGTGCTGAAGAACGTGCCGAGCTTCGACCAGGAATCGGTCCAGCTGAGCAGCAGCACCGCGCCCAGCAGCACCAGGACCTGCGCCGCGCCGAACAGGACGACACCCACCACCGAAGCGCGCCGGTAGATCAGGCCGTACCACATGCCGTAGACGAACATCAGCACCAGGAACACGAACGAGGTGAGCAGGGTCAGGTACCAGGGCCCGTCGAGCAGCCAGGGAACGCGGAAATAGTTGAGCCCGAGCCCCCAGCCCCCGGTCGCGTCCTCGATTACCTGGAACACGGCGATCCCCACCGCGTACAGCGCCGAGAGCCCGGCGACCAGCAGGAGCGTCCCCAGGTAGTAGGACCGCCTCGACACACCCAGCGCGAGCCCGAACGGGAGCGATTTCGTCATGCTCAAAGCCCCGCAGACGAGCATGAAGACGAACAGCGTGAACAGGCCGCCGGAGTAGTTCTCCTCGGGCGTCTCGGGAATCACCGCGAAGATGGTGAGATTCACCAGGAACGCGAAGAACGTGACGCCGACCGGGAGGACCAGGAACTGGAGCCGGTCCACCAGGTGGTAGCGCGCGACGTTGACCAGGGTGTTCATGCGGACGCCTCCTCTGCGGTCTGTCCGTTGGAGGTGTGCACCATCAACTGCTGCAAGGAAAGCGGCTCCAGCTTCAGGTGCAGGGCCTTCGCCTTCGCCTTGGCGGAGGGGTCGAGCGCGTCGGCGACGGTGACCGACGCCCGCGACCCGATCTTGCGGCGGTGCAGCACCCGGCGTCCGGCGACGAAATCGTCCACCGCGAGGGCGGGGCCGGAAACCGTGACGGCCGTGCCGCGCAGTTCGTCGGCTGGCGCGTCGAGGACGACACGGCCCTTGTCGATCATCACCACGTGCTCCAGCAGATCGGCGACCTCGTCGATCAGGTGTGTGGAGAGCAGGATCGTGCGGGGATGGGCCGAATAGTCGTCGAGCAACCGGTCGTAGAACAGTTGGCGTGCGACGGCGTCGAGGCCCGCGTACGGCTCGTCGAGCAGTGTGAGCTCCGCCCGTGCCGCGAGCCCGATCGTGATCGACAGCGCCGAACGCATCCCTCGCGAGAGCTTCTTGACCGGACGTTTCGTCGGCAGGTCGAAGTCGCGGAGCAGGGTTTCGGCCAGTTCCGCGTCCCAGTTCGGGTAGAACCACGACGCGGCCGAAAGGGCGTGCTTCACCTTGAAGTCCGGGAACTGCTGGTCTTCGCGGACGAGCACCAGGCGCCGCAGCACCCGTTCGTTCTCGATCGGGGTCTCGCCGAACACGCGGACCGAGCCGGCGCTCGCGAACTCCTGCGCGGTGACGATGCGCAGAAAGGTGCTCTTGCCCGCGCCGTTGCGGCCCAGCAGGCCGGTGATCTTGCCTTCTTCGATGTCGACCGAGACATCGCCGAGCGCGGTGTGGTCGCCGTAGCGCCGGGTCAGGCCGGTGGTCGAAATGGTCGGCGTCATGCGGCGGGTCCTCCGTTCCGGTGTCCGTTCCCGCGGATGAGCGAGATCAGGGTTTCGTCGTCGATGCCGAGGCGCTTCGCTTCGATGAGCATCGGGTCGAGGTACTGCTCGGCGAACCGCTGCCGCCGGTCGGTGAGCAGCTTCTGCCGTGCGCCGGCGGCGACGAACATGCCGATACCGCGCCGTTTTTCGAGCAGGCCGTCATCGGCGAGCACGTTGATCCCCTTGGCCGCCGTCGCCGGATTGATCCGGTAGAAGGCGGCGAGTTCGTTGGTTGACGGCACGCGTTCCCCCTCGGCCAGGCTTCCCTCGGCGATGTCGTCGGCGATCTGTTCGGCGATCTGCACGAACAGGGGTGTTCCTTCGTCGAGCACGACACCTCCGTCCCCAGTCTTCGGGCACCCTCTCGGGTGCGGTGGTTCATTACTGGACTAAGTAACCCACGAACCACCCGTCCGACGCAAGTGGCTTCCGCCGTGCGCACTACTGTGCAATGCGTGGTACCTTCTGTTGCGTAAGACTGGGAGGGACGCGACTGTGGAGATCAGTCAGCTACTCAAAGGCGTGCTGGACCTCGCCGTTCTCGCGGTGCTTCGCGGGGAGGACGGCTACGGCTACGACGTACTCCGAAGACTCCGTATCGCGGGGTTGCAGGAAGTGGGCGACGCTTCGGTGTACGGGACGCTCCGGCGGCTGTACAAGGCAGGCCTGCTGACGTCGTACGTGGTGCCGAGCGAGGAAGGCCCGCACCGCAAGTACTACAGCCTCAACGAGCCGGGTCGTCAGCGCCTCGAAGAGTCGGGGCAGACCTGGCGGACTTTCGCCACGACGATGAACAGCCTGTTGGGAGAGGCAGCATGAGCACGCAGAATCCGACCGCCGTGCGGGTGTATCTGGCGAGGGTCAGGAGCGCGCTCGCCGACCTGCCCGAGAGCGAAGTCGAGGAGATCCTCGAAGACGTCCGTCCCCATCTCGCCGAGATGGAGGCGGAGCTGGGGGACAACCCCAAGGTCGACGCGTTGATCGAGCGACTGGGGAGCCCGGAAAGCTACGCCGCCGAATTGCGGGCGTCCGGCGGATATCCGCCGCGTCCGCCCGACGCGGGCGACAAGACCACCGTGCTGAAGGTGAAGACCGGGATCGGCGGAGCGCGGTTCGCGTTCTGGGGCTTGGTGTTCTCCGTCGGCGGCTTCGCGCTGTTCGGCTTCGCGGCCGCGGTGTGGGTGCGGGTGGAACCGTTGCTGGGCCTGCTTTTCGTCGCACCCGTGCTCGCGATCAGCGTCGCCTACGTGGTGCGCAAGGGAGTCGCGCCGATCACGGAGCTGCCCGAGGTGGTCAAGCTCCGCGAGATCGCGACCTCGTTCCAGAACGACCGGAACAGCAAGGGAATCAACTACTTCCGCACGCTCAAGCCGGCGTGGTGGGTGCTGTGCGCGGCGGTGCTGGTCGTCTTCGGGCTGTTGCTCGTGCTCCGCGACACCGAGGCCGTGCTGCTGCTGCCGCTGATGCTGCTGGCCGCCGTCGCGGTGGTCTGGGCGGGGCCGAAGCTGAAGACCGACCGGCGGCTGCTGTGGCTGGCCGTGCCGATCTCGGCGTTCGTCATCGGCAGCATGCTCGGCGGGGCGGGCGCGGCGGTCGATCTGATCGCGAAACGCTCCTACAGCAACGGTTCCTACAACGGTGGCTACACGCCGAGCTACAACGACAACTACGGCAATCCGCAGTTGATGTACGGCAGTCAGGACGTGGAGAACATCTACGCCTTCGACGCCGAGGGCAAGCCGCTGACCGAGATCTACCTCTACGACGAGAACGGCCGTCCGCTCAGCACGACCCGGTACGCCTGCGAGCGGAGCACGGGCGAGAAGCGGAAGGTCGGCGACGACAACCGCTACCCGCGGCCGCGGCTCGAACGGGGAGTCCGGGACGACGACGGAAACCTCAACGGCTACAACGGTTCCCGGAGTTATTGCCAGGAGAAGGCGGAGGTGCCGTTCAGCGCGGCGATCCCGAAGATCACCCCGGTGCCGCCTTCCACGACCGCCCAGGTGCCGCCGTCGTCCTCCGTGACGCTGCCGTCGAACCCCACCCAGCCGACGCGCTAGGTGGCCAGGGTGGAGGCGGACGCCGGGGGCCGCCTCCGCCCGGTCTCGTGAGTGGTAAGGACGGTTCTAACCGTCCTTACCACTCACGAGCAAAGCCGCGAGCCGGCACCTCGTGGAGAGGTGCCGGCTCGCGTGGGGGTGAGGCTCAGTGGTTGAACGCGCTCCTGGCGGCCAGGTCGGCCAGCAGGGCGCGGCCCTTCTCGGCGTTGCGCGGCTGGGCCAGGACGTCGTAACGCCGGGCGACCAGCTGGCTCTGCGAGATGAACCCTCGCTTGTTCTTCGACGACGCGTACCCCAGCGCGCCGAACAGCAGGTTGAACCCGATACCGCCGACGAGGCCGACGATGATCGGCACCAGCCCGGCGCCCGGGTTCAGCAGGCTCAGCACGAGCCCGAGGAACACACCGAACATCGCGCCGGACAGCGCCGAGCTGGTCAGCACCTTGCTCCAGCCCATCCGCCCGGCGATGCGCTCGACGAGGATCGGCTCGACCCCGACGATGGTCACGTCCGTGATCGGGAAGTCCGTTCCCGCGAGGTGGTCGACGGCACGCTGCGCTTCGGAGTACGACTCGTAGGAGCCGATCGGCCACCCGCTGGGCAGCGTCGGGAGCTGAGCCCGCCCCTGGGGCTCGGTGAACGTGGTCTGCTGCGTGAATGCCTGTGTCATTCCTTCTCACCTCTCTTGATCCGTACAACGTCCCGGATGCGCGGATCTCCTCCCGGTGCGGCGGGATTCACAGCATCTTCTCAGCCGGGCATCGCAGACAATCCGCCCAGGGATCACCTACCGTCAGCAATGGATAACCAATCAGACCATTGACCGAGTTGACCGGGTTCGGCCGACCCGGTAGGAAGAACCCGCAAAGGTACCGCTTCGAACCTTTAGGTGAGGCTGATGGCGAACAGGCGCGGCATGCTCACGCTGGATCGGCTCCGGGAACTGGTCGAGGACGGCACCGTCGACACGGTGCTGGTGGCGATCACCGACATGCAGGGCAGGCTGCAGGGCAAACGCTGCGCCGCCGAGTACTTCCTCGACGAGGTCGTCGAGCACGCCACCGAAGCGTGCAACTACCTCCTCGCGGTCGACGTGGACATGAACACCGTCGACGGCTACGCGATGTCGTCGTGGGAGACCGGCTACGGCGACTTCGTCATGCGCCCGGACTTCGGCACGCTGCGCCTGCTCCCGTGGCAGGAGGGCACCGCGCTGGTCCTCGCCGACCTCGAACGGGTGCAGGGCGGCGCGGTGGCTCCCTCGCCCCGCCAGATCCTGCGCGGCCAGCTCGACAGGCTCGCCGAGCGCGGTCTCGCCGCCTACGTCGGCACCGAACTGGAGTTCATCGTCTTCGACGACACCTTCGAGTCGGCCTGGGACAAGCGCTATCAGGACCTTCGCCCGGCCAACCAGTACAACGTCGACTACTCGATGCTCGGCACCGCCCGGATCGAGCCGCTGCTTCGCCGCATCCGCAACGACATGGGCGGGGCGGGACTGTATGTCGAGTCCGCCAAGGGCGAGTGCAATCCCGGCCAGCACGAGATCGCCTTCCGCTACGCCGACGCGCTGACCACCTGCGACAACCACAGCGTCTACAAGACCGGGTCCAAGGAGATCGCCGCGCAGGAGGGCAAGAGCCTCACGTTCATGGCGAAGTACAACGAACGCGAGGGCAACTCCTGTCATATCCACATCAGCCTGCGCTCGGCCGCGGGCGAGCCCGTCCTGGCGGGCGACGGCCCCGGCGGATTCTCGCCGCTGATGGAGCACTTCCTCGCCGGTCAGCTGGCCGGGCTGCGTGAGCTGACCTACTTCTTCGCGCCGAACATCAACTCCTACAAGCGGTTCGTGCCCGGGAGTTTCGCGCCGACGGCCGTCGCTTGGGGCACCGACAACCGCACGTGCGCGTTACGGGTCGTCGGGCACGGGGACTCGCTGCGCACCGAGAACCGCGTCCCCGGTGGCGACGTGAACCCGTACCTCGCGGTGGCCGCGCTGATCGCGGCCGGGCTGCACGGTATCGAGAACGAACTGGAGCTGGAGCCGGAGTTCCACGGCAACGCCTACGGTTCCGCCAAGCCGACCGTGCCGACCACCCTGCGGGAGGCCGCTGCACTGCTGGACGGGAGCGAGCTCGCGAGGTCCGCGTTCGGGGACGAGGTCGTCGACCACTACCTGAACGCGGCGAAGGTCGAGCTCACCGCGTACGACGCCGCCGTCACCGACTGGGAGAGGATCCGTGGCTTCGAACGCCTCTGAACCCCTGATCGGGCTCACGTCCTATCTGGAACCCGCGAAATTCCTGGTGTGGGAGACCGAAGCGGCGCTGCTCCACCGGGTCTACGTCGACGGGATCGTCGCGGCGGGCGGGATTCCCGTCCTGCTGCCGCCGGTGAGCACGGCACACGATCGGCTGATGTCCGCCGTGGACGGTCTCGTGCTGGTCGGCGGTGCCGACGTCGACCCGGCACGCTACGGCCAGGAGCAGCACGCGACGACGTACACGAGGCCGAACCGGGACGCGTTCGAGTTCGGCCTGCTGCGGTCCGCTTTGGACAGTGGGAAACCGGTGCTCGGCGTGTGCCGAGGGCTGCAGGTGCTCAGCGTCGCGCTGGGCGGCACGCTCGCCCAGCATCTGCCGGACACTTTGGACAGCAAGGATCACCAGCCCGCGCCGGGGATCTTCGGCACCACTACGGTGACGCTTGCCGCGGGCAGCCGCGTCGCGTCGATCCTGGGTGCCGAGACCAAGGTGCCGTGTTACCACCATCAGGCGATCGACAAGCTCGGCGACGGGCTGGTCCCGGTCGGCTGGGCCGCCGACGGGACCATCGAGGCGGCCGAACTGCCCGGCGACGGGTTCGTACTCGGCGTCCAATGGCATCCCGAACAGAATCCCGACGACATCAGGCTTTTCGAGGCGCTGGTAGAAGCTGCGAAGGAGCGCGAATGACCACCTTCGAGGTGATCAACCCCGCCACCGAGGAGGTGGTGCGGTCGGTCGAGCTGACCTCGGCCGAGGAGACCGACGCGGCGATCGCCCGCGCGCACGCGGCGTTCCCGGCCTGGCGTGCCGTGGCCCCCGGTGACCGGGCGCGGCTGCTGCGCCGGTTCGCCGACGCCGTCGACGCCGACATCGAGAACCTCGCCGCGCTGGAGGTCGCCAACGCCGGACACACGATCGGCAACGCGCGCTGGGAGGCGGGCAACGTCCGCGACGTGCTGACGTACTACTCGGCTTCGCCCGAACGGCTGAACGGCAAGCAGATCCCGGTACCCGGTGGCGTGAACATGACGTTCCACGAGCCGCTGGGCGTGGTCGGGGTGATCGTGCCGTGGAACTTCCCGATGCCCATCGCGGGCTGGGGGTTCGCGCCCGCGCTCGCGGCCGGGAACACCGTCGTGCTCAAACCCGCCGAGCTCACCCCGCTGACCGCGATCCGCCTCGGCGAACTCGCCCGCGAGGCGGGGATCCCCGAGGACGTCTTCCAGGTGCTTCCCGGCAAGGGATCGGTGGTGGGGCAGCGTTTCGTGGACCATCCGGCGGTGCGGAAGGTGGTGTTCACCGGCTCCACCGAGGTCGGCAAGCAGATCATGGCGGGCTGCGCCGCGCAGGTGAAGCGGGTGACGCTGGAGCTCGGCGGCAAGAACGCGAACATCGTCTTCGCCGACGCCGACCTGGAGAAGGCCGCGGCCACCGCGCCGTACGGCGTCTTCGACAACGCCGGACAGGACTGCTGCGCGCGGTCGCTGATCCTGGTGCAGTCGAGCGTGTACGAGAAGTTCATGGAGCTGCTGGAGCCCGCCGTGAACGGCGTCGTCGTCGGTGATCCGCGGCTGGAGGTGACCGAGATGGGCCCGCTGATCTCGGCCGGGCATCACGCGAAGGTGTCGTCCTATGTGGACGATTCCGCGCCGGTCGCCTTCCGGGGCAGCGCGCCGGTCGGCCCCGGATACTGGTTCGCGCCGACCGTCGTCACCCCGCCGGACCTGCGGCATCCGCTGGCGTCCGAGGAGATCTTCGGCCCGGTCGTCGCCGTGGTCCCGTTCGACGGCGAGGCGGACGCGGTGACCATGGCCAACCGGACCGAGTACGGGCTGTCCGGCTCGATCTGGACCCGCGATGTCGGCCGCGCCTTCCGCGTCGCGCGCGGTGTCGAAGCCGGGAACCTGTCGGTCAACTCGCATTCGTCCGTCCGGTACTGGACGCCGTTCGGCGGGTTCAAGCAGTCCGGGCTGGGTCGTGAGCTGGGGCCGGACGCTGTCGACGCCTTCACCGAGACCAAAAACGTCTTCATCAGCACGGAGGAATAAGGAATGGTTCAGCGTTTCGAAGGCCGCGTCGCCGTCATCACCGGCGGCAGCAGCGGGATCGGCCTCGCCACCGCGCGGCGGCTGGCGAGCGAAGGCGCGAAGGTCGTCATCGGCGACATCTCCGCCGAGGCGGGCAAGGCCGCGGCCGATGAGGTCGGCGGCCTGTTCGTGCAGGCCGACGTCACCGACGCCGAGCAGGTCGAGGCCCTGTTCCAGACCACTGTGGACACTTTCGGCTCGGTCGACGTGGCGTTCAACAACGCCGGTATCTCGCCGCCCGAGGACGACTCGATCCTCACCACGGGCATCGACGCGTGGGAGAAGGTGCAGAAGGTCAACCTGACGTCGGTGTACCTGTGCTGCAAGGCCGTGCTGCCGCATATGCAACGGCAGGGCAAGGGCTCGATCATCAACACGGCGTCGTTCGTCGCGGTGATGGGTGCGGCGACATCGCAGATCTCCTACACCGCGTCGAAGGGCGGGGTGCTGGCGATGAGCCGGGAACTGGGCGTGCAGTTCGCGCGGGAGAACATCCGGGTGAACGCGCTGTGCCCGGGACCGGTGAACACGCCGCTGCTCAAGGAGCTGTTCGCGAAGGACCCGGAGCGGGCCGCGCGGCGGCTGGTGCACGTGCCGGTCGGGCGGTTCGCGGAGCCGGAGGAGATCGCGGCCGCGGTCGCCTTCCTGGCGAGCGACGACGCCTCGTTCATCACGGCGTCGCAGTTCCTGGTGGACGGCGGTATCTCGGGCGCCTACGTCACCCCGCTCTGACCCCAGGCAGCTGTCCGTGAAGGCCTCCTTGAGGGACCCAGAGTCCCTCAAGGAGGCCTTCACGGACCTGGCCCAGGGTGTGCGTCACTCGTCCCGGTGGCTGGGATGGCGGCCCGCTGACCTGCGCTGTAGTCCTGACAGCGCGAGCCAGCATCCAGGACCACCCAGGAGGCCCCAGAATGACCCGGCAGATGAGCACCGCCATGCGTGACTGCATCGACCTGTGCAACGAGTGTCACGTCCGGTGCGAGGAGATGATGACGCGCTGCATGGAGATGGGCGGCGCGAAGCTCGGGATGATGATGGTGACCTGCGCGGACATGTCCCGCATGTGCGCCGACATGATGATGCGCTGTTCCGCGATGGTCGCCGACCTCGAAATGATGCGCATGTGCGCGAAGATGTGCGGCCTCGCCTCCCAGATGATGCGCATGTGCGCCGACGAGTGCGCCAAGACCGGCGACGCCGAGCTCGCCGACGCGGCGGGCATGATGACCCGCTGCGCCGAGCTCTGCGGCACGATCACCGCCGAGATGATGATGGAGAACGCGTAACTCGCGTGATCAGGCCCGTCACTCGCGTGATCAGAGGCGGAACTCACGAGTTCCGGCTCCGGACACGCGAGTGACGTCGTCGGTGGGAAGTAGACGGGCGCTGAACACGCCAGGTACGGTGTGCGCACAACTGCAGACAGGGCCGTCGAGCTGGAGCGGGAGAGCCCCCACGAACGTGGTGGGGCACCGAAGGAGCAAACTCCCCGGAATCTCTCAGGTACCCACTACCGCTTCACGCGAGGCCACTCTGGAAAGCAGGCGCGCAAGTGCGCCTCACCCAAGGTGAAAGCCACCCTCGACGGTGGTGAAACTCTCAGGTGCCATGACAGAGGGGGAGTTCCCAGCGCACCGGTCTATCCGGCGCCTGATTGAAGGAGCTCCCTTGACCAGTACGTCCTTCGACGACCGGCACATCGGCCCCTCGGAGTCCGAGCAGGCCAAGATGCTCGCCGAGGTCGGCTACGGCAGTCTCGATGCCCTGGTGCAGGCCGCGGTGCCGTCCGCGATCCGGGTCACCCGCGACCTCGAACTTCCCCCCGCCGCGTCCGAAGAGGACGCCATCGCCGAGCTCCGTGCGCTCGCCGCGCTCAACAAGCCGATGACGCAGATGATCGGCCTCGGCTTCCACGACACGGTCACCCCGGCGGTCATCCGCCGCAACGTGCTGGAGAACCCGGCCTGGTACACGGCGTACACGCCGTATCAGCCGGAGATCTCGCAGGGCCGTCTCGAAGCGCTGCTCAACTTCCAGACCATGGTCTCCGAGCTGGCCGGTCTCGCCACCGCGAACGCCTCCTTGCTCGACGAGTCCACCGCCGTCGCCGAGGCCGTCATGCTGATGCGCCGCGCGTCGAAGGCGAAGTCGAACAAGGTCGTCCTCGACGCCGAGTGCCTGCCGCAGACCATCGCGGTCGTCCGCACGCGTGCCGAGGCCATGGGCGTCGAGGTCGAGGTCCGCGACCTGCTCACCGGCCTGCCGGAGGAGTTCTTCGGCGTCGTCGTCCAGTACCCGGGCGCTTCCGGCGTGCTGCGCGGCGCGGGCTTCTACTCCGCCATCTCCGAGACCGCGAAGGCCGCCGGCGCGCTGTACACCGTCGCCGCCGACCTGCTCGCCCTCACCCTCATCACCGCGCCGGGTGAGTTCGGCGCCGACATCGCCGCCGGTTCTACCCAGCGCTTCGGTGTCCCGCTCGGCTACGGCGGCCCGCACGCCGGGTACATGGCCGTCCGCGCCGGGCTGGAGCGATCGCTGCCGGGCCGCCTGGTCGGAGTCTCGGTCGACGCCGACGGCAACCCCGCGTACCGCCTCGCCCTGCAGACCCGCGAGCAGCACATCCGCCGCGAGAAGGCCACCTCCAACATCTGCACCGCGCAGGTCCTGCCCGCCGTGCTCGCCGCGATGTACGCGGTCTACCACGGCCCGGACGGCCTCAAGCGCATCGCGACCCGCGTCCACGAGCTCGCCGCCGGGCTGGCGGGCGCGCTCCGTGCGGCCGGCGTCGAGGTGGTCCACGAGGGCTTCTTCGACACCGTTCTCGCCCGCATGCCCGGACAGGCCGAAGCGGTCGTCGCGGTCGCGCGGGAGAACGGGATCAACCTCGGTCCGGTCGACGCCGACCACGTCCGCATCGCGGTCGACGAGGTCACCACGCCCGCGATCATCGCCAAGGTGCTCAACGCTTTCGGCATCGAGAACGAGACCGAAAGCGCCCGTGCGCTGCCCGCCGGCCTCGAGCGCGAGAGCGAGTACCTCACCCACGAGGTCTTCCACTCCCACCGCTCCGAGACCGCGATGCTGCGCTACCTGCGCGGACTGTCCGATCTGGACTACGCGCTCGACCGCGGCATGATCCCGCTCGGCTCCTGCACGATGAAGCTCAACGCCACCACCGAGATGGAGCCGATCAGCTGGCGCGAGTTCGCGGGGATCCACCCGTTCGCGCCCGCCGACCAGGCCGAGGGCTACCACACCCTGGTCGAGCAGCTGTCGAGCTGGCTCGCCGAGGTCACCGGCTACGACAAGGTGTCGCTGCAGCCGAACGCGGGCAGCCAGGGCGAGCTCGCCGGCCTGCTCGCGATCCGCGCGTACCACCACGCGAACGGCCAGACCGAGCGCGAGGTCTGCCTGATCCCGTCGTCCGCGCACGGCACGAACGCCGCCTCCGCGGTGATGGCCGGGATGCGCGTCGTCGTGGTCAAGTGCACCGACGAGGGCAACGTCGACCTCGAAGACCTGCGGGCCAAGGTCGAGGCCAACCGCGACACGCTGTCCGCGATCATGGTCACGTACCCGTCCACGCACGGCGTGTACGAGAACGGCATCGACGAGCTGGCCAAGATCGTCCACGACGCGGGCGGCCAGGTCTACGTCGACGGCGCGAACCTCAACGCGCTGCTCGGTCTCGCGAAGCCGGGTGAGTTCGGCGGCGACGTCTCGCACCTGAACCTGCACAAGACCTTCTGCATCCCGCACGGTGGCGGCGGCCCCGGCGTCGGCCCGGTCGCGGTCCGCGCGCACCTCGCGCCGTACCTGCCGAACCACCCGCTGCTGGAGAAGGCCGGTCCCGAAACCGGCGTCGGCCCGATCAGCGCCGCCCCGTACGGTTCGGCCTCGATCCTCCCGATCTCGTGGGCGTACGTCCGCATGATGGGCGCGGGCGGGCTCACCGCCGCGACGCAGGTCGCCGTCCTCGCGGCGAACTACGTGGCCAAGCGCCTCAACCAGCACTACCCGGTGCTCTACACCGGACAGGACGGCCTGGTCGCGCACGAGTGCATCCTCGACCTGCGCGGGCTCACCAAGGAGACCGGCGTCAGTGTCGACGACGTCGCGAAGCGCCTGATCGACTACGGCTTCCACGCCCCGACCATGTCGTTCCCGGTCGCGGGCACGCTGATGGTCGAGCCGACCGAGTCCGAGGACCTCGGCGAGATCGACCGCTTCATCGAGGCCATGATCGCCATCCGCGCGGAGATCGACGCCGTCGCGCAGGGCAAGTGGGCCGCGGACAACAGCCCGCTGCGCAACGCCCCGCACACCGCGGAGACCCTCGTCGGCGACTGGGACCTGCCGTACGACCGCGAACTGGCGGTGTACCCCGCCGGGGTGAACCGCAAGTCCAAGTACTGGCCCCCGGTGCGCCGCATCGACGGTGCGCGCGGGGACCGTAACCTCGTCTGCTCCTGCCCGCCGCTCAACGCCTACGAGAACTGAGGCACTTGATGTCGAAAGAGACGTCCCTGCACGGAGTCCACAAAGGACTGGGTGCGCTGTTCACCGATTTCGCGGGCTGGTCGATGCCGATCCGCTATTCCAGCGAGCTGGCGGAGCACAAGGCGGTCCGCGAGGCCGCGGGCCTGTTCGACCTCTCCCACATGGCCGAGATCGAGGTGACCGGCCCGCAGGCGGCCGACACCCTCGACTTCGCGCTGGTCGGCAACCTGTCGGGCGTGAAGCCGGGCCGGGCGCGCTACACGATGATCTGCGACGAGAACGGCGGCGTGCTGGACGACCTGGTCGTCTACCGGCTCGCCGACGAGAAGTTCCTGGTCGTGGCCAACGCGGGCAACGCCACCGTGGTCGCGGAAGCGCTGGCCGAGCGGGTCTCGGGTTTCGACGCGGTGGTCGAGAACAAGTCCGAGGACGTCGCGCTCATCGCCGTCCAGGGCCCGAAGGCCGTCGAGATCCTCGGCGCCGTCACCGACGCCGACCTGGGCGCGCTCAAGTACTACGCGAGCGTCCCGGCTGTCGTGAAGGGGCACGACGTCCTGCTCGCCCGCACCGGCTACACCGGCGAGGACGGCTTCGAGCTGTACGTCCCGGCCGGGGAGGCTCCCGCCGTCTGGCGCATCCTGACCGACGCCGGCGAGCCGCACGGCCTGCTCCCGGCGGGCCTCGCCTGCCGCGACACCCTGCGTCTCGAAGCCGGAATGCCGTTGTACGGCAACGAACTCAGCCTCCAGCTGAGCCCGTTCGAGGCGGGCCTCGGCCGCGTGGTGAAGTTCGAGAAGCCGAACGACTTCGTCGGCAAGGCCGCGCTCGAAGAGCTGTCCAAGAAGGACGTTCCCCGCGTTCGCGTCGGGCTCAAGGGCTCCGGCCGCCGCGCCCCGCGTCACGGCTACACAGTCCTGGCGGGCGAGACCGAGATCGGCGAGGTCACCAGCGGTGCCCTTTCGCCGACGCTGGGTTACCCGATCGCCATGGCCTACGTGGACCGGGAGCACTCCGAGCCCGGCACCGAGCTTTCCGTCGACATCCGGGGCCGTATCGAGCCCGTCGAGGTCGTCGCCCTGCCCTTCTACTCCCGCGCCTGAAAGGCCCCCGAACCATCATGAGCATCCCCCAGGACCTGAAGTACACGAAGGAACACGAGTGGCTGAACGTCGCCGACGGCGTCGCCACCGTGGGCATCACCGCCTTCGCCGCCGAGTCGCTCGGTGACATCGTGTTCGTCCAGCTTCCCTCGGTCGGCGACACCGTCACCGCGGGCGAGGTGTTCGGCGAGGTCGAGTCGACCAAATCGGTCAGCGAGCTGTACGCACCCGTGGACGGCGAGGTCGTCGAGGTGAACGAGGCCACAACGGACACCCCCGAGCTCATCAACTCGGACCCGTACGCCGAAGGATGGCTCCTGAAGGTGCGTCTGACCGGCGACGTGCCCGCCCTGCTCGACGCCCAGGCGTACGCCGTCTTGACCCAGGAGAACTGACATGTTCAACGCTGCCCTGTCCGAAGTGGACCCCGAGGTCGCCGCGGCCGTCGCCGCCGAACTCGACCGGCAGCAGTCGACCCTGGAGATGATCGCCTCGGAGAACTTCGCCCCGGTGGGCGTGCTCGAGGCGCAGGGTTCGGTGCTGACGAACAAGTACGCCGAGGGCTACCCCGGCCGCCGCTACTACGGCGGCTGTGAGCACGTCGACGTCATAGAGCAGCTGGCGATCGACCGCGCGAAGGCCCTCTTCGGCGCCGAGCACGCCAACGTCCAGCCGCATTCGGGCGCGCAGGCCAACGCCGCCGCCATGGTCGCGGTGCTCAACCCCGGCGACACCATCCTCGGTCTCGACCTCGCGCACGGCGGGCACCTGACGCACGGGATGAAGATCAACTTCTCGGGCAAGCTCTACAACGTCGTCGCCTACCACGTCGACAAAGAGACCGGGATCGTCGACATCGAGGAGATCGAGCGCCTCGCCAAGGAGCACAAGCCGAAGCTGATCATCGCCGGCTGGTCGGCGTACCCGCGTCAGCTCGACTTCGCCGAGTTCCGCCGCATCGCCGACGAGGTCGGCGCGAAGGTCATGGTCGACATGGCGCACTTCGCCGGGCTGGTCGCGGCCGGGCTGCACCCGAGCCCGGTGCCCTACGCCGACATCGTCACCACGACCACGCACAAGACCCTCGGCGGCCCGCGTGGCGGCATCATCCTGTCCCGCCAGGAACTCGCCAAGAAGATCAACTCGGCGGTGTTCCCCGGTCAGCAGGGCGGTCCGCTGGAGCACGTCATCGCCGCGAAGGCTGTCGCGCTCAAGATCGCCGCGAGCGAGGAGTTCCGCGAGCGTCAGCAGCGCGTGCTCGAAGGCGCGAAGATCCTGGCCGACCGCCTTTCGCGCACGGATTGCAGCGAGGCGGGCGTCCGCGTGCTGACCGGCGGCACCGACGTGCACCTGGTGCTCGTCGACCTGGTCAACTCCACTTTGGACGGTCAGCAGGCCGAGGACCGGCTGCACTCGGTCGGTATCACGGTCAACCGCAACGCCGTCCCGTTCGACCCGCGTCCGCCGATGGTGACCTCCGGCCTGCGGATCGGCACCCCGGCGCTCGCGACCCGCGGTTTCGGTGCCGAGGACTTCGCCGAGGTGGCCGACATCATCGCCGAGGCGTTGCGCCCGGACTTCGACGAGGACCTGCGCCAGTCGCTGTCCGCCCGGGTCGAACTGCTGGCCAAGAAGCACCCGTTGTACGCGGACCTCAACCGATGAGCGCGCTCCCCGAGGGGCGCAAACTTCTCCGGCTCGAGGTCCGCAACGCGCAGACCCCGATCGAGAAGAAGCCGCCGTGGATCAAGACCCGGGCTCGGATGGGTCCGGAGTTCACGGAGCTCAAGGGACTGGTCAAGCGCGAAGGCCTCCACACCGTGTGTGAGGAGGCCGGGTGTCCCAACATCTACGAGTGCTGGGAAGACCGTGAGGCGACGTTCCTGATCGGTGGGGACCAGTGCACGCGGCGTTGTGATTTCTGCCAGATCGACACGGGCAAGCCTGCGGCGCTGGACCGGACCGAGCCGCGCAAGGTGGCGGAGTCGGTGCAGGCCATGGGTTTGCGCTACTCGACCGTCACCGGTGTCGCGCGTGATGACCTGGAGGACGGTGGCGCGTGGCTGTACGCGGAGACCGTGCGGCAGATCCACGCGTTGAACCCGGGCACGGGTGTCGAGTTGCTGATCCCGGATTTCAACGCGGATCCCGACCAGTTGGCCGAGGTGTTCGGTTCGCGGCCTGAGGTTTTGGCGCACAACGTGGAGACGGTGCCGCGGATCTTCAAGCGGATCCGGCCGGGTTTCCGGTACGCGCGGTCGCTGGAGGTCATCACCCGCGCGCGTGAGGCGGGTCTGGTGACGAAGTCGAACCTGATCCTGGGCATGGGTGAGACGCCGGAGGAGGTGGCTCCGGCGATGAAGGACCTGGTCGACGCGGGCTGCGAGATCCTCACGATCACCCAGTACCTGCGGCCCTCGCCCAGGCACCATCCGGTCGACCGCTGGGTCAAGCCCGAAGAGTTCGTCGAACATTCGAAGGCAGCCGAAGCGATGGGCTTCGCTGGTGTGATGGCGGGGCCGCTCGTACGCTCGTCGTATCGGGCCGGTCGCCTTTTCGCCCAGACGAAGGCCCACCGCGGCGAAGCGCTGTCGGAGAATTTGGCCCATCTCGCCGCCGAAGGGCCCGCGGCCCAAGAGGCCAGCTCACTGCTGGCCAGATAGGAAGGAGGGCAGATCAATGGCGATCAGCGTCTTCGACCTGTTTTCGATCGGCATCGGTCCCTCCAGCTCCCATACGGTGGGCCCGATGCGCGCCGCATTGACCTTTGTGGACGGTCTGGCGGCGGACGGTGACCTCGCCGCCACGACCCGCGTCCAGAGCGAGCTTTTCGGCTCGCTCGGCGCGACCGGGTTCGGGCACGGCAGCGACAAGGCCGTGCTGCTCGGGCTGTCCGGGGAGCGTCCGGAGGAGATCGACACCGACACCGTGCCCGGCAAGATCGCGGAGATCCGCGAATCCTGCCGGTTGAAGGTGCGCGGTGAGCACGAAATCGTGTTCACCGAGGACACCGACCTGACCATGCACCGGCGGAAGTCGTTGCCGGCGCATCCGAACGGGATGATCTTCCGCGCGTTCGACGCCGACGGAAAGGTGCTGCGCGAGCGCACCTACTACTCCGTCGGCGGCGGGTTCGTCCGCGACGAGTCCTACGAGACCGACACCGTCGTCGTCGAGGACTCGACGAAACTGGAGTTCCCGTTCCGCACCGGCGCGGATCTGCTGAAGCACTGCGAGGACACCGGGCTGCCCATCAGCGAGATCATGCTGCGCAACGAGCTTTCGTGGCGCACGCGCGAGGAGATCCGCGAAGGGCTGCTGGAGATCTGGCAGGTCATGGCGGAATGCGTGCGCAACGGGTGCGAGCACGAGGGCGTCCTGCCGGGTGGCCTGAAGGTGCCTCGGCGTGCGAAGGCGTTGCACGAGAAGCTGCTCGCCGAGGACGGCGTCGGCGACCCGCTGTACGCGATGGACTGGGTGAGCCTGTACGCGCTCGCGGTCAACGAGGAGAACGCCGCGGGCGGGCGCGTCGTGACCGCGCCGACCAATGGCGCGGCGGGGATCATCCCGGCGGTCCTGCACTACTACCAGCGGTTCATCCGGGGTTCGTCGGACGACGGCATCGTGACGTTCATGCTCACCGCGGGCGCGATCGGGTCGATCCTCAAGCAGACCGGCTCGATCTCGGGCGCCGAGGTCGGCTGCCAGGGTGAGGTCGGTTCGGCCAGCGCCATGGCCGCCGCCGGGCTCACCGAGGTCCTCGGCGGTTCACCCGCGCAGGTGGAGAACGCCGCCGAGATCGGCGTCGAGCACCACCTCGGGCTGACCTGCGACCCGGTCGGGGGCCTGGTGCAGATCCCGTGCATCGAACGCAACGCCGTCGGCGCGTCCAAGGCGATCCACGCGGCGCGGATGGCGATGCGCGGCGACGGTTCGCACGTCGTGACGCTGGACAAGGCGATCAAGACGATGCGCGAGACCGGTGCCGACATGAGCGTGAAGTACAAGGAGACCGCTCGCGGCGGCCTCGCCGTGAACGTCATCGAATGCTGATGCCCCGCGTTTAGTCCTCTGGATGCGGTAGTTGCACACGCAAGTACCGCATCCGGAGGACGAATTGCGGGCCGCCTAAACTCGAGTGGTGGAGTCGAAAGCGGGTGACGCGCTGTTCCGCCCGGTGCGCGCGGGCAACGCCTTCGAGGAGACCGTCGAAAGGCT
Source organism: Amycolatopsis sp. NPDC058340 (assembly GCF_042723975.1). Taxonomy (NCBI): domain Bacteria; kingdom Bacillati; phylum Actinomycetota; class Actinomycetes; order Pseudonocardiales; family Pseudonocardiaceae; genus Amycolatopsis; species Amycolatopsis sp. NPDC058340. Next base: position 199,844 of record NZ_JBHXIB010000008.1, on the reverse strand, counting down.
GCTCCAGGCGATCCGGCTGGGCGTGGTGGGCGCGGGGGAGCGGCTGCCCTCGGAGCGGGAGCTCGCCGAGCGGCTCGGGGTCAGCCGGGTGACGCTGCGCGAGGCCATCCGCGCGCTGTCCGACGCGGGTTACGTCGAGTCGCGGCGCGGGCGATACGGCGGCACGTTCGTCAACGACGTCCTTCCCGACCCGCCCGCCGCCGACGGCCGGAAGGTCGACAACGCCACGCTGGAGGACGCGCTCGGCCTCCGGCACGTCCTGGAGACCGGCGCCGCCGAGATGGCGGCTTCGCGTTCGCTCAGCCCGGCCGACCGGCAGCATCTGACGAGCACGCTCGCCGAGGCCGCGGCGGCCGACGTCGGCGACTACCGGCGCAAGGATTCGCGGCTGCACCTGGCGATCGCCGAGGTCACCGCGTCCGGCTCGCTGACCACCGCGATGGCCGACGCGCGGATGCGGGTCAACCAGCTGCTCGACATGATCCCGCTGCTCGAACCGAATCTGGAGCATTCCAACGCCCAGCACGAGGCCATCGTCGACGCGATCCTCGCCGGGGACTCGGAGGCGGCCCGCCGGGCGATGACGGAACACGTCGAAGGGACCGCTTCACTGCTTCGCGCCTTCCTCGCTTGAGGTCAGCAGCGCGTGCGCGAAATCGATGGCGTGCGGCGTATCGGGGAACACCCGGCCCTCCGCGCGGAGCCGGTCCGCGACGCCGAGTTCGTCGAGCACCTTCTCGTGGCCCGGCCTGATCCCCGACACCAGGACCGTGATCCCGCGATGTTCGAGGCGTTCGATGGCGTCGCGCAGGACGAGGGCGCCGGTGGCGTCGATGGCCGACACCCGTGACATCCGGAGGATGACCACCCGGACGTCGGCCACCTCGGACAGCTCCAGCAGGAACTGGTGGGCCGCCGCGAAGACCAGCGGTCCGTCGAGCCGGAACGCGACGATGTGCTCGTCCAGCAGCGCCCGCTCCTCGGCCGCGTGATCGGCGTGGTCGAGCGCGACCTCTTCGACGCGAGCCGCCTTCGCGATCGCCCGCAGCGCCAGCGCGCCCGCCACGACGAGGCCGAGGATGACCGCGGTGACCAGATCCAGGATCAGGGTCGCGCCCGCGGTGAGCACGAGGACCAGCGCGTCACGCCGGGTGGAGCGCAGGAGCGCGCGGACCGAGCCCGCCTCGACCATGCGGACGGCGGTGGCCAGCAGCACCCCGGCGAGCGCCGCGATCGGGATCGTGGCCACGAGCGGCGCCGCCGCGAAGACGATCACCGCCAGCACCAACGCGTGGGTGAACGAGGCCAGCCGGGATTTCGCCCCGGCGCGGACGTTGACCGCGGTGCGCGCGATCGCCGCGGTGGCGGGTACGCCGCCGAACAGCGGGGTGACGAGATTCGCGAGACCCTGCCCGAACAGTTCCCGGTCCGGGTCGTGGCGTTCGTTGACGCTCATCGCGTCGGCGACCGTGGCCGAGAGGAGGCTTTCCAGCGCGGCCAGCGCCGCGACCGCGACGGCGGAGGGCGCCAACGCGCCCAGGGTCGACAGATCCAGGAAGTCCAGCGAAGGCGCGGGAAGACCGTTGGGCAGGGCACCGATACGAGCGACCGGCAGCTGCGCGAAGTGGCTCACGAGGGTCGCGATGGCCACCGCGACCAGCGAGAACGGGATCGACGGCCGCCACTTCGCGCCGAGCAGCATCAGGGCGGCGACCCCGGCCGCGACCGCGATCGACGGCCAGGCCGGATGCGCGGCGAAATCGGCCACCGCCTTCGCCGCGACGACGGCCACCTTCTCGCCTTCCGGGGTGGCGACGCCGAGCGCGGCGGGGACCTGCTGCAACGCGATCACCCCGGCGATGCCCAGCGTGAAGCCTTCGACCACCGGTGTCGGCACGTAGCGCATGTACCGGCCGGCGCGGGCGACCGCGAGCAGGAGCAGCAACACCCCGGCGAGCAGGCCCACCGTCAGCACGCCGCCCGCTCCGTGCGTGGCCATGATCGGCACCAGCACCACGGTCATCGCCCCGGTCGGGCCGGAGACCTGGAGGTTGGAGCCGCCGAAGATCGCGGCCAGCGCGCCGGCGACGATCGCGGTGACCAGCCCGGCTTCGGCGCCGAGCCCGGACGAGATGCCGAAGCCCAGCGCCAGCGGGAGGGCGACGATCGCGACGGTCACGCCCGCCGTGAGGTCGCGCCGGGGAGCGCGTTTGAGCGTCCGCAGGTCTTCGCGTCCGGGCAGGAGCGAGCGCAGTTCCGAAAGTCTCAGACCCGCCACGGCGTCACTCCGCGTCGCGTAGCTGGGCGAGCAAGACGTTCTGGTCGGCCAGCAGCTCGGTGAGGATGCGCCGGGCCGCGCGCAGGAGCTCGACGACGTCGCCGCCGGCGAGCGCGTACACCACCGTCGAGCCGTCGCGGGTCGAGGTGACGATGCCCGACCGGCGCAGGACGGCAAGCTGCTGCGAGAGGTTGGAGGGCTCGACCTCGATCTCGGCGAGCAGTTCACGGACGGCCTTCGGGCCTTCGGCGAGCAGCTCCAGCACACGGATCCGGACCGGGTGGCCCAGCATGCGGAAGAACTCCGCCTTGGCCTGGTACAGGGGGACGGGCATCTGAGCACATTATCAAATGAAGAATTCTTCAAGTCGTGAACCGGTGGCCATCCGGTGACTTTCCCACAACCTTTTCACTCGTTCGGGCGTCTAACCTGGCGTGGAAAACCCGGATGAGGCAGACGCACCCGAGTCGGAGACCACGGCCACCCCGGAGCCGAAACGGAAGAAGCGCAGGTGGCGACGGGTCGCCGCCTGGACGCTCGGCCTGGTGATCGGCATCCCGGTCGTCGCGTTCGGGCTCGCGTACGTCCTGCTCGACGTCCGCAGCCCGCAAGAGGTCCTCGCCGATCTCGACAAGACCGTCGTCCTGCAGAACGCGGACGGCTCCGAACTGCTCAAGGTGGTCCCGCCCGGCGGAGACCGGCTGTTCGTCCCCTACGACGCCGTCCCCGCGAAACTGCGCGACGCGATCGTCGCGACCGAGGACCCGACCTTCTGGGACAACGAGGGTTTCGACCTCACCGGGCTCGGCCGCGCGCTGGTGACCGGCGTCGGCGGCGGCTCGGGGATCACCCAGCAGTACATCAAGAAGTCCACCGGCAACGAGGACGCCACCCTCACGCGGAAGTTCTCCGAGCTCGTGCTCGCCACGAAGATCACCCAGCAGCAGACCAAGAAAGAGATTTTCGAGAGCTACGTCAACATCATCTCGTTCGGCCGCGGCACCTACGGTCCGGCGTCGGCGATGAACGCCTACTTCGGCCGCAAACTCGACGACTCGATGACCTGGAGCGAGGCGGCCTTCCTCGCCGGCATGATCCAGTCGCCTTCGGTGCACGACCCGTACGCCTCCAGCCACGAGCACGCGATGAAGCGCTGGTCCTATGTGATGAACAAGCTGGTCGCGCGCGGCTACGTCAGCCAGGCCGAAGCGGTCACCATGACCTACCCGGAGGACGCGATCCAGGCGCCGTCGGAGACCCGCGCCGGTCGCGTCACCTACGAGCAGTACCACATCAAGCAGCAGGTCCTCGCGGAACTGGAGCAGGTCGGCTACCCGCTCGACCGGCTCCGCGGCGGCGCGATGAAGGTGGAGACGACCATCGATCCGCGTGCCCAGGCCGAAGCCGAGAAGGCGGTCAAGGAGCGGTTGAAGGGGCAGCCGGACCACTTCCGCGCGTCGCTGGTCGCCGTCGAACCCGGGACCGGGGCGATCCGCGCCTACAACGGCGGCGGCTGGAGCGTGCACGACTACGCGGGCACGCCGTACGGCACCGGCTCGACGTTCCAGCCGTTCATCCTCGCCGCCGGGCTCGAACGGGGCGTGAACGTGGACGAACCGGTGAAGGCGCCCGCGTCGGTCGACTTCCTGGGCGAGACCTTCGAGTTCCAGGACCAGTGCGGCGAAGCCGGGAAGTGCACGCTGCGCGAGGCGATGGGGAAGGGCACTCAGGGCCTGTTCGTGGACCTGGCGAAGAAGCTCGGCGCCGAAGCCGTCCGAGACGGCGCCCGGGCGGCCGGGATCCCCGAAGCCGTCGACGGTGTCGTGACCCTGCGCGAGAAGGACGGGTTCCTGATCGGACCGGGGATCGCGGTCGGCCGGTATCCCTTACGCCCCAGTGACATGGCGGGTGCCTACGCGACCTTCGCCGCCGACGGCATGCGCGCCACCCCGCATCTGGTGTCGAAGATCCGGGACGAGAACGGCGAAGTTGTCTGGGAACGGCCGTCGGACAAGACGCCCGCGTTCCAGGGGGACGAGGCGCTGAGCCGCCGGATCGCGGGCACGATGAGCCAGGTGCTGGCCACCGGTCTGAAGGATCGCCCGGCGGCGCTGAAGACCGGCGAGTTCCAGTTCAACGAGACGGACGACAACGCGGGCGGCTGGGCGGCCGGGTACACGCCGCAGCTCGCGACCGCGGTCTGGGTCGGCTCCGACGAGCCGCGCCGGATGCGGGACGCCGCCGGCGAGAAACTGACCGGCAGGACCCTTCCGGCGGACATCTGGCAGCGCTTCATGAACGGTGTCCATCGAGGACAGCCGGCGCGGTGGCCGGACGGCTCGGGGCCACGGCCCGCCACGACGGCACCGCGGTGAGGCCTGGGCTCAGGTGGTCGTGAGTGGTAAAGAGCGTTCTAACGACACTTACCACTCACGACCCACTGGACCGAGGCGGTTCCGTCAGGGCTTCACGAGCACGACGGTCAGCCCGTCGTAGCCCTTGCTGCCCACCGTCTGGATCGCCGTCGCGTCGACGCGGGGTTCGGCGGCGATCATCTCGTGCAGCCGCCTGATCCCTTGGATGTTCGGGTCTTCGCTGGCGGCGTCGGTCACCGCGCCACCGCGGACGACGTTGTCGACCACGATCACGCCGCCGGGCCGGACGAGCTTCAGCGACGCTTCGAAGTAGGCCGGGTTGTTGGCCTTGTCGGCGTCGATGAACGCCAGATCGATCGGGCCCTCGACCGACGGCAGCAGGTCCAGCGCCTTGCCGACCCGGACGTCGACCAGCCCGCCGAGCCCGGCCGCTTCGATGTTGCCGCGCGCGACCTCGGCGTGCTTCGGGTCGTATTCGAGGGTGACGAGCCTGCCCTGCGGCGGCAGGGCGCGGGCGAGCCAGATCGTGCTGTACCCGCCGAGCGTGCCGATCTCCAGGATGGACCGGGCGCCGATCATCCTCGCCATCAGGTTGAGCAGTTTGCCCTGATTCGGCGCGACGGCGATCGAGGGCAGCCCGGCCTCGTCCGACGCCTGCCGCGCGCCTTCGAGGGCGGGGTCGGACGGGACGAGCACCCCGGACAGATAGTCGTCCACTTCGGACCACAGTTGCTGTGACATGGCACCTCCGCCGCCAACCTACTCCGAGGCGGTCAGGCGGCGCGGCGTCCGGCTTTCGGGATCACCAGCGGGGTACCGGTCTCCGGGCACGGCATGACCCGGCAGGGCAGCTCGAAGATCTTCTCGACGTTGGCCGCGGTCACGACCTCTTCGGGCGCTCCGGTCGCGAGGACCTCTCCGCCGCGCATCGCGATCATGTGCGTCGCGTAGCGGGCGGCGTGGTTGAGGTCGTGCAGCACCGCGACCAGCGTCCGGCCCTGCTCCTGGTGCAGTTCCGCGCACAGATCGAGGATGTCCATCTGATGCGCGATGTCCAGATAGGTCGTCGGCTCGTCGAGCAGCAGGAGATCGGTCTCCTGCGCGAGGGCCATCGCCATCCACACGCGCTGCCGCTGGCCACCCGAGAGTTCGTCGACCAGCCGCTCGGCGAGGTCGTCGACACCGGTGGCGCGCATGGACTCCGCGACCACGGTGGCGTCCTCACGGGACCACTGGCGCAGCAGGCGCTGATGCGGGTACCGGCCGCGCGCGACGAGGTCCGCGACGGTGATGCCGTCGGGCGCGATCGAGCTCTGCGGCAGCAGGCCGAGCCGCCGGGCGACCTCTTTCGCGGGGAAGGAGCTGATCACCTGGCCGTCGAGGAACACCGAGCCCTGGCGCGGTTTGAGCATCCGCGCGAGCGCGCGCAGCAGGGTCGTCTTGCCGCAGGCGTTCGGTCCGACGATGACGGTGAACGACCGGTCGGGGATGACCACCCCGAGGTCTTCGGCCACGGTCCGGCCGTCGTAAGCGAGCGTCAGCGCGTCCGCGTGCAGGCGGGACGTCGTGCTCTGCTCGGTGAGGGTTTCCACGGTCTCCACGCAGGTTAGGCTAACCTAGGAGTCCGCCGTTGTGGTGTTCCGTAGGTCGCAGTCGTGCTTCGATGGCATGATCCGCGGTGCAATCGTATGAATGCACTCGGTGCGATCGAAGGACGGCATGGAGGACTACCGGATCGTCGCGGACGAGATCTCCGCCGACGTCGAGGCTGGCAGGCTTCGTCCTGGTGACCGGCTGCCCCCGCAGCGGCGGTTCGCCCGTGAACGCGGGATCGCGAACTCGACGGCCGCGCGGGTCTACGGCGAACTCGTCCGGCGGGGTGTCGTGGTCGGCGAGGTCGGCCGGGGCACGTTCGTCCGCGCCGGGCGGCCGCCGCTGGAGACCGCGCTCGCCGAACCGGGTGGCGCGACGGTCGACCTCGAACTCAACTTCGCCGTCCTCCCGGAACAGTCCGCGCTGGTCGGGAAGGCGCTCGAGCCGCTCCTGCGTGAAGACGTCCTGACGGCGGCATTGCGGCCTGGAAGCGTCTCGGGCTCGAAGCAGGCGCGTGACGCCGTCGCCGGACTGATCGCGAAGGACGGCTGGAAGCCGGAGATCCTCTTCGCCGGAAGCGGGCGCCAGGCCATCGCGGCCGCCATCGCCGCCTTCGTGCCGATGGGGGAACGGCTCGCCGTCGAAGCCATCACCTACCCCGTGGTCAAGGCGCTCGCCGGGCGCCTCGGCGTCCAGCTGGTGCCCATCGAGACCGACGACAGGGGCCTCATTCCCGAGGCGCTCGAAGCCGCTTCCGTCCGCGCGCTGTACGTCCAGCCGACGCTGCACAACCCGCTCGGGTCCACAATGGACGAAGCGCGCCGCGTCGAGCTGGCGGAAACCGTGCGCCGGATGGACATCCCGGTGATCGAGGACGGGATCTACACCTTCCTGCGGCCCGAGGTCCGTCCCTTCGCGGCGTACGCGCCGGAACGCACGGTGTTCACCGACAGCATGTCCAAACGGCTCGCCCCCGGGCTGACCACCGGTTTCCTCGCCGTCCCGGCGGCATGGACGGAACGGCTCGCCGCGGCCGTGCGCTCGGGTGGCTGGGTCGCGCCCCGGCTCGCCGTCGAAGCCGCCACCCGGTGGATCACCGGCGGCACGCTGGAAACCGTCGAACGGGCGAAACGGCTCGACGCCGCGGAACGCCAGCGGGTGACGGCGGAGCGGCTCGCCGGATTCACCCTGCGCGCCGATCCGCAGGCGTACCACTGCTGGTGGGAACTCCCCGAACACTGGCGCGCCGAGACCTTCGTCGCCGCGGCCGCGCGGCGCGGGATCGCGGTCACCCCGGCGGCCGCGTTCGCCGTCGTCCCCGGTCACGCCCCGAACGCGGTGCGGCTCGCCGTCTCGTCGCCGCCGCTCGAAACGCTCGCGGCCGCTTTGGACGTCCTCGCCGGACTCGCCTCCGGCCGCCCCGAGGACGCCGGCGTCGACTGATCCCCTCGCGTTTCGTCCTCTGAATGCGGTAGTTGGCAACGCGAACCACCGCATTCAGAGGACGAAACGCGTCAGGGGCGCGGGGCCCACTTGCCGATGAAGCTGCCGCAGGTGACGGTCCGCCCGGTCAGGCGCGACCGCAGCGCGTTCTCCAGCCCGAGGTAGTCGAAGATCGGCGCGTCCCCCGCGACCTGGGCGGGTACCGGGCCGCCCTTGGCCAGCGCAGGCATGCTCACGGTCTGGAACAGCACCAGGTAGTCGCCGTCGCGGTTGAGCCCGTCGGCCGTCGCGAGCATGCGTTCCGGCGCGTCGGCGACGATCTCCAGCGGTAGCGGCCATTCCAGCGGGAACGGGTTGCGCAGGCCGAAGGCGGGATAGGCGAACGGGTTGTCGGGCAGGACGGCCGTGCGCCCGGCGGGGAAACGCGTGACGCAGTCCTGGATCTGCGAGATGTAGGTGTACGTGCCCGGATTCGTCCGGATCCCGCGCATCGACGGCGTCACCGTGCCGAGGTCGCCGGTCAGCTTCTCGTGCGCCATGTCGAGGTACGCGGCTTCGTCGTGATGCGCGACCACGGCCCAGCCCGACGCCAGCACCGCGACCAGGCCCATCGCCGTGGCACCGGCCAGCCGGATCCGGCGAGACGGTTCCGGCAGCGGCGGAAGCGCGTCCGCCAGCAGCAGGATCGCCGTCAGCGCCAGTGTCCCGGTGAACAACGTCGGGGTGTCGTTCCCCCACGACAGGCTGGTCATGAAGCCGGTCGCGAAGACGAGCGCGCCCATGCGCGAGAACCGCCGTGTCGACGCCCAGTTCACCAGCAGCGCGACACCGAGGATCCACCAGAGGACGTCCGCCCAGCGTGACGCGCCGGTGAAATGCCCGTCGACGACCGTGCCGACCACCACCGCCACGCCGGCCAGGAGCAGCAGCCGGGCGAGGATCGCCCCGGCGAAACCGGCGCGGTCGCGGAAGATCCCGAGCAGGGCCAGGAACACCCCGGCGATCAGGAAGAACGTCAAGCCCCGCGCCGGTGGCCGCAGGAGGGACGCGGGATTTTCCAGCCACAGCCCGAGAAGCCGCTCGCCGTACGCGGGAAGACCGCCGGTGAGCTGCTCGGCCATCGGGCCGAGCCCGCCGTCGAGGGTGACGATTCCGACATAGAAGACCAGAAAAGCGCCCAGCGCCAAGAGATCCCAGGCCAGCCGCCCCCACCAGCGGCCGGTGCGGAACGCGCCCTCGCGCAGCGACGGGTGCAGCAGCAGCCAGCACAACGCGATCAGCGGCACCGGCGCGAAGCTCTGTTTGACGAACACCGAGGTGCCCAACAGCACCAGGCCGAGCCGTCGTGGCCACGCCCTGCCGTTGCGCAGCCCCGAATCCAGTGCCCAGGCGCCGCACGCGGTCAGGAAGATCCCGTCGATCGTGTGCCACGCCATCAGCGGGAACGCGTTGAGGTTCAGCAGCGACGCGGCCGCCGTCAGCCCGGTGAGCCCCGGCCCCCAGTCACGGACGCGGCGTCGGGTGACCAGGACGGCGAACGCGATGGTCGCCAGGATGATCTCCAGCATGCTGAGCACGCTGGAGACGAAGAACAGCGGCCCCGGCACCAGGAAGTCGACGATGTGCAGGTACGCCGAACCCAGCGGCCGCGCGGAGATGATGTCGGAATGCGGGACCTCCCCGTGCCGCACCCGCCACGCCTGGGCGAGGATGAAACCCTGGTCCGACGGGTGGAAACCGAAACGCCCCACCCGGAGTTCGGTGGCGACGGCGAGCGCGAGCACCCACGCCGCGTGCAGGGAAAGCCGCAGCACTGTCCTGGACGGACGTTTCACCGCCTCGTCCGGTCCGGTCGACAGCGGGGGACTGGCGACGTCCACACTGCCCCTTCCCGCCTCGTCCTGCCTCGGCCCGTGCCCGCCGACCCCCCGGCGTATCGGAAACCGATGGTAGCGGCCGGGGGCGTCCCCCGATCGAGCCCCGGCGGTGGGACGTCAGGGACGGCGGCGCCAGACCAGCCTGGTGACCGCGCCCGCCACCGAGGCGAGCGGGGCCTTCCGGGGCAGGCCACGGGATTCCGGCGCGGACTCCGGCATCGCGCGGTAGACGAGGTGGGCGAAGAACCTCGCCGTCTTAGGTGCGACGAGCGTCACGAGTTCGGCGGCGGTGCCTTCGGGCAGGTTCAGGATCTCGGGTCGTTTCTCCAGTGCCTTCACCACCAGTGCGGCGGCGCGTTCGGGGGAGCTCGACGGCATGCCGCGATAGGAGCCGGTCGGGGTGATCATGTCGGTGCGCACCAGCGGCATCCGGACCGAGGTGAAGGTGACGCCGTCGGAAAGCGTTTCCCGCCCGGCGGTCAGCCCGAACTCCTCCAGCGCGGCCTTCGAGGCCAGGTAAGCGGAAAACCTCGGCGTGTCCGTTTGCAGTCCTTGGGTGGTCACGTTGACGACGTGGCCGAAGCCGCGCGCGGTCATCGACGGCAGCAGGCCCAGCGTGAGCCGCACGGGTCCGAAGTAGTTGATCGCCATCGTGCGCTCGAAGTCGTGGAACCGTTCGGTGGACAGCGAAAGCGACCGCCGGATCGAGCGGCCCGCGTTGTTGACCAGCATGTCGACGGCACCGTGCGCGGCGAGCACGTCCTTGACCAGCGCGTCGACGGCGCCGCCGTCGGTGAGGTCGCACGGGTACGCCGACGCCTTGCCGCCCGCCGCGACGATCTGCTCGCGGGCCTGTTCGAGTTCGTCGGCACGCCTGGCCACGAGGATCACTTCGGCGCCCTTCGCGGCGACGGCCAGCGCGGACGCGCGCCCGATCCCCGAGGACGCGCCGGTGATGAGGACCTTGCGGCCGTCGAGTGGTTCCGGCCCGGGACGGCGGCGGCCGCGATCGGGATCCAGGTGGGCGAGCCAGTACCGGTAGAGCGGACCGGCGTACTCCTTCAGCGGCGGCAGGGTGATCCCGCTGCCTTCGAGCGCGGCCGTGGTCGCGCTCGTGTCGAAGTCGACCTCCATGCTCAGATGCGGCAGGACCTCGAGCGGGATGCCGAGCTCCGCGAGCACCGCCGCGCGGGCCGACCGTCCGCCGGGGACCCGGTCGAATCCGGCGGCGGCGGATTTCGCCAGCCGGGTGCCGGCGCGTTTGAGCGCCCCGGACGGCCCGGCGGGAAGGACGGCGGAGATCTTCGGCCCGCCCGCGGCACGCGCGAAGGCGTTGTAGACCTCGTGCAGCGGTTGCGGCCGGGGCGACGCGAGGTGGTACGTGCTGCCACTGGGCGCGTCGACGTGCATGAGGTGTTCCATCGCTTCGACGACATAATCGACCGGAACGATGTTCGTGGCGCCGAGATCCGGGGCGGCGAGAGGGAGACGGCGGGGCAGCGTGGCGAGCCGCGAGATCGCGGGGAGGAAGTAGTACGGGCCGTCGATCTTGTCCATCTCGCCGGTGCGCGAATCACCGGCCACGGCGGACGGCCGGTACACGCGGAACGGTGTTTTCCCGTGCTGTCGCACGAGTTTCTCCGCTTCGAACTTCGTCGCGTGGTACGGCGACGCGAAACTCTGGCCGAGGTCGAAGTCGGCCTCGGTGAACCGCCCGGCGTACTGCCCGGCGACCGCGATCGACGAGACGTGGTGGAAGAGCCCGGCCTTCGCGGTGGCGGCGAACTCCAGGACGTTGCGGGTGCCGTCGACGTTGGCCGCGCGGTTCGCCGCTTCGTCCGCGGTGAGGTCGTAGATCGCGCCGAGATGCACGACGTGGTCGAGATGGCCCAGGCGGGCGGGATCGATGCCCAGCGAGGGTTCGGTCAGATCGCCGGTGACGGGAACGAGCTTCTCGTGGCTCGGGAGCTTCCCGCGTGAGGTCTCCCTCACGAGAACGTGGACGGCTACGGTCTCATGTCGCCGTAGTAGGCGCGCGACCAGGCGTTTTCCCAGAAAACCCGTCGCGCCCGTCACGAAGTAGGTGGTCATGGCCTGCTCCTTCCGAACGGAGCCGACTCTACCTACTCAGAAGTAGGAACGGTAGTTGTCATTCACTGTGGTCCGGCTTTTCGGCCACCGCGACCACGGCGTCGCGGAGCGCGGCGCGCAGGCGCCCCACGTCCAGCGGCCCGAGTACGGCGGCCTCTCCGGGCGGCGCCACGAGCACGATCTTGTCGCTGCTCACGAACACCGTCACGTCCCTGCGCCTGCCCGCGAGATCCCGGCAGCCGACCGACCATTCGTCCCGGGGTGCCAACGTCCTCATCCTCCCGTATCCCATGATCTCCCTTTCTCGTCCGAGGCTGGGACGAGGCGCTTTCGAGGGCGTGACGCCGATTACCCCATGTTCCTACTGATGGGTTAACCGATACCTCGTTTCGTGATCGACTTCCGCTTTCGCTAGGCCGGTCGGGGAGGAACGGGAGTAGCGTCCGGGGGAGGGACTGCTTGGGAGGTCATGGATGTCCGAACCCAGGAAGATCGTCATCGTCGGCGCCGGTCTCGCCGGGGCGACCGCCGCCGGCACGCTGCGAGAACGCGGCTATGAGGGCGAGGTCGTGCTCCTCGGCGCCGACGAGCATCGCCCGTACGAATTACCGCCGTTGTCCAAGGGACTTCTGCTGGGCAAAACCGATGAACCCGACTGGGTGCACGACGAAGGTTTCTACGGCGAGAAGGACATCGCGTTCTCCGGCGGCGCGACCGTGACCAGGATCGAGCTCGGCGCGCGGCTCGTGCACGACGACACGGGCGGCGAACACCGCTTCGACCGGCTCGTGCTCGCGACCGGCTCCCGGCCGCGCTCGTTGCCGGTACCCGGCGGGGATCTGCCGGGGCTGCGGACCCTGCGCACGCTCGACGACGCGCTGGCGCTCCGCTCGGCGTTCAAGGACGCCCGGCGGGTGGTGATCGTCGGCGCGGGCTGGATCGGGACCGAGGCCGCGGCGGCCGCCAGGGAACACGGCGCCGAGGTGACCGTGGTCGACCAGGTCGGCTCGCCGTTGCTCGCGGTGCTGGGCGAGCAGGTGTCCGGCGTCTTCAAGGACCTCCACACCCAGCACGGGGTGAACTGGCGTCTGGGTGAAGGTGTCGCGGGATTCACCGGTGGCCCGGACGGGGTGACCGGTGTCCGCCTTCGGAGTGGTGACGAGCTTCCCGCGGATGTCGTGCTGGTGGCCGTCGGCGCCGCGCCGCGGGTCGACCTCGCGCACGCCGCCGGGCTGGAACTGTCCGACGACGGCGGTGTCTGCGCCGACGCCGGCCTGCGGACGGCCGCTCCCGACGTCTACGCCATCGGTGACATCGCCGCGCATTTCCATCCCCGCTACGGGAAACGCGTCCGCGTCGAGCACTGGTCGAACGCGAAGTGGCAGGGCGAGCACGTCGCCGGGAACCTGCTGGGGGAGAACGAGCCGTACCTGCGAAGCCCGTACTTCTTCTCGGACCAGTACGACCTCGGCTGCGAGTACCGCGGCCTCGCCGATCCCGAAAGCGACGAGCTCGTGGTGCGGGGTGATCTCGCGGTGCGCGACTTCACCGCGTTCTGGCTGCGGGACGGGCAGGTGGCCGCCGCGATGAACGTCAACCAGTGGGATGACGGGGACGCTTTGAAGGCCCTGGTCGAAGGACGCACGAGCGTGACCGCGGAGCAGCTGAGGACCGCCGACCTCAACGGACTCGTGAGTGGCTAGGACGGTTAGAACCGTCCTAGCCACTCACGAGTCCCTACGCCTGCGAGAGCGCCAGGGCTTCCGGTGCCGGTGCCGTCGCGGGCCGCGTCATGGTCCCGAAGGCGAGCAGCGCGAGAACGCCGAAGCCCGCCATCACGATCCCCATCGGGACCGCGGTGCCCGGACCGCCCAGCCCGACCAGCGGCGTCGCCAGCCCGCCGACGACGAACTGCAGCACGCCTAGCAGCGCCGACGCCGAACCGGCGGACCGCGCCTGTTCGGCGAGCGCCAGCGAGCTCGCGTTCGGCGCGACCATGCCGATACTCGACACCAGGATGAACAGCGGGATCAGCAGGCCGATCAGCCCGAGGTCAAGCACCGTCGCGGCCAGCACGCCGAATCCGGCCACCGCCGCGATGACGAGGCCGACGGTCAGCAGCGTCCGCTCCGGGAAACGTCCGACGATGCGCCCGTTCAGCTGGCCGACGGCCACGATGCCGATGCCGTTGAGCCCGAACACCAGGCTGTACGCCTGCGGGCTGAGCCCGTAGACGCCCTGCAGTGCGAAGGACGAGCCCGAGATGTAGGCGAACAGGCTGCCGAACATCAGCCCGGAGGCCAGCGCGTAGCCGAGGAAGCCGCGGTCGCCCAGCAGGCTCGCGTACTTCCGCAGCACCGAGCCGAACCGCGCGGGGGTGCGGCGCTCCACGGGCAGCGGCTCCGGCAGCAGGAAGAAGACGACGGCGAGCAGGACCGCGCCGAACACGGTCAGGCAGACGAACACGCCACGCCACGACGTCCAGTTCAGGATCTGGCCGCCGATGATCGGCGCCAGGATCGGGGCGAGCCCGTTGACCAGCATGAGCAGCGAGAAGAACTTCGTCATCGCGGTGCCGGAGTAGAGGTCGCGCACGGTCGCCCTGGCGATCACGATGCCGGCCGCGGCGCCGAAGGCCTGTACCCCGCGGGCGGCGATGAGCAGTTCGGCGGTCGGGGCGACGGCGCACAGGATCGAGCCGACCATGTAGAGCGCGAGCCCGGCGACGAGCGGTTTGCGGCGGCCGATCGCGTCGGACAGCGGTCCGAGGATCAGCTGCCCGAGGGCGAGCCCGATGATGAACGCGCTCAGCGTCAGCTGGACGGTCGCGTCCGCGGCGCGCAGTTCGCCCGCCATCTGCGGCAGCGCGGGCAGGTACATGTCGATGGACAGTGGCCCGAAGGCGGACAGGCCGCCGAGGATCAGGACGAACCGGGCGCGTCCGGTCGTGAGAGGTCGCGCGACGGGTTCTTCCACTCGCTCGGGCGCGATGGTCATGCTCGTTCCTTCCCCAGTCATGGTTCCGCGAGGAATAACTTGCTTAGAGTAGGTAACTATTCCCGCTGTGAGTCTCGCCACCCGGACTTCGCAAGACTGATCCGATCAATTTTCCGGACAAATCCGAGCGGCCCCTAGATCTCGCGCCGAGTCGTCGGGTATACATCGGATGTCTGTTGGGAGCCGTTGATTGTTGACGGTTCGGCTGGAAGGGAAGATCCGTGCAGCTGTTGCGACTCGGGGAGCCGGGAAGTGAGCGTCCGTTCGTACGTGCCGGGGACGGCACGCTGCGCGACCTCTCGGCGCTGACCGCCGACATCGATGGCAGCTTCTTCGCGGGCGACGGCGTCGCCAGGGTCGCGGCCGCGCTGGCCGCCGGTGAGCTGCCCGAAGCCGGCGCCGAATTCGCGCGGGCCAGGGTGGGCGCGCCGATCGCGCCGCCGGGCAAGGTCGTCTGCATCGGCCTCAACTACCGGCAGCACGCCGCGGAGTCCGGCGCCGAGGTCCCGGCCGAGCCTGTCGTCTTCATGAAGGCCTCCGACGTCGTCGTCGGCCCGGAGGACGACGTGCTCGTGCCACGCGGCTCGGCCAAGACCGACTGGGAGGTCGAGCTCGGCGTCGTCATCGGCAAGACCGCGCGCTACCTCGAAAGCACCGAAGAAGCCCTGGAGTACGTCGCCGGCTACACCGTCTCGAACGACGTGTCCGAGCGCGAGTTCCAGCTCGAACGCGGCGGCACCTGGGACAAGGGCAAGTCGTGCGAGAACTTCAACCCGCTCGGCCCGTGGCTGGTCACCGCCGACGAGGTGGCCGACCCGCAGGACCTCGGCCTGCGGTTGTGGGTCAACGGCGAGAAGAAGCAGGACTCGTCGACCAAGGACATGATCTTCTCGGTCGCCGAGATCGTGCACTACGTGAGCCAGTACATGGTGCTGCGCCCCGGAGATCTCATCAACACCGGCACCCCGCAGGGTGTCGCGCTCGGACAGCCGGACCCGAAGCCGTACCTGCGCGAAGGCGACGTCATCGAGCTGGAGATCGACGGCCTCGGCCGCCAGCGCCAGAACGTCAGGCAGGCGTGATGGCGAAGATCGTGGGCATGGAGGTGCTCGACGTCCGCTTCCCCACTTCGCGGGAGCTGGACGGTTCCGACGCCATGAACCCGGACCCGGACTACTCGGCCGCGTACGTCGTGCTGCACACCGACGGCGGCCCGGACGGTTACGGGCTCGCCTTCACCATCGGACGCGGTAACGACGTCCAGGCCGCGGCCATCCGCGCGCTGGAACCACATGTCGTCGGCCGGGACGTGCCGACCGGCGCGGCCGCGCTCGGCGACCTGTCGCGGGCACTGGTCGGTGACTCGCAGCTGCGCTGGCTCGGCCCGGAAAAGGGGGTCGCGCATATGGCGATCGGCGCGGTGGTCAACGCCGCGTGGGATCTCGCCGCGCGGATCGCCGGGCTCCCCGTCTGGCGTTTCGCCGCCGGGATGTCGCCCGAGGACCTGGTCTCCCTCGTCGACTTCCGTTATCTCTCCGACGCGCTGACCGAACAGGAGGCGCTCGACATCCTCCGTGCCGCCGAGCCCGGCCGCGCCGAGCGGATCGCGAAGATCGAACGCGACGGCTACCGCGCGTACAGCACTTCCCCCGGCTGGCTCGGGTACTCGGACGCGAAACTCGTCCGGCTCGCCGAACAGGCGGTCGCGGACGGCTTCGAGATGATCAAACTGAAGGTCGGCGGGAACCTCGAGGACGACGTCCGCCGGATGAAACTCGCCCGCGAGACCGTCGGCCCGGACATCCGGGTCGCCGTCGACGCGAACCAGCGCTGGGACGTCTCGACCGCGATCACCTGGATGACCGCGCTGGCGCCGTACGACCCGTACTGGATCGAGGAACCCACCTCGCCGGACGACGTGCTCGGGCACGCCGCGATCGCCAAGGCGCTCGCCCCGATCCGGGTGGCCACCGGCGAACACGTCCAGAACCGCGTGGTGTTCAAGCAGCTGTTGCAGGCGGGCGCGATCTCGGTGCTGCAGCTGGACGCCGCCAGGGTCGGCGGGTTCAACGAGAATCTGGCGATCCTGTTGCTGGCGGCCAAATTCGGGATCCCGGTATGCCCGCACGCCGGCGGGGTCGGGCTGTGCGAACTCGTCCGGCACCTGTCGATGTTCGACTTCGTGGCGGTTTCCGGCTCCGACACCGACCGGTCCATCGAATGGGTCGACCACCTCCACGAGCACTTCACCGATCCGGCCGCCGTCGTCGACGGCCGCTACGCCGCCCCGTCCGCGCCGGGTTTCTCGGCCCGGATGCACGACGCGACCCTGCGCCGGTTCACCTTCCCCGACGGTCCAGAGTGGACGGAGACAAACCAGTGAGTGAGTTCGAAGGCCTCGTCGCCGCCGTCACCGGCGGTGCCTCGGGAATCGGCAGGGCCACCGCGGACCTGCTCGCCGCACGCGGGGCGAAGGTCGCGGTGCTCGACCTGAATCCCGGCGACCTTCCCGACGGCCTCACCGGATTCCGCTGCGACGTCGGCTCGGACAAGGAGGTCCGCTCGGCGATCGCCGCGGTCGCCGACCGGTTCGGCAGGCTCGACGTCCTGGTCAACAACGCGGGTATCGGCGCGCAGGGCGACGTCACCGCCAACGGCGACGACGAATGGCACCGCGTGCTCGACATCAACGTCGTCGGCATGGTGCGGCTCGCGCGGGCGGCGTTGCCGCACCTGAAGAACTCGCCGTCGGCCGCGATCGTCAACACCTGTTCGATCGCCGCGTGGGCGGGCCTGCCCAATCGCGCGCTGTACTCGGCCAGCAAGGGCGCGGTGCTCTCGCTGACCCTGGCGATGGCGACCGACCACCTCGCCGACCGGATCCGCGTCAACTGCGTGTGCCCCGGCACCGCGGACACCCCGTGGGTCGGCAGGCTGCTCGACGCCGCGGCCGATCCGGAGGCCGAACGTACCGCGCTGGCCGCCCGTCAGCCGATGGGCAGGCTGGTCACCGCGGACGAGGTCGCGAACGCGGTCGTGTATCTCGCCAGCCCGCTGTCGGCTTCGACCACCGGCACGGCGCTCGCAGTCGACGGAGGGATGTACGGGCTGCGTCCGCGTGGCCCGGTCCAGCAGTAGTTTTCGCTGTCATCAAGGAGGATGCGGTGCGTACGAGGGTGATCAAGGTGGCCGCCGCGGCCACCGCGCTCGGGCTGGCCCTGTCGGCCTGTGGGTCCACTAAGAACAGCGCTGCCAATGCTCCCCAACCGGGTGGCGGCGGCAAGGTCGGCGCGACGATCCCGTTGCTGACCTCGCCGTTCTGGCAGGCCTACAACAACTACGTACCACTGAAGGCGAAGGAACAGGGCGTCGAGGCGTTGCCCACCGTGAACGCCGACAGCGATCCGGCGAAGCAGATCACCGACATCAACACCCTGCTCAACCAGGGCGTCAAGGGCCTGGTCGTGACGCCGCTGGACTCCGCCGCCGTCGTGGCGGGCCTCAAGGCGGCGGAGAACAAGGGCGTCCCGGTGGTGGCCGTGGACGTGGCGCCGGAGGGCGGCAAGGTCGCGATGGTGGTGCGCGCGGATAACAAGGCGTACGGCACCAAGGCCTGCGAGGCGATCGGCGCGAAGGTCACCTCGGGCAAGGTCGTGCAGGTCATGGGCGACCTTGCTTCGGTCAACGGCCGTGACCGCTCCGAAGCGTTCCGGCAGTGCATGAAGACGAAGTTCCCGGACGTCCAGGTGCTGGAGGTCGCCGCCGAATGGAAGGCGGACAAGGCTTCGTCCGGCCTGGACAGCCTGCTGACCGCGAACCCGGACATCAAGGCCGTGTACATGCAGGCGGGCGGTGTGTACCTGGCGCCGACGCAGCAGGCGCTCAAACGCAAGAACCTCTACTTCCCGGTCGGCGACCCGAAGCATGTCGTGCTGGTCAGCAACGACGGGATCCCCCAGGAGCTGGCCGCGATCCGCGCGGGCGAACTCGACGCGACCGTGTCCCAGCCCGCCGACGACTACGCCAAGTACGGCATGTACTGGATCAAGAAGGCGATGGCGGGGGAGACCTTCAAGGCGGGGCCGACCGACCACGGCAGCACCGTCGTCGAGGTCCGGCCGGGGATCCTCGAAGACCAGCTCCCCGCGCCCGTCGTCACCAAGGACAATGTGGACGACAAGGCACTCTGGGGGAACAACCTGTGAGCGCGCTGCCCGCCGGGTCCGCCGCCGTGCCGGTGGTCAGCGCACAGGGTGTCGGCAAACGCTACGGACCGACCGTGGCGTTGTCCGACGTCAGCCTCACCGTGCACCCCGGCGAGTCGCACGCGCTCGTCGGCCGCAACGGGGCCGGGAAATCGACACTCGTCTCCATCCTCACCGGACTGTCCAAAACGGACACCGGGCACGTCGAGTTCGGCGGTGTCCCCGCGCCGCCGTTGTCCAAACAGGACGACTGGAAACGCGCGGTCGCCTGCGTCTATCAGCACGCGATGGTCGTCCCGCAGCTGACCGTCGCGGAGAACCTGTTCCTCAATCGCCAATCGGGCAGGGGATTCGCGATCGGCTGGCAGCGGTTGCGCCGTCAGGCACGGGAACTGCTCGACTCCTGGGACGTCGGTGTCGACGTCGACACCCCGGCGGGTGAGCTTTCGGTCGAGGACCGGCAGTTCGTCGAGATCGCCAGGGCGCTCTCGTACGGCGCCCGGTTCATCGTGCTCGACGAGCCGACGGCACAGCTGGACAGTCAGGCGATCGACCGGCTTTTCGCGCGGATGCGGCAGATGCAGGCCAACGGGGTGACGTTCCTGTTCATCTCGCACCACCTCCACGAGGTGTACGAGGTCTGCCAGGCGGTCACCGTGCTGCGCGACGCGAAGCACATCCTGACGGCGCCGGTCTCCGAAGTCGGCCGTGCCGAGCTGATCGACGCGATGACCGGCGAGCAGGGCGGTCTTTCCGTCCGCGACGCCGCCACGCGCGAGGCGCTGGACGCGGACGCCGACGAGGTGCTGGCCGTCGACGGGCTTTCCGGTGACGGGTTCTCCGGCGTGACGTTCCGGATCCGCCGCGGCGAGGTGATCGGGCTGGCGGGCAGCAACGCCAGCGGCAAACACCAGGTCGCCGAAACCGTGTACGGACTGCGTTCGCCGTCCTCCGGCACGGTACGGGTGGACGGGAAACCGTTGAAACCGGGCGACATCCCGGCGGCGATCCGCGCGGGGATCGGCTGCGTGCCCAGAGACCGCCATCACGAAGGACTGGTGCTGGAGCACTCCATCGCGGACAACGCCACACTGTCCATTTTGGATCGGATGGGCAAGGGCGGCCTCGCGTCACCGGGCGCGCGCTACGGCCGGGCCGCCCAGGCGTTGACGGATTACGACATCGTCGCGGCCGACGCGGACCAGCCGGTGTCCGACCTTTCCGGCGGCAACCAGCAGAAGGTCGTCCTGGCCCGCGCGCTGGCCGGTGACCCGCGCCTGGTGGTGCTGATCAACCCGACCGCGGGGGTGGACGTGAAATCGAAGGAGGCGCTGCTCGCGGTCGTCGACCGGGTGCGCGCCGAGGGCAAGGCGGTGCTGATCGTCAGCGACGAGCTGGACGATCTCCGCCTGAGCGACCGGGTGCTGGTGCTGCGCGCCGGCGCCGTGGTCGCCGAACACCGGGCGGGCTGGTCCGACGGCGACCTGGTGGCCGACATCGAAGGAGTCGAACGGTGACCGAACTGATGACCGATCCGAAGACTTCGGCACTCGCGGCCCCGCCACGCCGCCGGAAGTTCCGCTGGCTGCGTGAACTCGCCCTCGTGCCGGCGCTCGTCGTGGTGCTGATCATCGGAGGACTGATCAGTGACACGTTCCTGACCTTCGGCAGCATCGTCGGGATCCTGTCCGCCTCGGCCGCGCTGTCGATGGTGGTGCTTGGCGAATCGCTCGTGCTGCTGACCGGGAAATTCGACCTGTCACTGGAATCCACCATGGGCATGGCGCCGGCACTGGGCGCGATGCTGGTCATCCCGGTGGCCTCTTCGGGTTTCGGTACCGAGATCCCCGGGTTCGCGGGCATCCTCGCCGTGCTGGTGGCCGGTGCCGCGGTCGGCTTCGTGAACGGTTTCCTGATCGTCAAACTGAAGCTGAACGCCTTCATCGTCACGCTGGCGATGCTGACGGTGCTGCGCGGCACGCAGATCGGGTCCACGCAGGGGAAGACGCTGTTCGACCAGCTGGACGTGTTCACCGCGCTGGCCACGACGACGTTCATCGGGCTGCCGATGTCGGTGTGGCTGGCCGCGGCGCTGTTCGCCGTTTTCGGGCTGGGGCTGCGGTATCACCGGATCGGCCGATCGCTGTACGCCATCGGCGGCAACCGCGAGGCCGCGCGGGCCGCCGGTATCCGCGTCGACCGGATCTCGTGGGGTGTCTTCGTGGTCGCCGGGGTGCTGGCCGCGCTCGGCGGGCTCGCTTACACGGGCTACGTCGGCGCGCTCGGCGCGGATCAGGGCGACGGATTGATCCTTCAGGTGTTCGCGGCTGCGGTGATCGGCGGTGTCTCACTGGACGGTGGGAAGGGCACTCTGGTCGGGGCGCTCACCGGCGTGCTCCTGCTGCAGACCGTCACCAACCTGCTGCAGGTGGCGCAGGTGCCGCCGGAATGGCTGAAGGCGATCTACGGCGTGATCATCCTGGTCGCGTTGATCATTTCGCGTTATGCCGGCGGGAAGGCCCAGACCTAGCAGTCGAGCGCGTGAAGGCCCCCTTCCCTCGGCTGATCCGAGGGAAGGGGGCCTTCACGGGACGATCGGAGGAGAGAGCGGTGTCAGGAAGCTTCGGCGTCCGTGGTGGGGTCGTCGGCGGTGCCGAGCGCGTTGCGGAGCCATTGCTCCACCCCGGCCACGTGCACGGTGGCCCACGAACGCGCGAGCTCGGGCTCACGGGCCGCGATGGCCTCGTAGATCGCCGTGTGCTGCTCGCGGGTCTTCGCGACCGCGCCCTCCTGGGTGAGCCCGCGCCAGATACGGGCGCGCGCGGTGGGGCCGGACAGGCTGTCCAGCAGCGAGCACAGCACGGGGTTTCCGGAGCCGTCGGCGATCTTGCGGTGGAACTGCAGGTCGTTCGCGACCAGCGCCTCCACCGTCGGCGAGTCGGCCAGTTCGTCGAGCAGGCGGCCTAGTTCCGCGATGTCCTCGTCGCTCATGTGCAGCGCGGCCAGCGCCGTCGCCGCCGGTTCGAGGATCCGGCGGACGGCGAGGAAATCCAGCACGGTGTCGTCGCGGTGGAAGTCCACCACGAACGTCATCGCGTCGAGGAGGAGATTCGGTTCGAGGCTGGTGACGTACGTCCCGTCGCCCTGGCGGACGTCGAGCACGCGGATCAGGCACAGCGCCTTCACCGCCTCACGCAGCGAACTGCGGGACAGGCCGAGCCGCTGGGCCAGTTCGGCCTCCTTCGGCAGCCTGTCGCCGGGAGCCAGCTCGCCGGAGATGATCATGTCCTTGATCTTGTCGATCGCGACATCGGTGACCGGCATGTTCCACCGCCCTCCCCGAAGACCTCGGATGTTTGAGTGTTAGTTGACAGAGTGCCATGTTTCGAATGAAGGAGGCGCGGTGACCCACGGTGTCGCACTACAAAGAGTGGCACTCCACACCCGGTTGAAGCCGGGCAAGGAGGCGGAATACGAGTCGGTCCACGCCGTCATCCCGCCCGACCTGGACGAAGCCCTGCGCGGTGCGGGCGTGCGTTCGTGGCGGATCTGGCGGGACGGGCTCGACCTGTTCCACGTCGTGGAGGTCGAGGACTACGCGAAGATGCGCGCGGTACTGCGCGATCATCCGGCCAACATTCCCTGGCAGGCGCGGATGTCCGAACTGCTCGACGTCGAGGACGACTACTCGGGCAAGGATTCGGGTATCGGCCTCGTCTGGGAGCTTCCGTGAAGATCCCCCTGTCCCCGCTGGGGCTCGGCTGCGCGCAGCTGGGCAACCTGTACCACGCCATCACCGGCGAAACGGCCGAAGCGACCGTCCGGCAGGCGTGGGACGACGGCATCCGCTATTTCGACACCGCCCCGCATTACGGTCTCGGACTGTCGGAACGACGGCTGGGCGCGGCGCTTTCGGCGTATCCCCGCGCGGACTTCGTCGTTTCGACCAAGGTCGGCCGGGTGCTGGAGCCCGATCCCGAAGGCGCTTCGCGCACCGACTCGCAGGGTTTCGTCGTTCCCGCCGCGTACAAACGGCGTTGGGACTTCAGCCGCGACGGGATCCTCCGGTCGCTTGAGGACAGTCTGGAGCGGCTCGGGCTCGACCGCGTCGACGTCGTCTACGTGCACGACCCCGACGAGCATTTCGAGGACACCGTCGACGGGGCTTTCCCCGCGCTGCTCGAATTGCGCGAGCAGGGTGTCGTCGACGCCATCGGGGCCGGGATGAACCAGGCGCCGATGCTCGCGGAGTTCGTCCGCCGCTTCGATCTCGACGTGATCCTGCTGGCAGGCCGGTACACCTTGCTCAACCAGCCCGCGCTCGACGACCTTCTCCCGCTGTGCGCGGAACGCGGGGTGGACGTGGTGGCGGGCGGCGCGTTCAACGCCGGGATCCTCGCCACCGCGACGCCGGGCACGATGTACGACTACGCCGAGGCTCCCGCCGAACTGGTCGAGCGGGCCCAGCGGATCGCCGACGTCTGCGCGCGGCACGGTGTCGAACTCCCGCAAGCCGCTTTGGCGCTGCCCGCCGCGCATCCGTCGGTGGTGTCCGTCGTCGTCGGCGCGCACGATCCCGGCCAGGTCCGGCTCAACGCCGAACGGTTCCGGCGGCCGGTGCCGCGCGAGTTGTGGACGGACCTGATCCATGCGGGACTGTTGCGTGAGGACACCGTGCTGAGGGAGGAAGGACAGCCGTGATCGACGCGCACCACCACCTTTGGGACCCGTCGCGACGGGACTATCCGTGGATGACCGGTACGGCGCTGGAACCGATCCGCCGTCCGTACACAGTGGACGATCTCCGCGCGGTGACGAAGGGGGCGGGGGTGAAGGGGACCGTGCTGGTGCAGACGGTCTCGTCGGAGGAGGAGACGCGCGAGTTCCTTTCGGCGGCTCAGGCGGAGCCGCTCATCGCCGGTGTCGTCGGCTGGACCGACCTCACCGCGCCCGACGTCGCCGAGCGGGTGGCCTCGTTTTCCGGGCCGTTGGTGGGAATCCGGCATCAGGTGGAGGACGAGCCGGACCCGTCGTGGCTGACGCGGCCCGACGTGCGGCGCGGCCTCGCTGCTCTCGGCGAGGCCGGGCTGGCGTACGACCTGCTGGTGAAGCCACCCCAGCTTCCCGCCGCGCTCGCCGCCGCGAAAGCGTTGCCGGATCAGGTCTTCGTGCTCGACCACGCCGCGAAGCCGCCGATCGCCTCGGGCGAATGGCAGCCGTGGGCGGACGGTGTCGCGGCATTGGGGGAGCTGGACAACGTGTACTGCAAGCTTTCGGGGCTGGTGACCGAGGCGGACTGGGCGCGATGGAAGGTCGGCCAGCTGGCGCGCTGGGCCGAGCACATACTGGAGTCCTTCGGGGCTTCGCGGCTGATGTTCGGCTCCGACTGGCCGGTCTGCGAACTCGCGGCCGCGTACGAAGTCGTCGTGGACACCGCCTTTTCGCTGACGGGTTCGCTGAGCGACGCCGAGCGGCTGGCTTTCTTCGACGGGACGGCGCGGCGGGCCTATCGCCTCTCGTGAGTGGCAAGGACGGTTAGAACCGTCCTTGCCACTCACGAGACACGACGAATTCCCGGCCTTATACCGGGGCAGAAAGAAAGTGGGCGGCGCGGGGTCCGGGCGCCTGGAGCCACCGGTCGATGACCCGCGGCAGGGGGAAGGAAAGATCAGAACTCGTCCTGTTTGACCATCGTCCGCAGGCGGGCCAGTGCGCGGTGCTGCGTCACGCGCACGTTGCCGGCGGAGATCCCGAGCGCCTCGGCGGTTTCGGCGGCGGACAGGCCGACGGCGATGCGGAGGGCGAGGATCTCCTGCTGCACCCGCGGGAGGGTGGAGAGCAGGCGGTTGAGCCGGGCACCGAGGTCGAGGTGCAGGGCGTGGGTTTCGGGTTCGTTGTCGCCGATGGGCCGCTCCGGCAGTTCCGGTACCGGTTCGGACCGGTCACGGGAGACCGCGCGGTAGGCGTCGGCGACCTTGTTGGCGGCGATGGCGTGCACGAGATAGAGGAACGAACCGCCGCGATCCTGGTAGCCGGGAAGTGCCTTCAGCACCGCCATGCACACTTCCTGCGCGACGTCGTCCGCCGACAGGTAGGACAGGTCGCGGCCGCCCATTCTGGCGCGGCAGTAGCGGACCACGACGGGACCGATCATCCGCAGCAGCGACTGGATCGCCGCGGGATTCCCGTCGCCCGCGTCCTTGACGAGGGGGTCGAGGTCCTCCTTCGTCAGCCGTCCGCCCGGTCGAGGCAGGTTCTCCGGAGTCGTGTATCCGGGAACAGCATCGGGGGTGACGGTTCTGGACGCGCTCGAAGTTACTTGCATGGTCGTCCTCCCCGGCCGACCCTGCGACCGTCGCTGTCGAGGGGTCAACACTCCGTAACGATTGAGGGCGGCAGATGCTCCGTAAGATCAGATCCATCTGCCGCCGTTGCGACGCAGCGTAATCGTAGGCGCCGGTCGGGCGGCAGTAAAGATTTCAACTAGAGATAGCCCATTCGCCGGAGCCGCCTTAATACAACCGAGACTCTGCGTCGCGGAAAGGGGCTTCGGCGTCGCTGGACGTGCGCGGGACTTAGCGCACCGCGATCAGTGCGGCCGCGGTCGCTACGACGAGTGCCGACGTTGTGACAGCAAGGATCGGGTTAAGAGGTTTCGGAGTCCCGGGGCGGCGCAGTGCTCGTTCACGGATCGCGCCGACGGCGGCGAAGGTGATCACCATGGCCCCCGCGAACGCGACCGGGACGACCGCCGTGCCCCAGCCTCGCCGGGCCGCGGTGTGCAAGAGCAGGAGTGTGCAGGCAGTAGCCGCGAGCGCGGTCCGGCGCCACGCCAGCCCGGTCCGTTCCGCTTGCGCTCCGTGATCGGGCGGGTTCACGAGAAGACCACCAGTGCCGCGGCCGTCAGGGTGATCACGAGGATTCCGGCGGTCAGCACGAGCAGCATCCCGCTCTTCGGCAGCGGCCGTCCCGCGCGCATCGCGGTCTGCACCTGTCGCCAGCGCGGATAGGCGCTCGCCGCGAGCACGGCGGCCAGTACGACGCACAGCCCCGCCAGGACGGTGCTCAGCGCGCTCGGGTCGGGGACCAGCTGATGGACGGCGACGCCGCCGGCCAGGAGGCCCAGCGCCGTCCGGAGCCAGGCGAGGAAGGTCCGTTCGTTGGCGAGCGTGAAGCGGTAGTCGGGTTCCGAGCCGCCGTCGTGCGGGCCGTTGATCTCTGCCACAGGTCGAGACTAGGCGTTCCGGCGCGCGAAGACCCACCAGCGAAGGACCGCGAAGCGCGCGATGCCGCCCACGACGCTGGCCGCGAGCAATGCGCCGGTCTGTTCCAGTGCGGTCGGCTCGGTGATCACGGCGTCGAGGGACGCGAGCACGATCGAGCCGTACGCGGCGTAGAAGGCGAAGGTCACCAGATCCTGGAAATGCCGCTTGCCCGGGTGGCTCTTCCTGGTGGCGAAGGTGACCCGGCGGTGGAACTCGGTGTTCCCGACGGTCGTGACCGCGAGCGCGACCAGATTGGCCAGTTGCGGGCCGAGGATCGGCTGCAGGACAAGGAACAGCACCGCCTGCAGGCCGGTGGCGGCGACACCGGCGACGACGTACCAAGCGGCATGGTTGCCGAGTTCGTGGTGCCGCTCCGGCGCGCGCCGGATGATCCGGTGCCCTGGCGCCCACCTGGTGGTGGTCATACCGACGACGCTACTCCTTGTTTCACAAACTTGTGAAGCTAATGAACCGCCTGAGAAACTGTGATCCCCGCGACAGCGCCGCCGTTTGGCCTGCGGAGACGCCGGGTAAGCCACCAGGACGGGGTCGAGTACAGCACGCCCCGGTCAACGTCCGACCAGGAGGGAGCGGCCGATGAGCGACCGTGAGACCGCGGAGCCGGAAACGTTGGATCCCAGCGAAGCGCTCGACGAGGACGAACTCCGGGTCGACCCGCTCGAAGAAGGGGTCGAGCCACCCGAGCATTGGAGCGGCGCCGACCGGTTCGGGACCACGCCCGCGGAGATCCGCGAAGGGGAGTCGCACGCCATGCGGCTGGCCGAAGAGGAGCCGGACGTCGGCGAGAAATGATCTTCACTCAGACGGCGGGCCATGCCGACACCCCCTAGCGTGGTCGGTCAAGTGCAAGACCGCGACGAAGGAAGGGCAGAGATGCTGACAGTCACCGAAGCCGCCGCCGAGGCGATCACCGCACTGACCGGGCAGGAGAACGGCCAAGACGGAGGCGGACTGCGGTTCGCCATGCACTCCCAGCAGGGGGACAGTCCCCAGCTCGCGGTTTCCGTCGCCCCGGAGCCGGAAAGCGGCGACAAGGTACTCGGCGCCGACGGCGGCCCGAAGGTGTTCTTGGAGCCGGAAGCGGCCGCGTTGCTCGACGACAAGGTCCTCGACGTACAGCAGGACGAGACCGGCGAAGTCGCCTTCGCCGTGCTCCCGCAGGCTCAGCCCCAGCCCGGCAGCTGAGCCGGCGGGTCCAAGCTCAAGTCCGGGCCCAGGCGCGGACCAGCTCGCCGGCCCGCTCGCGCAGGAGTTCCGCCGCGTGCGCACGCGCGTGGTCGAGTGAAGGCGCGTGGTCGATCAGGGCGGCGCTGCCCACGACACCGAGGCCGGTGAGCTGGCCCCGGTCCAGCTGGATCCGCCCGGCCAGCACCATCAGCGGTACCGCGTGTTCCCGCGCGCGGGCCGCGATGCCGGCCGGAGCCTTGCCGTCGAGGCTCTGCTCGTCCAGCGAGCCTTCGCCGGTGATGACGAGGTCGGCGTGTTCGATGGCGCCGTCGACACCGGTGAGCCCGGCGATGAGCTGGAATCCGGATTCGACGCTCGCCCCCAGCCCGGCGATCGCGCCCGCGGCCACCCCTCCGCCCGCGCCCGCTCCGGGAAGATCGGAGACATCGGGGGTCCCGGCGTTCCGCAACGCCTGCGCCCAGCGGGACAGTGACTCGTCCAGTTGCTCGACTTCGCGCGGGCCCGCGCCTTTCTGCGGGCCGAAGATCGCGGCCGCGCCACGGGGGCCGAGCAACGGGTTGGTGACGTCGGTGGCGACGGCGACCTCGACGGAGCCGAGCCGTTCACGCACCGGCCCGAGTTCGGCAAGGGCGACCCGGCCCAGCGTGCCGCCGCCGAGCCCGACCGGTGCGCCGAACGCGTCGAAGACCCCGGCACCCAGCGCCGCCAGCATCCCGGCGCCGCCGTCGGTGCTCGCCGTCCCGCCGACCGTCAGCACCAGCCGTCGAGCGCCGTTGTCGAGCGCGTGCGCGAGCAGCTCCCCGACGCCCCAGGTGTGCGCGGCGAGCGCCACCTCCGGGCTCGGCTCGACGAACTCGATCCCGCACGCGCGGGCCGATTCGATGTAGGCCGTTCCGTCGAGGGTCACGTAGCGGGCGTCGACGGTGTCGTCGAGCGGCCCGCGGACCGGGAGCTCCACGAGACGGCCACCCGCCGCGACGAGGACGTCGAGCGTTCCTTCGCCGCCGTCGGCGACCGGGCAGGAGGAGACCTCGGCTTCGGGCAGCGCGTCGCGGACGCCGTGGGCGATCGCCTCCGCGGCCTCGACCGCGGTCAAACTTCCCTTGAACTTGTCGGGCGCGATGACCACACGAGTCATGGACGAACCTCCGTCAGCGGGTTTCCGCCGGTGAGCACCGACGCGACGTTCTCGGCCGCGAGCACGGCCATGGCGGTACGGGTTTCGACCGTCGCCGATCCGAGATGCGGCGTCAAGACGACGTTTTCGCGATCCAGCAGGCGGGGTTCGACCTCGGGTTCGGCTTCGAACACGTCGAGGCCGGCACCGGCGATCTCCCCGGCTTCGAGCGCGTCGGCCAGCGCGGCCTCGTGGACGACGGGGCCGCGTGTGGTGTTGATCAGGTACGCGCCCGGTTTCATCGCCTTCAGCGCGTCCGCGTCGATGAGATGCCGGGTCTCCGGCGTGAGCGGGCAGTGCAGCGACACGACGTCGGAGCTTCGCAGCAGCTCGTCGAAGGGCACGTACTTCGCGCCCAACGTCTTCTCGACGTCGTCGGCGGCCCGTGATCGTCCTGAGTAGACGATCCGCATGCCGAAACCGAGCGCCCGCCGCGCGACCGCCTGCCCGATCTGGCCGAGCCCGACGATCCCGAGTGTCTTGTCCTGCAGCGAGGAGCCGAGCAGGAAACCCAGATGGAACGACCAGGGCGTGCGCGAGCGGATCAGCCGTTCGCCCTCGCCGAGCCGTCGCGTGACCGCGAGGATCAGGCCGAACGCCAGATCCGCGGTGGCGTCGGTGAGCACGCCGGGGGTGTTGGTGACGGTGATGCCGCGTCCGGCCAGCGCCGGGACGTCGATGTTGTCGTAGCCGACGGCCACGTTCGCCACGACCTTCAGCCCCGGGCCGGCGGCGTCGGCGACTTCGCCGTCGATCCGGTCGTGCAGCATGCCGACGATCGCGGACGAGCCACGGACGAACTCACGCAGTTCGCCCGGCGTCAGCGGCCGGTCGGCGCGCGACAGTTTCACCTCCCCGGCCTCGGCGAGCACTTTCAGCGCTTCGTCGGGAATCCAGCGGGTCACCGCGATCGTCGAGGTCACACGCTCAGCCTAGTGGGCGACGGTTGGTATCCCAAATACCGGAAATCCCCGTTATGAGGGAGGTGCTTCCCCTGCGCGGGGGAGTCGTCACCCGTCCGGCGCCCGGGATCGTCGGAAACGCGGAAAAGCTCCGCGACCAGGGGATTTCAGGGGTGGAACATGAAACGATCACGAGAACTCGCGGCCGTCGGTGCCGCGATGGCCCTCGCCACGACACTCGTCGCGGCCGGTCCGGCGTCGGGCGTGGAAACGGGCAAGCCGACCGAACCGAGCCTGGTCGGCAGCGCCAAGATGCTGCGCAAGGACGGCCAGGACGTCCGGTTCGCCTTCGACGCGCACGGGCTCTTCCCGGAGAGCAAGGGGACCTTCCGGGTGAGCCACGTGGGTGAGGGGTTCTCCGCCTACTTCCGCGGCAGGGTCGACTGCCTGGTCGTCGGTGGTCCGGTCGCCGTCGTCACCGGGATCGTCGAGGACACGAACGTCCCCGGTCTCAAGGACCGCCGGGTCGGGATGACGGTGTACGACAACGGCAAGCGCGACAGGCTCGGCTACAGCTGGGCGCCCGACCCCGAGCAGAAGCACATCGTGCCGCCGTGCCTGAGCAGCGCGACCTTCGAACGGGTCGAGAGCGGCGACTTCAAGGCCGTCGAATGGTTCCCGCCCGGCAGCGGGATCGGCTGATCACAGGAGGTCCGCCACCTTCTTCGCGGTCTCCTTCGCGGATCCCGGGTTCTGACCGGTGACGAGATTGCCGTCGACCACCGCGTAGGAGACGAAGGGCAGCTTCGCCTTTTCGTAGAGCGCGCCGCGTTTCTTCATCTCTTCTTCGGCGTTGTAGGGCACCAGCTTGTCCACCCTCGCGAGGACTTCCTCGCGCCAGGCGAAGCCGGTGACCTTGCGGCCCGCGACGAGATACGAGCCGTCGGACAGCTTCGTGTTCAGCAGTCCGCAGTAGCCGTGGCAGACGGAGGAAACGATGCCTCCGCGTTCGAAGATCTCGCGGGTGATCCGTTGTAGTCCTTCGCTGTCGGGGAAGTCATACATGACCGCGTGGCCGCCGGTGAAGTAGATCGCGTCGAAGTCCGCCGAGTCGATCTCGCCCGGGGCGGCGGTGTTCTCCAGCAAGGCCATCCGGTCCGGATCGGCGTGCCAGGCCTTGGCGGTCTTGTCGTAGCTGGGGAACTTCAGCGATCGGGGTTCGAGCGGCGATCGTCCGCCCTGGGGGCTGACGATCGTCTGCTCGAAGCCGCGCTCGGCGAAGACGTGGAAGGCATGGGTGAGCTCGGAGAGCCATAAGCCGGTCGGGTGGGACGGCTCGTCGTAGTGGCCGACGTTGGTGACGACGGTCAAGACGCGTGTGGTCATTTGCGGGCCTCCTTTTCGCGGACGGAGGTGGGGACCGGCATGTGGAGCGCGAGCTGCCCTTCGGTCATCACGTCGAGGCGGATCGGCTTGCGGGCGTCGAGCGAGCGCAGGTCATCGGAGAGGCGTCCCTCGCCCAGCCGGAGGCAGGCACCGCGCGGGAACGTCGTGCTTCCGGACGAGAGGACGTTCGTCTGGCTCAGCGTCGCATGCCACGCGTCCCCGATGGTGGTGTACGACGTGAGACTCGAAACCTGTTCGCCGGACTTGTGCGTGGTTTGGCGTGGTGTCGCCGCCGAAAGGGCGAGGTCGGTCTCGCCGCGGTCGTTCGCCACGCGTGCTTCGGTGCGCTCGGCGTCGATGTCGACGTCGAGGCTCGTCACCCATTTCGGGAATCCGTAGCCGTCGTGGCCGCGGACCTGGGCGATGTCGCTGCTGACCGGGAGGGACAGCACGTACGAGTGAAGGTGCTCGTTCTTGAGCCCGGTCACGAGATCGAAGAACCCGAGCCTTCCGTGCCTGGCGGGACGGACCGCGACGCCCACGGCGGCCTCGGTGTAGAAGTCGATGTCGCAGACGTCGTACCGGAACACCATCACCGACACCAGACCGAGGCCCGGTGCGATCTCCAGCGGCGACAGCTCTTCGGGCAGACGGCGCCGGATCGCCCGGGAGGGTGCGATCAGCGTCAGCCGGGCCGTCGCGATCCGGTAGTAGAAGTTGGGCGTCAGCGTCGGGCCGATCGGCGACTCGACCCGCGCCTTGGGGAGCCGCCGGAAGAAGTCGACACCGCTCACACGCGGGTCGGCGGCGACGGCGTCGAGGTCGGTGTCCATGCGGTAGCGGTCGTACAGGCCGCCTTTCGGGACGTCGACCGCGCGTCCACCCAGATCGACGGTGACCGTTTCCTGTGACATCGGGATCTCCCGGGATGTTTACAATGCTTACATCCGAGACCCTAGGTTTCGATGTGAGCACTGTCAACACCGGTTAGTGCGGCCGTGCCGCCAGGATCGCGGCGAAGGCGGCTCGTACCTGTTCGGCGATCTCGTCGTCCGACTCCACCTGGAGCTTGCCGTCCAGGAACAAGTACGCGAGCCCATGGGCCAGTGCCCAGCCCGCCGAGGCGAGCGCGTCCGAGGGAGCGGAGAACACTTGTGACATCGCCAGTCGCAGGAGGTCGTGGATCTCCGCCGCGGCCTGGACGCGCTCCTCGCTCCCCGTGTCGCAGGCGTTCCCGAACATCAGCCGGAACAGCGCCGGTCGGCGCAGGGCGAAATCGACGTAGGCGACCGCGAGTTCGGCCAGGTCCTCCGCTGAAGCCGGGAGTTCGCGCCCTTTCGTGAGGTCTTCCTTCAGGTCTCGCAACCCTTGTGCGGCCAACGCCGACTCCAGAGCGTCCCGGTCGGCGAAGTGCCGGTACGGCGCCGTCGCCGAGACGCCCGCCTCGCGTGCGACGGCGCGCAAGGAGAACTGTTCGCCGGCTTCGAGCATGCGCATCGCCGTGGTCAGCAGTGACGCCCTCAAGTCGCCGTGATGGTAGCCACTCTTCGTCGATGTTGACACTGCTTACATCCCCTTCCTATCCTCATGTGAGCAATGTAAACATACCTCGTTCGGGAGCAAGGATGTCATCCGCAGCCGAGAAAATCCCCTCGCCGGTGTTCGAGCCGCTCACTCTTCCCAATGGCTCGACGCTGCCGAATCGCCTGGTGAAGGCCGCGATGGAGGAGAACATGGCGAGTCGCGGGCAGTTGCCGGGCAAACCCTTGTTCGAGCTGTATCGCCGGTGGAGCGAGGGCGGGGCCGGCCTGCTCGTCACCGGCAACGTCATGGTCCACGCGGAGGCGCTCACCGGTCCGGCGGGTGTCGTCCTCGACGCGGGCTCGCCCCTTGAGCCGTTCCGCCGGTGGGCGTCGGCCGCCAAGAGCGGCGGCGCGCGGGTGTGGATGCAGATCAACCATCCCGGGCGCCAGATCCGGGCGGATATGCCAGGGGTGGCCTGGGGGCCGTCGGCCGTCCGTGTCGACGTCGGCAAGAACAGCAAGCGGTTCGCCGAGCCGGTCGAGATGTCCGCGCGGCAGATCGAGGAGACGGTCGCCCGGTTCGCCGAGACCGCCCGCCGCGCCGAAGAGGCCGGTTTCGACGGCGTCGAGATCCACGCGGCGCACGGCTACCTGCTCTCGCAATTCCTTTCCCCGCTGGCCAATCGTCGTGAAGACCGGTGGGGAGGAAGCCTGGAGAACCGGGCCGGGTTCCTGCTCGACGTCGTCCGCGCGGTCCGCGCCGTCGTGGCGCCCGGGTTCGCCGTCGTCGTCAAGCTCAACTCCGCGGACTTCCAGCGCGGCGGTTTCGACGCCGACGACGCCGCGTCGGTCATCGCGATGCTCGCTCCGCTCGGTGTCGACCTGGTCGAACTGTCGGGCGGCAGTTACGAGAGCCCCGCGATGACCGGTCAGTCCGGCGACGACCGCACTCGTGCGCGGGAGGCCTATTTCCTGTCACTGGCCGAACAGCTCGTCCGGACCAGCGCGTTGCCGCTGATGCTGACCGGCGGCGTGGTCCGCAGGCGTGTCGCGGAAGAAGTCCTCGCGAGCGGTGTGGAACTCGTCGGTATGGGCACCGCCTTGGCCGTCGATCCGGGGCTGCCCGCCAAATGGCGGCACGACGCGGACGCCGATGTGGAACTCGCGCCGGTCCGGATCGCGGACAAGGCCGTCGCGTCCGCCGCGAGCATGGCCCGCGTCCGGCGGCAGCTGCGCCGGCTCGGCGCGGGACGGCGCACCAGGCCCGGCATCGACCCGAAACTGGCGCTCGTGGTGGAGACGGTGCTGCAGGCCGTCGCGCTGCGCCGCTATCGCGCTTGGTTGCACGGGCGCGCCGGCTGAGCTATGTTCATATGCAGAACATGTGTGCGCGATCCGAACGGAACATGGACTGCCTGGGAGTGTGGGGATGGCGGAGCTGCTGTCGTTGAAGGAGGCCGTGGCACGGCTGGTGCACGACGGGGACACCGTCGCGCTCGAGGGCTTCACGCACCTCATCCCCGTGGCCGCAGGCCACGAGATCATCCGCCAGCGCCGCACCGGGCTGACGTTGATCCGCATGACGCCCGACATCGTCTACGACCAGCTCATCGGCGCGGGCTGCGCGAGCAAGCTGATCTTCTCGTGGGGCGGCAACCCCGGGGTCGGCTCGCTGCACCGGTTCCGTGACGCGGTCCAGCACTCCTGGCCGGTGCCGCTGGAGATAGAGGAACACAGTCACGCGGGCATGGCGAATCGGTACGTCGCCGGTGCTTCGGGGCTGCCGTTCGCCGTCCTGCGCGGCTACACCGGCACGGATCTTCCCGCGCAGACCGACACGATCAAGCCCATCACCTGCCCGTTCACCGGTGAGCGGCTGGCCGCCGTCCCCGCCCTCAACCCGGACGTCACCATCGTGCACGCCCAGCGCGCCGACAGGTCCGGGAACGTCCAGATCTGGGGTATCACCGGCGTCCAGAAGGAGGCGGTGCTCGCGGCGAAACGGTCGCTGGTCACCGTCGAGGAGGTCGTCGACGAGCTGGAGCCCCGTCCGGGCGCGATCGTGCTGCCGTCGTGGGCCGTCACCGCCGTGGCCGAGGTGCCCGGCGGCGCGCGGCCGTCGTACGCGGCGGGCTACTACGAACGGGACAACGACGCCTACCAGGCATGGGACGCGATCGGCCGGGACCGGGAGAGCTTCACCCGCTGGCTCGACGAGCTGACGGGAGTGAAGGCATGACCGAGTACACCTCCGACGAGATGATGAGCGTCGCCGCCGCCCGCGCGCTCGGCGACGGGATGTCCTGTTTCGTGGGCATCGGCCTGCCCAGCACGGCCGCCAACCTCGCCCGCCGCGGGCACGCGCCGAATCTGACGCTGATCTACGAATCCGGATGTCTCGGCGCCAAACCGACCAGGCTCCCGTTGTCCATCGGCGACGGCGAACTCGCCGACACCGCGGACGCCGTGGTCAGTGTCCCCGAGGTCTTCAACTACTGGCTCCAGCCGGGACGGATCGACGTCGGCTTCCTCGGCGCCGCCCAGCTGGACAAGTTCGGCAACATCAACACCACCGTCATCGGCCCGGATTACGCCAACCCCAAGGTGCGCCTGCCGGGCGCGGGCGGCGCGCCGGAGATCGCCGCGTCCTGCCGCGAGGTGTTCGTCGTGCTCCGGCAGAGCACCCGCACGTTCGTCGAGAAGGTCGACTTCGTGACGTCGTTCGGCCACGGCACCGGCAAGGGCGATCGCGAGCGCCTCGGCCTCCCCGGCGCCGGGCCGACGCTGGTGGTCACCGACCTCGGCCTGATGCGGCCCGACCCCGAGACCGCCGAGCTCACGCTCACCGAGCTGCACCCCGGCGTCGAGGTCGATCAGGTCGTCGAGGCGACCGGGTGGAAACTGAAGGTGTCCGGCGACCTGGGCACCACCCCGGCGCCGACAGAGACAGAGCTCCGCATCCTCCGAGACCTCAAAAGGGCGAGCGCATGACCGACGTCTTCCTGTTCGACGCCATCCGTACCCCGTTCGGCAAGTACGGCGGCGCCCTGTCCGGCGTGCGCCCGGACGATCTCGCCGCCACCGTGCTGCGGGCACTGGCCGAGCGCAACGACCTCGACCCGGCCACCGTCGACGAGGTCGTGCTCGGCGACGCCAACGGCGCGGGTGAGGACAACCGCAACGTCGCGCGGATGGCGGCGCTGCTGGCGGGCTGGCCGACGACCGTGCCCGGCGCCACGGTCAACCGGCTGTGCGGCTCCGGCCTCGACGCGGTCATGCAGGCCAGCCGGTCGGTCCAGGTCGGCGACGCCTCGCTCGCCGTCGCGGGCGGGGTCGAGTCGATGAGCCGCTCGCCGCTGGTCATGCAGAAACCGGAGAAGGCCTTCCCGGCGGGCAACCAGACGCTGTACTCCACCGCGCTGGGCTGGCGCATGGTCAACCCGAAGATGCCCGAGCAGTGGACGGTCTCGCTCGGCGAGTCCACCGAGCAGCTCGCGGAGCGCTACGGCATCGGCCGCGACGAGCAGGACGCGTTCGCCGTCCGCAGCCACGTCAACGCCGCCCGAGCCTGGGACGACGGGTTCTACGACGACCACGTCGTCCCGGTCGAAGGTGTCGAGCTCACCCGTGACGAAGGCATCCGGCCGGACTCCAGCCCGGAGAAGCTCGCGAAGCTCAAGCCCGTCTTCCGTCCACAAGGGACGGTCACGGCCGCGAACGCGTCGCCGCTGAACGACGGCGCCTCCGCGTTGCTGCTCGGCGACGAGGCGGCCGGGAAACGGCTCGGCAAGGCACCGCTGGCCCGGATCGCCGGCCGGGGCGCCGCGGGCGTCGACCCGGACGTCTTCGGCATCGGCCCGGTGCGCGCGGCCGAGATCGCCTTGGCACGGGCCGGGATCGGCTGGGAGGACCTGGCGGCGGTGGAACTGAACGAGGCCTTCGCCGCGCAGTCGCTGGCCTGCCTGCGGGACTGGTCGAAGCTCGACCCGGAGATCGTCAACGTGAACGGCGGCGCGATCGCGATCGGGCATCCGCTGGGCGCCTCCGGCGGCCGGATCCTCGGCACCCTGGCCCACCACCTTCGCCGCACCGGCGGCCGATGGGGTCTGGCCGCCATCTGCATCGGCGTCGGCCAGGGGCTGGCCGTCGTCCTCGAAGCCCAGTGACCCACTGACCAGCGCTGGAGGGAACAGCATGTCCGCACCCGCAGAACTGAGGCTCCCGCGCTACCGGCGCGACCCGGAGGGCACGCATCCGCCGCTCGGCTTCGCCGGATACCGGTCGACGGCGCTGCGGCACCCCAAGGAACCGTTGATCGTGCTCCCGCATCTGCTGACCGAGGTCACCGGGCCCGCGCTGGGCCCCGGCCGGATCGGCGAGTTCGACAACGACCTCACCAAGGGCCACGCGGGGGAGCCGCAGGGGCAGCGGATCATCGTCACCGGGAGGCTGCTCGACGGCGACGGGCGGCCGATCCGCGATTCTCTCGTGGAGATCTGGCAGGCGAACGCGGGCGGCCGGTACCGGCACACCGGTGACCGCTGGCCGTCGCCGCTGGACCCGAACTTCGACGGAGCGGGCCGGACGCTCACGGACTCCGAAGGGCGCTACACCTTCACCACCATCAAACCGGGCGCGTACCCGTGGAAGAACCACGACAACGCCTGGCGGCCGGCGCATATCCACTTCTCCGTCTTCGGCAGCGCGTTCACCCAGCGGCTCGTCACCCAGATGTACTTCCCGGAAGACCCGCTGTTCTCGCAGGACCCGATCTTCAACTCCATCCCGGACGAGAAGGCGCGGCAGCGGATGATCGCGCGCTTCGACCTCGACCGCACGGAAGCCGAGTGGGCGCTGGCCTTCCAGTTCGACATCGTCGTACGCGGCCGCGAGGCTTCGGTCTTCGAAGACGAGGAGGACGAGCACTGATGCCGGAGACGACGCCTTCCCAGACCGTCGGCCCGTACCTGTCCATCGGCCTGCCCTGGCCGGACGGGCCGGACGTCGTCCCCGCGGGCGAACCGGCCGCGATCCGCGTCCACGGCCGCGTCCTCGACGGCGCGGGCGAGCCGGTGCCCGACGCGATGATCGAGACCTGGCAGGCCGACGCCGAAGGCCGGTTCGATCACCCCGACGACCCGCGCGGAGCGGTCGCGAGCGGGTTCCGGGGGTTCGGCCGCTGTCCCACCGACACGAACGGCGGCTACGAGATCCGGACGATCATGCCCGGCTCGCTGCCCGGCCCGGCGGGCGGCACACAGGCGCCGCATATCGACGTCTCGGTGTTCGCGCGCGGGCTTCTGCACCGGGTGGTCACACGGATCTACTTCGAGGACAACGACAACTCCGGGGATCCGGTGCTCGCGTCGGTCCCGGAGGAGCGCAAGGGCACCCTGATCGCCACCAAGGCCGGCGACGGCTACCGGTTCGACATCCGGTTGCAGGGCGAAGGGGAGACGGTGTTCTTCGATGTCTAGGTCTTCGATGTCCCGGTTCTCGATATCCCAGCCGGTGAAGGTGCACAGCATCGCGGAGGGGCCCGCCGACGGTCCGGTCGTGGTGTTCAGCGGATCGCTCGGCAGCGATCACCGCATGTGGGAACCGCAGGTGAAACCCTTGGTGGCGCGGGGTTTCCGGGTGATCCGGTACGACACCCGCGGCCATGGCGCGTCCCCGGTGCCGGCCGGGCCGTACACGCTCGCGGATCTCGGCGGCGACCTGCTCGCGCTGCTCGACGAGCACGGTGCCGAACGAGCCCATGTCGTCGGGCTCTCGCTCGGCGGGATGACCGGGATGTGGCTCGGCGTGAACGCGCCGGACCGGATCGCGAGTCTCGTGCTGTGCTGCACGTCCGCGAAACTCGGGCCGCCGAGCATGTGGGCGGACCGGGCGAAGACGGTCCGGGAGCACGGCACCGCGGCGGTCGCCGAGGCCGGGGTCGGCCGCTGGCTGACCCCCGGGTACGCCGCCGCGTATCCGGAACAGGCCGAGTATCTGCGCGAGATGATCGCGGGCGTCCCCGCCGAGGGATACGCAGCGTCCTGTCAGGCCATCGAACGGATGGATCTCGTCGGCGAGCTGCCCAAGATCGCGGCGCGGACCCTGGTCATCGCCGGGGCACAGGATCCGGCCACCCCGGTCGAGCACGCCGAGGTGATCGCCGCCGGTATCCCGGACGCCCGGCTCGAGGTCGTCGACGGAGCCGCGCATCTGGGGAGTTTCGAGCAGCCGGAGCGGTTCAGCGCCTTGATCCTCGACCAGCTGGAGGCCGCCCGATGAGCGAAGACCCGTACGAGACCGGCATGAAGGTGCGCCGCGAGGTCCTCGGGGACGAGCACGTCGATCGAGCCGTCGCGCGCACGACCGAGTTCAGCCGCCCGTTCCAGGACTACATCACCCGGGGCGCCTGGGGATCGGTCTGGTCGCGTGACGGGCTCGACCGCAAGACCCGCAGCTGTGTCACCCTGGCCGCGCTCACCGCGCTGCACGCCCACGACGAGCTCGCGATGCACGTCCGCGCCGCCGTCCACAATGGACTGACCGCGCAGGAGATCTCCGAGGTACTGCTGCACACCGCCGTGTACACCGGTGCCCCGGCCGCCAACGCGGCCTTCGCCGTGGCCCAGCGCGTACTGGCCGAACTCGGTGAGCCTGCGGCCCAGAAGGAGGGTGAGAGCTAGGGTTCTCATATGGACGAAGGCGAGGTGACCGAGCGCGGGGCGCATCATGTCCAGTCGCTGGAGCGCGGGCTGGCCGTGATCAAGGCGTTCAACGAGGACGCGGCCGAACTCACGCTGAGCGACGTCGCCCGTGCGACCGGGCTGACCAGGGCGGCCGCCCGCCGGTTCCTGCTCACCCTCGTCGACCTCGGGTATGTGCGCACGGACGGCAAGTACTTCTCGCTCACCGCGCGGGTCCTCGAACTCGGTTATTCGTACCTGTCGAGCCTGTCGCTGCCGGAGGTCGCCCAGCCTCATCTCGAACGGCTTTCCGCCGAGGTGCACGAGTCGAGTTCGATCTCGGTGCTCGAAGGCCCGGACATCGTCTACGTCGCCCGCGTGGCCGTCTCGCGGATCATGACCGTCAGCATCAACGTGGGGACCCGTTTCCCGGCCCACGCGACGTCGATGGGGCATGTCCTGCTGGCCGGGCTGGAGGACGACGACCTGCACGGCTACTTCGACGCGGCCAAACTCGAGAAACTGACCGATCGCACGCTGACCAGGCAAAAAGATCTGCTCGCCGAGTTGGAGAAGGTCTACCGGCAGGGCTACGCGATGGTCGACCAGGAACTCGAAGAGGGCCTTCGCTCGATCGCCGCGCCGATCCGGGACCGGCGGGGGAAGGTCGTGGCCGCGGTCAACCTCTCCACCCACGCCAGCCGCACGACTCCGGAGTCGGTCGAGAAGGAACTGCTGCCGTCGCTGCTTTCGGCGGCGCGGGCCATCGAGGCCGATCTGGCCTCGGCGCCACCGACCAGGGCGAGGCATGGCTGAGGTCGCGGGGCTGCTCCTCGCGGCCGGGGCCGGGCGCCGGTTCGGCGGGCCGAAGGCGCTGGCGGTCCTCGACGGCGAGCCGTTCGTCGTCCGGTCGCTGCGGGTACTCGCCGAAGCGGGCTGCGGCCCGGTCCGGGTGGTGCTGGGCGCCTCGGCCGGGCAAGCCCGCGCGCTCCTGCCCGATCCCGAGGTCGCTGTCGTGGCCGAGGACTGGGAGTCCGGCATGGGCGCGTCACTGCGCGCGGGTCTGCGCGCGCTCAGCGAAACCGGCGCCGAAGCCGCCGTCGTGCACCTCGTGGATCTGCCCGGGGTCGGTGCCGAAGTGGTCCGCCGGGTCGCCGGCGGGGCCGATGAGAACACCGTCGCGCGTGCGGCTTACGACGGTGTTCCCGGTCATCCCGTGGTTCTCGGCCGTCGCTGGTGGCCGGAGATCGTCGCGGGCGCGTCGGGGGACAAGGGCGCCCGCGACTGGCTCCGAGCGCGCCACGACCTGAGGCTCGTGGAATGCGGTGACCTCGGCACCGGGCACGACGTGGACCGCCCCGAGGATCTTCCGGGCTGATCTCCGCGATGCGAGTGGCGCATTCGCCTTCACGGCCGGCCGGCTGCCGACGGACGTGGGGGAAGGCCCCGCAAGGGCCGGGTATTGTGTGGACTTTTGGTTTGTCGACAAACAACACCCCCCGGGGATAAACCCCCCCGGGGCGTAGCAAAA
>NZ_JBHXIB010000008.1:151550-159304 GCF_042723975.1 Amycolatopsis sp. NPDC058340 | reverse complement strand
ACTGCCGACGGACGTCGCGAAAGCCACTTTCGCGACGTTGAAGGTTGCGAAAGTGGCTTTCGCGACATCGTCCAGCCGGGCTGATCTCCGGCCCGCTGAGGCTTACCATCGGCGAGTGACCGTCGAATCGCCCGAGAAACTGGCCGAAGCCCTCGAAACGGTCGGCTATCTCGCCGACGACGGCATCGCCACGGCCGGGTTCCTCGCCGTGGCGCTCGGCCGCCCGTTGTTCTGCGAGGGCGAACCGGGTACCGGCAAGACCTCGCTCGCACTGGGACTGGCCGAAGCGCTCGACCTGCCGCTCATCCGGCTCCAGTGTCACGAGGGGATCGACGCGGCGCAGGCACTGTACGAATGGGACTTCCCCCGTCAGCTGCTGCATCTGCGGGCGCTGGAAGCCGCCGGTGACGGCGGCCTCGACGTCGAGGCCGCCGAACAGTCCCTCTACACCGAACGTTTCCTGCTCTCCCGGCCGCTGCTGAAGGCGTTGCAGACCGCGCCGTGTGTCCTGCTGGTCGACGAGATCGACCGGGCCGACGACGAGTTCGAAGCCTTCCTTCTGCAACTCCTCGACGAGAACGCGGTGACGATCCCCGAGTTCGGCGAGGTGCGCGCCGAGCATCCGCCGCTCGTGGTGCTCACCTCCAACCGGACGAGGGAGGTGCACGACGCGCTGAAGCGCCGCTGTCTCTATCACTGGCTCGAACATCCCGACCTGGGCCGCGAGGTCGAGATCCTGCGCCGCAAAATCCCGCGTCTCGGCGAGGCGCTGGCGGCCCAGGTCGCGACCGCGGTGCACCGGCTCCGCGCGATGGAGTTGCTGAAACCGCCCGGGGTGGCGGAATCCCTGGACTGGGCTCAGGCGCTCCTCGCGCTCGGGATGTCCGAATTGGACGCCGCGGCCGCCGCCCGCACCCTCGGTTCGGTGCTCAAGTACAGCGAAGACCTGGACCGGGTCCGGGCCAAACTGGACAAACTGCTCGCCTGAGGGGTCAGCGGCGCCGCAGCGACGCGTCGAGCAGCGCGGGCGGGGTGTCGTGTTTCTCCTCCGGGGCGAGGTCGGTGCCCGGGGCGACGATCTCGTCGATCGCGTCGAGTACGTCGGACGGCAGCACCGTGTCCGCCGCGGCGAGCTGCGACTCGAGGTGCTCCAGCGTGCGGGGCCCGATGATCGCGCTCGTCACCCCCGGATGCGCGACGACGAAGCCGAGCGCGAGCTGGATCAGGCTCAGCCCGGCCTGATCGGCGACCTTGACCAGCCGTTCGACCGCCTCCAGCCGCGTCCGGTTGGCCTGCCGGGTCAGGTCGAAACGCTGTGGCAGGACGGCCGAGCGGTTCGTGCCGATCTCGCGTCCTTCCCGGACCGCGCCGGACAGCCAGCCGGACGCGAGCGGGCTCCACGCCAGCACACCCATCCCGTGCTCCTCGGTCACCGGCAGCACATGCGTTTCGATCCCGCGCTGCAGGATCGAGTAGCTCGGCTGCTCCGTGACGTACCGGCCCAGCCGGTGTTCGCGAGCGGCCCACTGCGCCTGCACGATGCGATACGCGGGGAAGGTCGACGAACCGAAGTAGCGGATCTTCCCCGCCCGCCGCAGATCCGTCAGCGCGGAAAGGGTTTCCTCGTCGCTGGTCCTCGGGTCCCAGCGATGGACCTGGTAGAGATCGACGTGGTCGACCCCGAGGCGGCGCAGGCTGTTGTCCAGTTCGGTGACCAGCCAGCGACGTGAGGCGCCCTGGTGGTTGCGCTCCTCGCCCATCGGCATGCTCGCCTTCGTGGCGAGCACGATGTCTTCGCGGCGGCCGGCGATGGCCTTCCCGACCATCTTCTCCGACTCGCCGGCGCTGTACATGTCGGCGGTGTCGATGAGATTGACGCCGCCCGCCAGCGCGGCGTCGACGATGGCGGTGGCCTCGTCCTGGGTGGTGCGCCCGATCGCGCCGAAGTTCATCGCGCCCAGCGCGAGAGTGCTGACCTGGACACCGGTCCTGCCCAAGGTGCGGTACTGCATGACGATGTCCTCCATGGCAAGATAAGCAAGCGGAACGTTGCTCCGCTAACGATACGGAGCACTGTTCCGTTTGGCAACCTCGGGAGGAGCGCGTGATGAGTGACGAGGGCACGAAGGCCAAACGCGCCGACGCCCGCCGCAACGAGAAGACCTTGCTCGACGCCGCCGCGGCAGTCTTCGTCACCTCGGGCGTCGAGGCGCCGGTCCGCGACATCGCGGCCAAGGCCGGCGTCGGGATGGGCACGATCTACCGGCATTTCCCGACCAGGGCCGACCTGATCATCGCCGTCTACCGGCACCAGGTCGACGCGTGCGCCGAAGCCGGACCGGAACTGCTCGCGTCGAGCGATTCCCCGTACGAGGCGGTGAAGCGCTGGATCGACCTGTTCGTCGATTTCCTGGTCACCAAACACGGTCTGGCGGCGGTGCTGCAGTCGGACAACGCCGGATTCGAGACGTTGCACACCTACTTCCTCGACACCCTCCTGCCGGTGTGCGCCCGCTTGC
Source organism: Amycolatopsis sp. NPDC058340 (assembly GCF_042723975.1). Taxonomy (NCBI): domain Bacteria; kingdom Bacillati; phylum Actinomycetota; class Actinomycetes; order Pseudonocardiales; family Pseudonocardiaceae; genus Amycolatopsis; species Amycolatopsis sp. NPDC058340. Next base: position 156,785 of record NZ_JBHXIB010000008.1, on the reverse strand, counting down.
TCGACGCGGCGGCGGAGGCGGGCGAGATCCGCTCCGACCTGGAGGCGCTCGAAGTCATGCGCGGCGTCGGAAACCTCTGCATCGGCGCCGAAAGCGATCCGCGCTACAACGCGCGCAAGATGGTCGAGGTCCTCATCGCCGGCCTCAGGACCTAGGTCCTCTTCGGAGCCGAATACGTGGCGACCGCCCGACGGGGGCGCTACAACTCGGATATGGAACGTACACGGTGTTGTGTGGTGGGGGGCGGTCCGGCGGGGATGGTGCTCGGACTCCTGTTGGCCAGGGCCGGGGTCGAGGTCACCGTTCTCGAAAAGCACAAGGACTTCTTCCGCGATTTCCGCGGTGACACGGTGCATCCGCCGACGTTGATGCTGCTCGACGAACTCGGGCTCGGTGACCGGTTCGCGGAACTCCCGTCGAAACGGCTGGAGAAGATGCGGATGCTGATCGGCGACGCGACGATCGTCGCCGCCGATTTCAGCCGGATCCCCGGGCCGCACAAGTACATCGCGATGGTCCCGCAGTGGGATTTTCTGAACCTGCTCGCCGAAGCGGCCGCCGCCGAACCGGCGTTCACCCTGCGGATGGGGGCGGAGGTGATCGGTCTCCGCGAGGGCGGCGGGGTGCGTTACCGCGATTCCGAAGGCGTGGAACGGGACTTGGCCGCGACGCTCGTGGTCGGCTGCGACGGCCGGGATTCCCTGGTGCGCGCGGAAGCGGGGCTCGTACCGGACGAGTACGACGTGCCGATGGACGTGTGGTGGGTCCGCGTGCCCAAATTCGAGGAGACGGGTGAAACGGCCGAGGTCTTCGGTTGTTTCGCGAACGGCCTCGCCGGGATGACGATGGACCGCGGCGACTACTACCAGACTTCGTACCTGATCAGGAAGGGACAGGACGAGGCGCTGCGTGCCGAGGGCATCGAGAAGTTCCGCGAACGGATCGGCGGCCTGTTCGGCTGGGGAGAGCGCGAACTCGCCGAGATCCGCGATTGGGACGACGTCAAACTGCTGAAGGTCCGGATGTCCAAGCTCCCGCACTGGTACTCCGAGCGGGTGCTCTGCATCGGTGACGCCGCGCACGCGATGTCGCCCGCCGGCGGGATGGGCGTCAACGTCGCGATCCAGGACGCCGTGGCGGCCGCGAGGATCCTCGCCGCCCCGCTGCTGCGCGGCACGCTGACCGCGCGGGACCTGGGCCGGGTACAGCGCCGCCGGAACTTCGCCGTCACCCTGATCCAGACGCAGCAACTGGGGGAGCACAAGATGCTCATCGAGCCCGCCCTCGACGGGACGCTGAACGAGCGCACCGTCCCCCTGATCCTCCGGATGTCGGACCGGTTCCCGCAGCTCACCGCCCTCGCGGCCTTCTTGGGCGGCGTAGGCCCCCTGCGCGAGAAGACCCCGGCCTTCGCCCGCCGCTGACCCGCGTTTCGTCCTCTGGATGCGGTCCTTGCACGCGCAAGAACCGCATCCAGAGGACGAAACGCGCGCACAATGGAGGGGTGAGCGATCCACTGGCGGGCTTCGTCGGCTTCGCGGAGGCATTGCGCGAAGCCGGTCTGCCGTGCGACGCGCACCGGGTGCGGGCGTATCTCGACGCCGTCGGCGCGATCGACCTGGCCGATCCGGAACAGCTGTACTGGGCCGGACGGCTGACGCTGTGCGCGGACCCCGACGACATCCCGCGCTACGACGCCGCGTTCGACGGCTGGTTCACCGAACAGGAAGCCGGACCACGGCGGCGAGGCCGCGAGGCGGCTCCGAAGCGCGCCAGGATCGCGACGCTCGCGCACGCGGGCCAGGGCGAATCCGGCGCGGAGCCCGACGAACTCCGCGTGGCGGCGAGCGAGGAAGAGATCCTGCGACACCGAGACCTCGCCGAACTGAGCGTCGCCGAACGCGCCCACCTGCGGGAACTGCTCGCGAAGCTGCGCCCGGCGCTCCCGCCACGGTCGTCGCCGCGCCGTCGGGCCGCCCGCCGGGGCGCTCTCGACCCGTCGCGCACGCTCCGGGCGATGCTGGCCGGAGGCGGCGAGCCCGTACGCCTGGCGTATCGGCGGCGGAGCACCAAACCACGCCGCCTCGTCCTCCTGATCGACGTTTCCGGCTCGATGGGGCCGTACGCCGACGCGCTGCTGCGGTTCGCGCATGTCGTCGCCCGGCGCGCTCCCGGCCGGGTCGAGGTGTTCACGCTGGGCACCCGGCTCACCAGGGTCTCCCGCCAGCTCCGGCTGCGCGATCCGGAGCACGCGATGCTCGCCGCGGCCGCCGCGGTCCCCGATTTCGCGGGCGGGACCCGGCTCGGCGAGACCCTCCGGGCGTTCCTCGACCGGTGGGGACAACGGGGTGTGGCCAGGCGATCCGTGGTCACCGTGTTCTCCGACGGCTGGGAACGGGGAGACACCGCCCTGCTCGGCGAGCAGCTCGCCAGGCTGCGGCGGCTCGCGCACGTCGTATTCTGGGTGAATCCGCACGCGGGGCGCGCTGGTTACGCTCCCGTGCAGTCCGGCATCGTGGCCGCGCTCCCGTACCTCGATCGGCTGCTCGCCGGGCACAGTTTGGCCACATTGGAACGACTTCTGGTGGAGATCGCCGATGCGTGACGTACTGGACGAATTGCACCGCCGCTGGGCGGCAGGCGAGACGGTGGGGGTCGGCACGGTGGTGGCGACGTTCTCGTCGGCGCCGCGGAGCCCCGGCGCGGCGATGCTCGTCGCCCCGGACGGCACGGTCACCGGCAGCGTCTCCGGCGGCTGTGTCGAGGGCGCCGTCTACGAACTCGCGCGGCAGGTGGTCGCCGAACGCGCACCCGTGCTGCAGCGCTACGGCGTCTCCGACGACGACGCGTTCGCCGTCGGGCTGACCTGCGGCGGGATCATCGACATCTACGTCCAGCACGTCGACCGCGAGTCGATGCCGGAGCTCGGCGACGTCGTCGAATCTGTCCACAGTGGACAGCCGGTCGCCGTGGTCACGGTGATCGAGCACGACCGGGAGGGCATGGTCGGCGAGCATCTGATCGTCTGGCCGGATCGCGTCGCCGGTTCGCTCGGTTCGTCGCGGATGGACGACGCGGTCGTCGACGACGCGCGCGGCATGCTCGCCGGCGGCCGCACCGGCACCCTGCACTACGGGCCGGACGGGCAGCGCCGCGGCGAGGGCATGACGGTCTTCGTCAACTCCTTCGAGCCGCCCGCGCGCCTGCTGGTCTTCGGCGCGATCGACTTCGCGGCCGCGATGGCGAAGATGGGCGCGTACCTCGGCTACCAGGTCACGGTCTGCGACGCGCGGCCCGTGTTCGCGACGAAGAGCCGCTTCCCCGACGCGCACGAGGTCGTCGTCGACTGGCCGCATCGTTACCTCAAGGCGGAAGCCGACGCGGGCCGGGTCGACGGCCGTACCGCGATCGCCGTGCTCACCCACGACCCGAAGTTCGACGTGCCGCTGCTGGAGGTCGCGTTGCGCCTCGACGTCGGTTACGTCGGCGCGATGGGCTCGCGCAAGACCCACGACGACCGGTTCGCGCGGCTGCGCGAAGCCGGGGTCACCGAGGCGGAGCTCGAACGGCTGTCTTCGCCGATCGGTCTCGATCTCGGCGCGCGGACCCCGGAGGAGACCGCGGTGTCGATCGCGGCGGAGATCATCGCGCTGCGCTGGAGCGGCTCGGGATCGCGGCTCGCCGAGCTCAGCGGCCGGATCCACGGCTGACGCCGGGCACCGGCACCGCCTGGCTCGACTTGATCACCTCGAAGGCGGGCAGGGTTTCGAATCGTTTGACGTGCTTGTCGAACAGCCGTCTCGACAGGTGCCGGTTCGCCTTGAGATCCGGGGTGAGCAGGACGACGACGTAGTCCCACTGCCCGACGATGCTGTAGCAGTGCTGGACACGGGGCTCGGCCAGCATGCGCTCGCGGAAGCCCGTGTGGTGCCTTTCGTCGTCGTCGATCAGGGCGACCAGGACGACCGACGTCATCCCCGCGCCGAGCGTCTCCGGATCGAGGACGGCGACCTCGGCGCGGATCACCCCCGCGGCCCGCAAACGGGTCAGCCGCCGCTGGACCGCGCTGGGGGAGAGGCCGACGGCGTCGCCCAAGTCGTGCAGGGGGCGGGTGGCGTCGGCCTGGACGAGGTCGAGCAGCAGATGGTCGATCTCGTCGAGAGGCACGCAAGATTTTTGCACGCGGGCGGGAAAATTTACAATCGGCATGATCGGCTTCCGGCCTAGCTTGGGCCTCATGACCGACATCGACCTGCAGCTGGACCACGTCGCCGAGGCGGCGAAGGTGATCGATCCCGTTTTCCTCAACTCCCCGCAGTACAGCGACGAACAGCTGAACGACCGGCTCGGGCGGCACGTGCTGGTGAAGGTCGAAACGCTGAATCCGTTGCGCAGTTTCAAAGGCCGCGGCGCGGACTACTTCGCCGCCGGACTGGAGCCGGGCACCACGATGGTGTGCGCGACCAGTGGCAACTTCGGGCAGGCCGTCGCGTTCGCCGCCCGGAAGCGGGGTCTGCGGGCCGAAGTGTTCGTCCCGGCCGGGATCTCCCCGGTCAAGCTGCGGCGGATGAAGACACTGGGCGCGCGGGTGCGCCGGGTCGAGGGGGAGGCGAAGGACGCCGCGTCCGCCTTCGCCGCGGAAGCCCCGGACCGGGTCTTCGTGGTCGACGGACGTGAACCCGCGATCTCCGAAGGGGCGGGCACGATCGGCCTGGAACTGGCGGAGGCGGGCGAGATCGACACGGTCGTGCTCCCGGTCGGGGACGGCGCGCTGATCGCCGGCGTCGCGCTCTGGCTCAAGGCGCATATCCCGGACGTCCGGATCGTCGGTGTCGGAACCACGTCGGCGCCCGCCATGGCGAAGAGCTGGCTGGCGGGCGAGCCGGTCACCGTCGACCGGGCCAACTGGTTCGCCGGCGGGATTTCGATCCGCACCCCGGAGCCCGAGTCGGTCCGGCGGATGCGGTCGCTCGTGGACGACTTCGTCCTGGTCGAGGACGACGATCTGCGGGCGGCCATGCGGCTGGGCGCGGAAACCCTCGGCGTCCTGCCCGAACCCGCCGGCGCCGCCGGCCTGGCCGCGCTGACCGTGCACGGCATCCCGGGTGACCGCGTCGCCACCGTGATCACCGGTGCGAACGCCACCTGGCCTCGTGAGTGGCAAGGATGGTTGTTAGATAGTATTGCGCCAAACAGTTGGGTTTGATCCCCCCCGCGGGGGTGTGTTGTTGCCCC
>NZ_JBHXIB010000008.1:79025-151540 GCF_042723975.1 Amycolatopsis sp. NPDC058340 | reverse complement strand
CGGGTCCCCGCCCCGCCACCGGTACCCCCGGGGCTACCCCCCCCTGCCCTGGTTTGTCGAAAGGAGGTTTAAAACCGTCCTTGCCACTCACGAGTCGGTAAGACCCCCCGCCGGGGGTTGCTCTAACGCACCCAACGTAGCACGCTCGACTGTGAGTCCGATCACGGTCGCTCCGGGGTCGGTCCGTGACAACCGAATGACCGGCCGCTCCCGAACGACCCCGGACCAGCGCGGGGTTTCTCTTGCTTTTGGAGGCCTGATGCGCATCACCGTCACCGTCGACGGCACCAGCTACACAGACGACGTCGAGCCCCGCACCCTCCTCGTGCATCATCTGCGCGAACGGCTCGGGAAGGTAGGCACCGTGGTCGGTTGCGACACCAGCAACTGCGGTGCCTGCACCGTCCACCTCGACGGGCACAGCGTGAAATCCTGTTCGGTGCTCGCGGTCCAGGCCGACGGCTGCGAGGTCACCACGATCGAGGGACTCGCCCGCGACGGCGAACTGCATCCGGTGCAGAAGGCCTTCCACGAGAATCACGCGCTCCAGTGCGGGTTCTGCACTCCCGGCATGATCATGCAGTCGATCGACCTGCTCGCCGACAATCCCGATCCGGACGAGAAGGCGGTCCGCGAAGGACTCGAAGGCAACTTGTGCCGGTGCACGGGTTACCAGAACATCGTCCGCGCGGTACGCGACGCCGCCCACGAGATGCGGCCCGGCGCCGGTCCCGAGGCCGAGCGGCTCGCCTCGGACACCGCCTCCCGTGTCGGCGCGGGTGGTGAGTGATGACCTCCACGATCGAACCGGAGGTGGGCAAGTCCCGTCGCCGCAAGGAGGACGAGCGCCTCATCACCGGCAGGACCCGCTGGACCGACAACCTGACCCTGCCCGGCATGCTGCATCTCGCGGTGCTCCGCAGCCCGTTCGCGCACGCCAAGATCGTCTCGATCGACGTCACCGAGGCGAAATCCGCGCCGGGGGTGGTCGCGGTCTTCACCGGGAAGGACCTCGACCCCGAGGGCGCCATCGGCATGCCGTGCGCGTGGCCGATCACGCCGGACATGAAGTCGCCGCGGCGGCCCATCCTCGCCTCGGACACGGTGAACTTCGCCGGTGAGGGGGTCGCGGTGGTCGTCGCCCGCACGTCGGCCGAAGCGCACGACGCGCTCGAAGCGATCGACGTCGACTACGACGAGCTGCCGGTCGTCCTCGGCCTGGAGAACGCGCTCGCCGAGGGCGCGCCGCTGGTGCACGAGGATCTCGGCACCAACCAGAACGCGGTCTGGGTCTTCGACTCGGCCGACGCGGGAACGGGTTCCAGCGTCGAAGACGCGATCTCGAATTCCGAGGTCGTGCTCAAACGGCGGTTCCGCCAGCAGCGGCTGGTGCCCGCCTTCATGGAACCGCGGGCGTGCGTCGTCGACCCGACGGGCAACCAGCTGGTCATGTGGTCGGCCACCCAGGTCCCTCACATCCTCAAGACGATGACCGCGGCCACGCTCGGCCTGCCCGAGCACAAGGTCCGGGTGATCGCGCCGGACGTCGGCGGCGGATTCGGCGGCAAGATCGCCGTGCTGCCGGAAGAGATGATGGCGACGCTCATCGCGCAGCGGCTCGGCAAACCGGTGAAGTGGAACGAGTCCCGTTCGGAGACGATGGTCGCCGCGCACCACGGCCGCGACCAGATCCAGGACCTCACCATCACCGCGAACCGCGACGGCACGGTGACCGGCCTCAAGGTCGAACTGCTCGCCGACATGGGCGCGTATCTCGGCCTCGTCGGCCCCGGCGTGCCGATCCTCGGCGCGTTCATGTTCAACGCGATCTACAAGTTCCCGGCGTACCACTTCGCCTGCACCAACGTGTTCACCAACACCACGCTCACCGACGCCTATCGCGGCGCCGGGCGGCCGGAGGCCACGTTCGGGATCGAGCGGATGATGGACGAACTCGCCGTCGAGCTGGGCATGGACCCGATGGAGATCCGCGAGAAGAACTGGATCAAGCACGAGGAGTTCCCGTTCACCACGGTGGCCGGGCTGACCTACGACTCGGGCAACTACGAGGCCGCCACCGCCAAGGCCAAGGAGCTCTTCGACTACGACGGCCTTCGCCGCGAGCAGAAGGAACGGCGGGAATCGGGCGATCCGGTGCAGCTCGGCATCGGCATCTCGACGTTCACCGAGATGTGCGGTCTCGCGCCGTCGCGGGTGCTCGGCTCGCTGGACTACGCGGCGGGCGGCTGGGAGCACGCGGAGATCCGGGTGCTGCCCACCGGCAAGATCGAGGTCATCACCGGCGCCTCCGCGCACGGACAGGGCCACGAAACGGCGTGGAGCCAGATCGTCGCCGACAAACTCGGCGTCCCGTTCGAGGACATCGAGGTGATCCACGGCGACACCCAGTCCTCGCACAAGGGCATGGACACCTACGGCTCCCGGTCGCTGGTGGTCGGCGGGATCGCGGTGGTCAAGGCGGCGGACAAGGTGCTCGCCAAGGCCAAGCCGATCGCGGCGCATCTGATGGAATGTTCCGAGGACGACCTCGAATTCTCGGCGGGCAAGTTCTCGGTCAAGGGCACGGATTCCTCGACGTCCATCCAGGACATCGCGTGGGCCGTGTTCTCGGCGCACAACCTGCCGGACGGTGTCGAGCCCTCGCTGGACTCGTCGGACACGTTCGATCCGGAGAACTTCTCCTTCCCGCACGGCACGCATCTCTGCGCGGCCGAGGTCGACACGGAGACCGGGCGCGTACGGTTGCGCTCCTACGTCTGCGTCGACGACGTCGGTGTCGCAGTCAATCCGCTGATCGTCGAAGGCCAGGTGCACGGCGGGCTCGCGCAGGGCATCGCGCAGGCGCTGTTCGAAGAGGCCGTCCACGACGAAGGCGGCACCCTGACCACCGGGACGTTCGCCGACTACCTGCTCCCGTCGGCGGCGGACCTGCCCAGTTTCACCACCGACCGCACCGAGACCCCGTCGACGACGAACCCGTTGGGCGCCAAGGGAGTCGGGGAGGCGGGCACGATCGCCTCGACCCCGGCGGTGGTCAACGCCGTTGTCGACGCCGTCCGGCATTTCGGGGTGAACGACATCGAAATGCCGTTGACCCCGATGCGGGTCTGGCACGCCATCCAGCACGGGTCGGCCGCCGCGGGCGGGCTGGGCTCGGAAGCCGGTGGCGGTCTCGGTTCGATCGACGCCACCGGAGGTGCCCAGTGATCCCGGCCCCGTTCGAGTACGTCGCTCCGTCCACAGTGGACGAAGCGATCAGTGCGCTCGCCGAGGCGGGCGAGGACGCCAAGGTGCTGGCCGGTGGGCAAAGCCTGCTGCCGGTGCTGCGGATGCGGCTCGCCACCCCGACCACGCTCGTCGACCTCGGGAAGGTCACCGAGCTGCGCGGTGTCCGCGAAGACGGCGACGCCCTGGTGATCGGCTCGATGACCACGCACTACGACGTCCAGCGGGATGCCATGGTCGCCGAGCACGCCGCGTTGCTCAAGGCCGCCACCGACACGGTGGCCGATCCGCAGATCCGCCATCGCGGCACGTTCGGCGGCGCCATCGCGCACGCCGATCCCGCCGGTGACCTGCTCGCGCCCGTGCTCGCGCTCGGCTGCGAACTCGTCGTCGCCGGGCCGGGCGGGCGGCGGACGGTGGCCGCGGCGGACTTCTTCCAGGACATGTTCACCACCGCGCTCGCCGCGGACGAACTCCTCGTCGAGGTCCGGGTGCCGAAGCACACCGGCTGGCACGCCCACTACGAGAAGTTCAACCGGGTCGCGCAGGCGTGGTCGATGGTCGCGGTCGCGGCCTGCGTCCGCACCGAGGCGGGCACCATCGAGGAGGCGCGGGTCGCGCTCACCAACATGGGCTCGACGCCGGTGCGGGCGGCCGGGGTCGAGGAGGCGCTGGTCGGCTGCGCGGCCACCGCCGAGGCGATCCGCGGCGCCGCCGAACGCGCGGCCGAGGGCACGAACCCCACGGCCGACGGCAACTCCGACGTCGAATACCGGCAGCACCTCGCGCGGGTGCTGACCGGCCGGGCGGTCCTCGCCGCCGCGGGCTCCTAGACAGAAGGGAGGTCGGCCCGTGCGGCTCGACCACGAATTCACCGTTCCCGCCCCGGTCGGCGAGGTCTGGAAGGCCGTCGTCGACCCGGAACGGGTGGCGCCGTGCATGCCGGGCGCCACCGTCACCGAAGTCGACGGGGACGCCTTCAAAGGCACGGTGAAGGTCAAGCTCGGGCCGATCTCCCTGCTCTACAAGGGAACCGGCCATTTCGTCGAGAAGGACGCCGAGGCCAAGAAGGTGGTGATCAAGGCCGCCGGCAAGGACGCCCGAGGGGCGGGCACGGCCTCGGCGACGGTGACGCTCACCCTGACCGAGAAGGACGGCGTCACCCATGGCGCCGTCGCCACCGACCTCGCGGTCACCGGTAAGCCGGCGCAGTTCGGGCGGGGCATGATCTCCGAGGTCGGCGGCAAGATCCTCGACTCGTTCGCGGAGTGCCTCTCCGGCAAACTCGGCACTCCTGAGGCTGAGAAGCCCCAGGAACGCCCGCCGTTGCAAGCGGTCAAGCCGGTGACGGAGGGCGAAGCCATCGACCTGATGGAGTACGCGGGCGAATCCGTGGTGAAACGGGTGGCTCCGGTGCTGGTGGTGCTCGCCGGGGTGCTCCTCGTCGTCGCCATCGTGCGGGCTGTGACGCATCGCGCGAAATAGCCGGGGCCCGCCACCGTTGAACCCGGTATGAAGGCGGATCACGAAGTCGACGTGGCGGTGATCGGGGCGGGCCAGGCGGGTCTGTCGGCGGCGTATCACCTGCGCCGCGCGGGATTCGCCAACGAGGCGGGTTTCGTCGTGCTCGACCACGGCAAACGGCCCGGCGGTGCGTGGCAGTACCGGTGGCCCTCGCTGATCGTGGAGAGGGTGCACGGTTTCTACGACCTCCCCGGGATGGCCTTCGGCACCCCGGATCCGAAGCTGCCCGCCGCCGACGTCGTCTCCGACTACTTCGGCCGCTTCGAACGTACCTACGACCTCCCGGTCCATCGTCCGGTCGATGTCTTGTCGGTGAGCGCCGACGAAGATCGGCTGATCGTGGCAAGCGCGGCCGAAACGTGGGCCGCGCGGGCGGTGATCAGCGCGACCGGTACCTGGGACCGGCCGTTCTGGCCGCACTATCCCGGGCAGGAGACCTTCCGCGGCCGTCAGCTGCACACCGCCGACTACACCGGCGTCGATGACTTCCGCGGGAAGCGGGTCGTCGTGGTCGGCGGTGGTTCGTCGGCCGTCCAGCTGCTGCTGGAGATCGCGCCGTTCGCGCGCTCGACCCGCTGGGTGACCCGGCGGCCGCCGGTGTGGCGCGAAGAGCCCTTCAGCGAGGACTGGGGTCGTGAGGCCGTCGCGAAGGTCGACCGTCGCGTCCGCCAGGGCCTGCCGCCGGAGAGCGTCGTCAGCGTGACCGATCTGGCCGTGACTCCCGAAGTACGTGCCGGGCTGGACGCGGGTGTCCTCGACCGCCACCCGATGTTCCACCGGATCACGCCGGACGGCGTGGAGTGGGCCGACGGCACCTTCGAGCCCGCCGACGTCATCCTGTGGGCCACCGGGTTCCGCGCCGCGATCGACCATCTCGCGCCGCTGCGCCTGCGTGCCGCCGGGGGCGGGATCCGGATGGACGGCACCCGCGTCGTCGCCGAGCCGCGGCTGCACCTGGTCGGCTACGGCCCGTCCGCCAGCACCGTCGGCGCGAACCGGGCGGGCCGCGCGGCCGTCACCGAGATCCGGCGCCTGCTCGGACGCTGAGGCGGTCGAGGATCGCGGCCAGCCCGGCGGGCCGCCGGAAGAATCCGGCGTGGCTGCTTTCGAGGTCGTGGACGTCGAACGGATTGTCCGGCGTGAGCGCGTCGCCCCCGGCGATGTAGAGGTCCTGCGCGGCGAGCGGCATCGACCGGTCTTCGGTCAGCCGGACGAACGTGCGCGGGATCAGCCCCCAGGAGTCCTTGCCCGCGCGGACGTCCCACTCCTGCCCGGTCAGCCAGAACACCTCGTCCGGCTGGCTCGTGACGACGACCTGGAGGAACTCCTCCTCGGTGAGTTCGCCGGAGATCGCCTTCCGCAGCGCGTCGCGCTGGGCCCGGTCGGCGCCACGCCAGTTGACCCGGACGAAGCCCTGTCGCGACGGGTCGCCGACGAGAAGCGGGGCAGTCGCGGGGAAGAGCGCTGACGACGACCACGCGGGCAGCGCCGGGTATTCGCCGGGCGCCCGGTCCACCGGGCACTGGGCGGCGATGTAGACGACCCGGTCGATCAGTTCGGGGATCGCGTTGGCCGCGGCGGTCACCGGGAGCCCGCCGAAACTGTGCGCGACGAGGAAGACGGGGCCGTGGTGACGCACCCGCTCGACCGCCTCGACGACCGGCCGGACGAAGTCGTCCGCGGTCAGGCCGCTCATCACCGACGGCTCGGCCGCGAAGGTTTCGAGGTCCTGTTCGTGATACGCCCTGGTGAATCCCGCGCCCCTGCCGGGGAGATCGACCGCGAGCGTCCGATACCCGCGCAATGCCATTTCCCGCTGAGTGGGCGTCCAGCCGTGTGCCGAACTTCCCGAACCGTGCACGAAGACGAAAGTCGGAATCATGCGTTCGATTGTGGCGGAATCGAGTGCGCGAAGAGAGCGGTCGCCCCAAAGGGAGGCAAAGAAGGGACGGCCGTGCGTTCTCGTTCATCGGCCGGTATCTCGCGAAGACCGCGTCACTCCTGTGGCAAGGGAAATGAAAAATCACGGAATTCGCACTGGGGGATGAGCATGCCACCGATCGACAGCCTCGCACCGCCGCATCGCGTCCGTTCCGGAACCTGCCTCACGGATCTGCTCGGGCACTGGTCGGATACGCGGCCGGAGGCGGTCGCCGTCGTCGACGGCGACCGGGAAATGACCTTTCGCGAACTCGAAGAAACGAGCATGGGACTCGCCGCGTATCTCGCGGATCTGGGAATAGGCGTGGACGACACCGTCGGCCTGCACGTCGAGCCCTCCGCGGACCTGATGGTCGGCGTGTGGGGCATTCTCGCCTCCGGCGCCGCTTATCTGCCGTTGTCCCCGGAATATCCGGAAGACCGGCTGCGGTACATGCTCGAAGACAGCGGTACCGGAGTCGTCGTCACGCAGCCGCGTCTCGCCGGACGCCTGGCCGGTCTGGTGCCCGCCGGGACACGGATCGTCTCGGTGACCGACGTCGGCAGCGCGACCGAGGCGCCGCGCGGCCCGCGGCCGGACTCGCTCGCGTACGTCATCTACACCTCCGGCAGCACCGGGAAACCGAAGGGCGTGATGATCGAGCAGCACAGTGTCGTGTCGCAGCTGCGCTGGCTCCAGGCCTGCGGTCACCTGGACCCGGACGTCACGGTGCTGCAGAAGACGCCGATGAGCTTCGACGCCGCGCAGTGGGAGATCCTCGCGCCCGCCGCCGGCGCCCGCGTGGTGATGAGCGCGCCCGGGAGTTTCCGGGATCCCGAAGCCCTGATCGACACGGTGCTGAAGCACGGCGTCACGACCTTGCAATGCGTCCCGACGCTGCTGCAGGCGTTGCTCGACACCGAGCGCTTCGCGACCTGCACCACACTGCGGAAGCTGTTCTCCGGAGGCGAGGCGCTCTCCCGGCGGCTGGCCAAGGACCTCGCCCGGGAGCTGCCGTCGGCACGGCTGATCAACCTGTACGGGCCGACCGAGTGCACGATCAACGCGACCGCCCACGTCGTCGACCCGGACACGATCGACGAGAGCGCCGGAACGGTCCCGATCGGCGTTCCGGTCGACAACACCCAGTGCTTCGTGCTCGACGCCGCCATGTCCCCGGTCGACATCGGGGAGACGGGCGAGCTGTACATCGGCGGGGTACAGCTCGCGAGGGGCTATCTGAACCGGCCGGAGCAGACGGCCGAGAAGTTCGTGCCGAACCCGTTCGTGCCGACCGGGCGGCTGTACCGCACCGGAGACCTCGTCCAGTGGAACCCGGACGGCACCCTCCAGTTCGCCGGCCGCGCCGACAACCAGGTCAAACTGCGCGGCTACCGGGTCGAGCTGGACGAGATCGCGGTGGCGATCGAGGAGCACACGTGGGTGCGCAGGGCCGCCGCGGTGGTGACCGACGACGCGCGGACCGGCTCGAAGGCGCTCGTCGCCTGCGTGGAGCTGAATCCGCGCGAAGCCGCGGTGATGGATCAGGGCAACCACGGCGGGCACCACCAGTCGAAGGCCAGCAAGCTGCAGGTCAAGGCGCAGCTGTCCAATCCCGGTGTCCGTGACCTCGCCGGCCGCCCGGCCGTCGCGTTGCCGGGCAAGCGGGAAACCGGTCTTCAGCGGCGGGAAGTCTTCGCCCGCAAGACGTATCGCCATTACGAGGGCGGCGAGGTCACCCGTGACGACCTTGCGGCGCTCCTGACACCGGGGCCGGTTCGCACCGGTTCGCGCGAACCCGGTGAGCTCGCGTTCTCCGAACTGGGTGAGCTGTTGCGGTGGTTCGGCCGGTTCCGCAGCGACGAGCGGCTGCTGCCGAAGTACGCGTACGCCTCGCCGGGCGCGCTGTACGCGACGCAGTTGTACCTCGAGACCAGCGGTCTCGACGGTCTCGGCGCCGGGCTGTACTACCACCACCCCCTCGACCACACGCTGGTCCGGGTCGGCGCGAACATCGCCGACGGGCACTCGGTGCACTTCATCGGCCGCACCGGCGCCATCGAACCGGTCTACAAGAACAACATCCGCGAGGTCCTCGAGTTCGAGACGGGCCATATGGTGGGGGTGTTCGAGGAGGTCCTGCCCGGATACGGCCTCGCGATCAGCCCGGCGGCGTCCGATCCCGCGGTCGCCGCGCGGGCCGGTGCCGCCGCCGGAGACCACTACCTCGGCACGTTCTCCTTGCACGCCAACGACGGTGCGCGCCGGTGGGACGACATCGAACTGTTCGTGCAGGCCCATCCGGGGAGGGTCGAGGGCCTGCCCGCCGGTACCTACCGCTGGCGCGGCGGGGAGTTCGAACGGATCTCCGGCGACATCGTCGAGGCCAAGCACGTGATCGCGATCAACCAGCAGGTGTACGGCCGCGCGGCCTTCGGTATCACCGCGGTGAGCCGCACCGCCGACGAGCGGCTGGCGTACATCGGCCTCGGCGTGAAGCTGCATCACTTGCAGCGCAACGATTCGGGGTTCGGTTTCATGTCGTCGGGCTACAGTTCGAAGAGCGGCCACCCGCTGCCCGCGGCCCGGCGGATCGACGACATCCTCACCGGGCGGGGGATCGCCCCGGGGCCGTCGTACTTCTTCGTCGGCGGCAAGGTGAGCCCGGAGCAGGTACTCAGCGAGGGCATGCACGAAGACTCCGTGCACATGAAGGGCCCGGCGGAGATCATCCGTGACGAACTCGCGAGCACTCTGCCCGGCTACATGATCCCGAACCGGGTGCTGGTGCTGGACGCGTTGCCGTTGACCGCCAACGGAAAGGTCGACGCGCACGCGCTGGCGGAGACCGACGTCGTCCGCTCCGCGAGCGGGGGCGCGCCGTACATCGCTCCTTCGACGAGCCACGAGCGGTGGCTGGCCGGGGTGTGGGGCAAGGCGCTGAACTACGACGACGTCTCGGCCCGCGACGACTTCTTCGCCGCGGGCGGGAACTCGCTGACCGCGGTCTCGCTGGTGAACCGGATCAATCGCGAGTACGGCACCCGGTTGCCGCTGCAGGTCGTCTTCGAATGCCCGAAGCTGGCCGACCTGGCCGCCCGCATCGGCGAGGACTCCGCCGAGCCGTCGTCACGGCTGGTCCCCTTGGCGGACGGCGGTGGTCACCCGGTGTTCTGCTGGCCCGGCCTCGGTGGCTACCCGATGAACCTGCGGTCGCTGGCTTCGGAGAGCGGCCTGGGGCGGCCGTTCTACGGTGTGCAGGCCCACGGGATCAACGACGGCGAGACGCCGTACGCCACCGTCGAGGAGATGGCGAAGGCCGACGTCGCCGAGATCCGGCGCGTCCAGCCGGAGGGGCCGTACACCCTGTGGGGCTACTCGTTCGGCGCGCGGGTCGCCTTCGAAACGGCGTGGCAGCTGGAACAGCAGGGGCAGCGGGTGGCCGATCTGCTGCTGATCTGCCCGGGCAATCCCGAGGTCGAGGGCGGCGGGGAGCGGATGGCGAGTTATGCGAACCCGGCGTACCTGACGATCCTGCTGTCGGTCTTCCTCGGGACGATCTCCGGGCCGGAAACGGTGGCCTGCCGGGAAACCGTTCGCGACGAAGACGGCTTCGTGGCCTTCGTGGCGAAGCTGCTGCCCACGCTCGGCGAGCCGCTGATCCGGCGGATCGTCCGGATCGTCGAGGAGACCTACGAGTTCGACTACACCTTCCGAGAACTCGCACGGCGGCGGATCGCGGCCCGGGTGACGCTGTTCAAGGCCGACGGCGACGACTACTCGTTCGTCGAGAACAGCTCCGGGTACTCGGCCGCGCCTCCGGAGGTGGTCACGCTCGAAGGCGATCACTACAGCGTCCTCAAGGAGAACGGGGTCGCCGAACTGGTTTCGGCGATCCGTGCCCGGCTGAGCTAAGGAGAAGCGCCAGTGCCCGACTCCCTCGGTCCCCGCCTCAAGGTCGGCGTCGTCGTCCCATCCACCAACACCGCGGCGCAGCCGGAACTGGAGGCGCTGCGCCCCGACGGCGTCACCAACCACACCGGCCGGATGGTGATCGACGACGACCCGATGGTCGACGAACCCGGGTTCGCGCACGTCATGCACGGGATCCGGCGATCGACGGGGCCGGCGATCCGCGGTGTCGTCGGCTGCGACCCCGGCTGCGTGATCATCGCGGTCTCCCCGGAAAGCCATTGGGAGGGAACGGAGGCGCACGGCCGCGTCCTCCGCGCGATGCGGGAGGCCGCGGGCGGCCGTCCGGTGACGATGAGCCCGGACGCGATCAACGCCGCCCTCGCGGCGCACGGCGTCCGCCGGATCGCGGTCGTCACGCCGTACCTGCCGGTCGGCGACGATCCGGTGCGCCGCTTCTTCGGCGACAACGGTTACGACCTGCTGCGCCTCCACGGCCTCGGCATGCCCAGCCCGGCCAAGATCTCCCACGTCACCGAGACCGCGCTCCGCGACGCGGTCAAGGAGGTCGACCACGCCGACGTCGAAGCCATCGTGCAGGTCGGCACCAACGTCGCCATGGCGCGGCTCGCGGCGGCCGCCGAGTTCTGGCTCGGCAAACCGGTCCTCTCCAACAACGTCGTCCTGTACTGGCACGCACTGCGGCAGAACGGTGTCGCCGACCGCGTGCGCGGCTTCGGCTCCCTGCTGGCGGAGCACTGACCGATATTTGACTGATCGTTACAGAACATGGGATGCTGGCGGCATGCCCCGCCCCAAGGGTTTCGATCCCACCGAGGTGCTCGACGCCGCGGTCGGCACGTTCTGGCGCAAGGGATACGCCGCCACGTCGGCCCAGGACCTGGTCGACGGCACCGGGCTCGGGCGGGGCAGCCTGTACAACACGTTTTCGGGCAAGCGACAGCTGTTCAGCCAGGCGCTTCGCCGCTACGAGGAGACGTCCGCCACCCGGGTCGAGGAGATGCTGGCCGCGCCGGGGACCATCCGCGCGCGGATCAGACGGGTCCTGATGGACGTCGTCGACGACGAGCTGGATTCGTCCGGCGCGCATCGCGGCTGCCTGGCGGTCAACGCCGCCCTCGAACTCGGCGGCATCGACGACGAGGTCACCGCCCGCGTCCGCCACAACTTCGAGCGGGTGGAGAACGCGTTCCACGCCGAGTTCGCCGCCGCCAGGGAGCAGGGCGAGATCGGTGGCGAGCGGGATCCGAGGGCGTTGGCGCGGTTCACCCTCGCCGCGATGTACGGCCTGCGGGTGCTGGGCAAGACCGCGGACCGGCAGGCGCTCACCCAGGTAGTCGAAACCACCATCCAGGCGTTGTGATGTTCCAGGTTTCGTGACAGGACTCCAGTGAGCACGCGGATTTCTTTTGTTCCAGTTCTTTAACGAGCATTCCACTATCGCAAGGAGCAGGCAACTCATGACGGAGACCGTCGCGGTGCTCGGCACCGGAATCATCGGCGCCCCGGTCGCGCGCAACCTGAGCAAGGCCGGGTTCACGGTCCGGGCCTGGAACCGCACCGCGGCGAAGGCCGAAGCGCTCGCCGAGCACGGTGTCGAGGTCGCCGGTAGCGCCGCGGAAGCCGTCGACGGCGCGCCGGTCGTGATCACGGTCCTCACGGACGGCCCGGCGGTGCTGGAGGCGATCCGCGCGGCCGCCCCCACCGCGGGCACGATCTGGGTGCAGCTCAGCACCGTCGGCGACGCCGTCGACGAGCTGGCCGCGTACGCCGACGAGCAGGGGCTCGTCTTCGTCGACGCGCCGGTGCAGGGCACCCGCCAACCCGCCGAACAGGGACAGTTGATCGTGCTGGCGGCGGGCGCGGCCGGCGCGCGTGAGACCGTCCAGCCGCTGTTCGACGCGATCGGCAAGCGCACGCTGTGGGTCGGCGAAGACGGTCGCACCGGCGCGGCGAGCAGGCTCAAACTGGTGCTGAACACCTGGGTGATCGCGCTGACCCACGGCGTCGGCGAGGCGCTGGCGCTGGCCGAAGGACTCGGTGTCGACCCGCGGCACTTCGTCGACGTGGTCACCGGCGGCCCGATGGACAACGGCTACTTCCAGGCCAAATCCGCCGCGATCCTCGAGAACGACTACACCACCGCCTTCTCGGTCGACAACGCCGAGAAGGACGCCCGGCTGGTGCTGGCGGCCGCGGCCCGCGCCGGTGTCCGGATGGACGCCGTCGAGGCCGGGCGAGCCCGCTTCGCGCGCGCGTCCGCGGCCGGACACGGCGACGAGGACATGGCGGCCGGCTACTTCGCCAGCTTCACCGACCGCGTTTAGAGGAGACGTAAGGCAAACATGGCGTTTTGCATGCCGAGGGCTCGTCTGCGGGACCTGACCTGCCCCCTCGTAACTGTCCACAAAGGACGCCTGCGGTGCGGCGGTCGTGAGCGGCAATGATCGTTCTAACCCTCTTTACCACTCACGACCTCCGCGGGAACCGGACATCATGGCAACAACCGGATGTGTGATCGGCGCACGTTGTCCCTTGTGGACACTTCGCGCCGGTGCTCTCTAGGCCGGTCATCTCATCGCGAAGTCGGCCAAGGCGGCCGGCGCGACAGCACCCGAAACCCCACTCGCGACCACCTGTACCGACCAGGGCTGAAAGCTCCTGTCGTCGCATCAGACTCGGCGAAGGGAGCCTTCAGCCCACCGCGACCCCGCCCACGAACCCGACACGGTTGCCTTACCCCTCACTAGAGCGGTCGGCAAAGGTGGCGTGGTTGGGGTAGCCCAAAACAGACAGGTTTTGGTGGTGGACAGTGGTGTGGAACAGAGGGGGGGCGGCCACCCCCCCCCGCCCCCCCCCCCACCACCCCCCCCGGTGTCCCTACCCCCACACTCGCGGGGCCGCAAACGGGGGGGTGTGGCGAAAGCCACTTTCGCAACGTTGAAGGTTGGGAAAGTGGCTTTCGCAACGTCGGCGGCCTGCCCAGGCGGCCCGCCGAGGGCCCCGAGCGGACTGCCCACCCAGGCAGACACGTTTGCCTTACCCCTCAATAGTCCTCTAAACGCGGTCGGTCAGGTACCGCACCTGCGCAGCCTTCCCGCGCTCGATCCCCTCCCGTCCCGAGAGGTGCTCCGGAACGCCGACTTCCCACCAGGCGCCGGCTTCGGTCCACGCGTCCGGCCGGGTCCGCACGACGACCACCGCCGGTCGCTTTCCGGCCACCGCGGCTTCCCGTGCCTTCGCGTAGGCCGCGCGCACGTCGTCCACAGTGGACGCCGGGAACACGGCGCACCCCAATGACTCCGCATGCCGCGCGAAGTCGACCCGAGGAGGAGCGGCGTGTGTGCTCCGGCAGTCGCCGAGGAGGTTGTTGAACGGTTTACCGCCCTGCCCCTCCTGCAGCCGGGCGATGACCGCGTAGCCGTCGTTGTCGCAGACCACGGCCACGAAGGAATGCCCGGCGAAGGCGGCCGAGAACAGTTCCGAGTTCAGCATCAGGTACGAACCGTCGCCGAGCATGGTCGTCACCAGGCCCCCGGTATGCGCCATCGCCGCACCCCAGGCACCCGCGAGCTCGTAACCCATGCAGGAGAACCCGTACTCGACGTCCATGCTGATCTCGCCCGATCCGCGCCAGCCGCCGATGAGCTCGCCCGGCATCCCGCCGGACGCGGTCATCACGTAGTCGTGCGGCTCGGAGAGATCGTTGACCGCGCCGACGACCTGGGCGTACGTGGGCACGTCGCCGGAAACGGCGCGCAGGGTGTCGATATATGTGTCCCAGCGGCCGCGTTCCGCCGCGGCTCGCTCCGTCCACTGTGGATCGACACGCCAGTTTTCGAGCTGGGCCGACAGATCCACGAGACCCGCGTCGGCGTCGGCCACGACGGCCAGCGCGCCGTGCTTGACCGCGTCGAACCGGGCGGCGTTCAACGTGATCAGCCGGACGTCCGGGGAGAACACCGTCCAGGACGCCGTGGTGAAGTCCTGCAAACGCGTGCCGACGGCCAGCACGACGTCGGCCTCGGCGGCCAGCACGTTCGCCGAGGTCGAGCCCGTGACCCCGAGCGGGCCGGCATGCAGGGGATGCCCGTGCGGCACGAGCGTGCGTCCCGCCGTGGTTTCGGTGACCGGGATCCCGTGCCGCCCCGCGAAGGCCAGCGCACGCTCACCCGCGCCCGAATACCGGACACCACCGCCGAGCACCAGCAACGGTTTCCGCGCCGCCCGTAGCGCGCCCGCCGCTTCCGTGAGCGCCCGGCGATCGGGCCGGGGCCGTTGCGGGCGATGGGTCACCGGCGCGAACAACGCGTCCGGGAAGTCGTAGGTCTCGGCCTGGACGTCCTGGGGGAGCGCCAATGTCACCGGCCCCGCGTCCGCCGGATCGGTCAGCACCCTGGCGACCTGCGGCAGCGTCGAAAGCAGCTGCTCCGGCCGGGTGATCCGGTCGAAATACCGGCTCACCGCGCGGAAGGCGTCGTTGACCGTTGCCGTCGGATCACCGAAATGCTCCACCTGCTGCAGCACGGGATCCGGGGCGCGGCTGGTGAAGGTGTCACCGGGAAGCAGCAGGACCGGCAGCCGGTTCGCGTGCGCGACCCCGGCCGCGGTGACCATGTTCAGCGCGCCGGGCCCGATCGACGACGTCACCACCCCGACCTGGCGCCGATGCGTCGCCTTGGCGTAGCCGACCGCCGCGAGCGCCATGCCCTGCTCGGTCTGGCCGCGCCACAGGGGAAGCTCGTCGCGGTGCTCTTCCAGTGCGGTGCCGAGACCGAGGACGTTGCCGTGCCCGAAGATGGCGAACACCCCGGGGAACAAGGGGACTTCCCGCCCGTCCAGGGTTTCCGACCGCTGCGCGAGCAGCCAGCGCACCAGGGCCTGTGCCGTGGTCAGCTTCATGAGACCCGCCCTTCGTGGCTCGTGACCGGGCAGCGCGGGTCGGGTTCCTGGTCGTTCCACGTCTCGCGGACCCAGCCGTGCGCGGGGTCGTCGCAGAACGCCATCGACCGTTCGCCGGCGGGCCCGGCCAGGACGTTCAGGTAGTACATCGGATAGCCAGGCGCGGCGACGCAAGGGCCGTGATAGCCGCGCGGGATCAGGAAGACGTCCCCGTCCCGGACCGCGACGTCCTCGTCCAGCTCACCGTCGGCGGTGTACGTCCGGTGCAGGCCGAACCCTTCGCGGGAAGGGGTCACACCGTCGCGTCCGGCGATGCGGAAGTAGTAGATCTCCTCGTTGACCACCTCGCATTCGGACACCTCGTCGTGTTTGTGCGGCGGGTACGACGACCAGTTGCCGCCCGGGGTGATCAGCTCGCACGCGTTCAGCTTGTCCGCGTGGTCCCAGACGCCCGGTACGCCGAAGTTGGTGACCTGCCTGGTCGCCTGCCCCGCCCCGCGTACCTCCACCGGCACGTTCTCGGCCGGTCCGTAACGCGGTTCGAGACGGCGCCCGCACCGGGCCATCGGCAGCGCGACCTCGATCCCGGCCGCTGTCGACAACTCGACTTCGGCGTCGCGCGGCACATAGGCGAAATCCGTGACCCGCGTGAACACGGAGTCCCGCCCCGTCAGCTCGAAGACCTGCTCGTCGACCCGGACCGTGCACGCTCCCGCCAAGGGCAGGACGAACGCTTCGTACTCGCCGGTGCGCACGACCCTGGACTCACCGGCGGCCAGCGAGAGGACCCGCAGGCCGCTGTAGTCCCAGCCCGCCGAATCCGGGGTGAGCCGGACCGGGTCCCGCTCGTCCGAAAGCGTCCCGAGTGGACGGTGCAGCTTGCTCACAGCAACTCCTCGATCTCGTCGGCGGTGGGCATGGCGTCGGCGCAGGCGAGCCGCGACGCGACGAGCGCGCCCGCCGCGTTGGCGTAGGTGGCGATGCGCACCGGATCCCAGCCGGACAGCAGGCCGTGGATCAGCGCGCCGCCGAAACCGTCCCCGGCTCCGAGCCCGCAGACGACCTCGACCGGCTGCGGCGGCACGGTCCAGCGACCCTCGGCGGTGGCCACAAGCACCCCCTCCGCGCCTTTCTTGATCACCGCCAGTTCGACACCCCTGGCCAGCATCCGGGACGCGGCCTCGTCGGGATCCGCCGTGCCGACGGCGACCTCCGCCTCGGTGCGGTTGCCGACCGCGACCGTGACGTGGTCGAGCATCCAGCCGATCTCCTCGCGTGCCGTCTCGGTGTCCGGCCAGAACATCGGCCGGAAATCGAGGTCCAGCACGGTATGCGACCGGCGTCCGCGCCGTTCGAGCATCTTGCGCTGGGTGCCGCGCGCCGGTTCGACCGAGACACCGGTCCCGGTGACCCACAGCAGCGGAACGGATTCCACGACGTCCCAGGGCACCTCGTTCTCGGTGATGGTCAGGTCCGGGGCGATGGGGGACCGGTAGAACAGCAGCGGCGGATCCGCGGGCGGATCCAGCGAACAGAACACCACCGGCGTCTGCAATCCGGCCGAGGTCCCGACGTGCTCGGGGGAGACACCGAACTCCCGCAACGCCTGCCGCACGTACTCGCCGAAGCCGTCCGGGCCGACCTTCGTCAGCACCGACGCCGAGCGGCCGAGCCGCGCGGCGGCGACCGCGACGTTGGTCGCGGTGCCGCCGAGCGATTTGGCGAAGGTGCTGACCCCGGCCAGCGGCACGCCGCTCTGCTCGGGGTAGAGGTCCACCCCGACCCGGCCGACGGTCAGTGCTTCGAGAGCGGTCATGAAGGGGACTCCGCGGCTCGCAATTCGTGTTCGAGGGCTTCCAGTTCCGCGCCGCCCGCCATCTGCCTGGTCAGCTCGGCCAGGTCGATCTCGGACTTCTCGTACGCGCCGAGCGCGACGCCCCGTTTGAGCAGCAGGAAGCGATCGGCCACCGGATACGCGTGATGCGGGTTGTGCGTGATCAGCACGACGCCGAGCCCGCGATCCCTGGCCTGCGCGACGTACTTGAGCACGACGCCCGCCTGCTTGACGCCCAGCGCGGCCGTCGGCTCGTCGAGGATCAGCACCTTCGCCCCGAAGTACACGGCCCGCGCGATGGCGACGCACTGCCGCTCGCCGCCGGAGAGCGTGCCGACCGGTTGCTCGACGTCGCGCAGATCGATGCCCATGTCGGACAACGCCTTTTTGGTCGTCTCGCGGCCCTTCTTGCGGTCCAGCGCGCGGAACGGACCGAAGCCGACCGTCGGTTCGGAGCCGAGGAAGAAGTTCCGCCACACGCTCATCAGCGGGACGACCGCGAGGTCCTGATACACGGTCGCGATACCGCGATCGAGCGCTTCACGCGGTGAAGCGAACTTGACCGGCTCGCCCTCGACCAGGAACTCGCCCCGGTCGTGCTGGTGGACGCCGGCCAGGATCTTGATCAAGGTGGACTTCCCGGCGCCGTTGTCGCCGAGCACGCAGGTGACCTCGCCCGCGTCGACCACCGTGGAGACGTCGCGCAACGCGATCACGCTGCCATAGGTCTTGCCGACGTCCTTGACTTCGAGGAGACGACTCATCGCCGGACCCTTTCCGCTCGCCGCCGGAAGGCGTTGTTGACCAGGACCGCGGACAGCAGCATCACCCCGAGGAACAGCATGAACCAGTCGCTGTCCCAGCGCGCGAACACGATGCCCTGCCGTGCCATACCGAAGATCAGCGCGCCGATCGCGGCGCCGATCGCCGAACCGAACCCGCCGGTCAGCAGGCAGCCGCCGATCACGGCCGCGATGATGTACTGGAACTCCAGCCCGATGCCCTGGTTCGCCTGGACACTCGCGAACCGCAGGATGTTGATCGAGCCGACCAGCCACGCGGCGAGCGCGGTGGTCATGAACAGCATGATCTTGGTGCGTACCACCGGCACCCCGACCGCGCGCGAACTCTGCGCGGAGCCGCCGACGGCGAAGATCCAGTTGCCGAAGCGGGTCCGCACCAGCAGCCAGGCCGCCAGCACGGCGAACCCGATCCACCAGAGGATCGAGATCTGGAACGCCGTCCCGCCGATGTCCACAGTGGACGCGAAGACGAAACCGGCGGACTCGTAGCCGTCCGTGGAGCGCATCCCGGACACCTGGACGGTGCCGGTGACCAGCCGGGTGACGCCGAGGTTGAGCCCCTGCAGGGCAAGGAAGGTGCCCAAGGTGACGATGAAACTGGGCAACCCGGTGCGCATCACCAGCCAGCCGTTGAACGCGCCGACCGCGAGGGCGAAGACCAGCGACGCGAACAGCGCGAGCCAGACGTTCCAGCCGGCCTGCGTCGCCAGTGTCGCGGTGACGAGCGCGGTGGACGCCGTCATGACGCCTGCCGAGAGGTCGAACTCGCCGCCGATCATCAGCAGGGACACCGCGACCGCCATGATGCCGAGCGTCGAGGCGTCGTCCAGCCAGGTCGCCACGCCGCTGCCGCTGAAGAACTGGTCGGTGACGACGGTGAAGAACAGGAAGACGACGACGGCGCCGAGCAGCGCGCCGATCTCGGGCCGGACGACCAGCCTGTCCAGGAGCCGCGGTTTCGCGATCCGTTCGTCGAGGGTGGTGGTTGTCATCGCGTGCCCCTTTGCACGTACCGGCCAACGGTGTCCACAGTGGATTTGTCGACCAGGTCGGGCCCGGTGAGCACCGGTTTCCCGCCGCCGACGACGTTCGCGTTGTCCCGGTAGAGCTTGAGGAACTGCACCGGGAGATAGCCCTGTTCGTACTGCTGCTGATCGACCGCGAAGACCACGTCGCCCGCCTTGATCGCGCCGACCACGTCGGTGTTCAGGTCGAACGTGCCGACCTGGGCCTTCGAGCCGACCGCCTTGATCGCGCTCACCGCACGGGCGGCGACCTGCGAATTCAGCGTCAGGACGGCGTCGAGGGACGGGTCGGTCTGCACCGCGCCCCTGATCCGGGATTCGGCGTCGGTGGGGTTGCTGATGTCGACCTGCAGGGTCTGCACGTCGCCCGCGAAACCGGTCTTCGCGCCGTCACAGCGTTGCGCCTGCCCGACGTTGCCCGCCTCGTGGACCACACAGAGCAGCTTCTTCTTGCCGAGTTCCCGGAACTTCTTCCCGGCCTCCTCGCCCGCGATGGTCTCGTTCTGCCCGACGTGGGTGAGCGCGCCGTACGCGGCGCTCTTGTCCTCACCGGAGTTGATGGTGATGACCGGGATCCCGGCGCGGACCGCGTTCTCGATCGAGGTCTTGAGCGCCTCCGGATTCGCCATCGACACCACCAGCCCGCCGACCCGCTGGGCGACCGCGTTGTCGATCAGCTTGGCCTGGTTGCCCGGGTCCCCGTCGGAGTTGTACTCGACCTGGACGTCGAGCTGCCTGCCCGCCTCTTCGGCGCCGTTCTTGACCACGTTCCAGAACGCGTCACCGGCCGTGCCGTGCGAGATGACCGCGACCCGCAGCGGCCCGCTGGGCTGGGTCGTCGCCGGGCCCGCGCCGTCGGCGGGTTTCTCCTCGGCCTTCGGCCCGGTGCACGCGGACAGGAGCAGCAGCCCCGCCACGACCACCAAAGCCGCTTTCAAGCGATGGGACATCGTCGTCTCTCCTCGCTTCTTCCGTTACCTGGCAGCCGGGAGCCGGCTGACGATTCCGTCGAGATGCGCCAGGCTCCTGGCGACGTCCCGCTTCGGCAGATCCTCCGGGCTCCCCTCGCTCAGCGCGGTGTCCTGTTCGAGCACGTACCATCCGTCGTAACCCGCCTCGTGGACGAACCTGACCATCGTTTCGATGTCGACGTCCCCGTCGCCCAAGGGGACATACAGACCTTTGCCCACCGCTTCGGCGTAGGGAAGCCTTCCGGCGCGGACTTCCTCGGCGAGTTCGCCGCGTACGTCCTTGAGATGCAGGTGCCCGATCCGTCCGGGATGGCGTTTCGCCAGCGCGACCGGATCGGTCCCGCCGATCAGGAGGTGCCCGGTGTCCAGGCACAGCGGGAGATCGGAATCGGCGAGGAAACGCTCGACCTCCCGCTCGGTCTCCACATGCGTCCCCACATGCGGGTGCAGCACGGTGCGGAGGCCGTGCCGCGCGGCGATTCCCCCGATCTCGCCGGCGGTTTCCACGAGGGTCGTCCATTCGGCGTCGCTCAACCGGGGACGATCGTCGTAACCGTCGAGCCCGGTCGCGGCGGCGAGGACGAGCAGGTCGCCACCGCAGGCGGCGAACAGCGCGGCGGACTCCTCGGCCTCCGCCAGCGCGGCTTCGGGATTCTCGTGCAGGACGACGGCGAGGAAGCCGCCGACCAGCCCGAGCCGGTGGCCGTTCAGTCGTTCGCGCAGCTCGGCCGGGTCTCGCGGCAGGTATCCGGGCGGGCCGAGCTCGGTGGCACGGACTCCCAGCTCCGCCATTTCGCCCAGTACGGTCCCCGCGTCGAGTACGCGGCCCCAGCCGGGGACTTCGCAGACACCCCAGGAGATCGGGGCTGCGGCGATTCGGATCCGGGGTGTCGTGACGGTCATCGGCGGCCTCCGGGGGGATCGGGTTAGAGCGCTCTATTGATTAGAGCGCTCTAATCATGTAGCGTCCGTCACAGTAAAGTCAAGGGCAGGGGCGCAAGGGTAGGGGGAAGGCGGAAATGGCGCGACCGACGATGGAGGACGTCGCCGCGAAAGCGGGGGTGTCCCGTGCGCTCGTGTCGCTGGTGATGCGCAACGCGCCGAACGTCTCGGACGAACGTCGCACGCGCGTGCTGTGCGCGGCGCACGAACTGGGGTACGAACCGCACGCGATGGCCAGGTCGCTGGCGAGCCGGACGTCGACCGTCCTCGGCGTGATGGTCTCCGATCTCCGCAACGCGTTCTTCGCCGACGTCGTCGAAGGGCTCGACGCGGCGGCCGAAGCGGCCGGGTTCCACTTGATCCTCAACACCGGCGGCCGAAGTCCGGCGCGGGAGCGTGCCGCGTTGAAGAGTCTGCTGTCCTTCCGCCCCGCCGGGGTGATCCTGCTGTCGCCGGTGGTCCCCGCGTCGGCGATCGAGGAAGCGGCCGCGCAAAGCCCCGTCGTCCTGGTCTCGCGCACCTCGCGTGCCGTCGGCGTGGACACGGTGAACGACGACGGCGAGGCAGGCTCCGCCCTCGCCGTCGATCATCTGGTTTCCTTGGGGCATCGCCGGATCGCCCATCTGGACGGTGGTCTCGCCGCCGGTGCCGCGGCCCGGCGCCGGGGATATCAGCGGGCCATGCGGCGGCATCGCCTGCATCCCGTCATCGTGCGCAGCGAGCACACCGACACCGCGGGGGAGAAGGCCGTGCACGAGCTGCTCGGCGATCCTCCGCAAGGCGGAATGCCCACGGCATTGGTGGCGGGTAACGACTTCAACGCCGTCGGCGCGATCTCGGCGTTGGAAGAGGCGGGTCTGCGCGTGCCGGAAGACGTTTCCGTGGTCGGCTACGACAACACGTCGCTCGCCGCGCTGCGCCATCTGTCATTGACCACTGTGGACCAGCCGCGTACCGAGATGGGCAGGCTGGCCGTCGAAGCACTGCTCGAACGGATCCGGGGTGAACGCGCCGAACCGGTCCGGCATCTGCTGCACCCGTCGCTGGTGGTCCGTTCGACCACCGCAGCTCCAGAAAGGTGACCACATGAGGTTGGGACTCGCCGGCACCGGCCGGATCGGCACTTCGCACGCCGAGACCTTGAAGGGCTTCGACGAGGTTTCGTCCGTGGTCGTCGCCGACGTCGACGCCGCCCGCGCCCAGGCCGCCGCGGCGAAACTCGGCGTCGAAGCGGCGGCGGACATCCCTTCGCTGTTCGCGTCCTCTTTGGACGGTCTGGTGATCGCCGCGGCGACGGACGCGCATCCGGAGCTGATCCTCAAGGCCGTGGACGCGGGGATCCCGGTGTTCTGCGAGAAACCGGTCGCCGCCGACATCCCGGGAACGCTCGCGGTGATCGACAAGATCTCCGGCGCGGACGTCCCGGTGCAGATCGGTTTCCAGCGCCGGTTCGACGCGGGCTACGCGGCCGCACGGGCGGCCGTGGCTTCGGGCGAACTCGGCTGGCTGCACACCTTGCGCGCGACCACCCTCGACCCGGCACCGCCGCCCGCCGAGTACGTCGCGCACTCCGGCGGCCTGTTCCGCGACTGCGGGGTGCACGATTTCGACGTCGTCCGGTTCGTGAGCGGCCGCGAGGTCGTCGAGGTCTACGCCGTGGGGACGAACAAGGGCGAGCGCTTCTTCGCCGACGCCGGTGACGTCGACACCGCGGCCGCGACCCTGACGCTGGACGACGGGACGCTGGCGGTGGTTTCGCTGACGCGCTACAACGGCGCGGGCTACGACGTCCGGCTGGAAGTGCTCGGCTCGGCGGGCAACGTCGTCGTGGGCCTGGACGACCGAGCGCCGCTGACCTCGGTGGAACCCGGTGTCCAGCCCCTGCCCGGCCCGGCCTATCCCGGGTTCATGGAACGCTTCCGTCCCGCGTACGTCAGCGAGCTGAAGACGTTCCTCGACGTCGCGGCCGGTCGCGCGCCGAGCCCGTGCGGTGCGGCGGACGCGCTGGAGGCGTTCTACATCGCCGAGGCGTGCGAGGTCTCGCGCCGCGAACGCCGGCCCGTGCGCGTGGAGGAAGTCCGCGTCTGAGGCGTCGCGTGTCGTCCGCTCGGTCACGTGTGTCGTCCGTCCGGTCACGTGTGTCGTCCGTCCGGTCACGCGACCCCCCTCTGCGCACCGGCCGGTACGTACCTCGCCTTCGGAGTACTTGAAGGCCACCTTCAAGTACTAGGACACGCACGAGGGTCCAGAACCTGCCCGTCGAGGTATCCGAACGCCAACGAGAATGGCGCGAAAGCCACTTTCGGGACATCAGACGTCGCGAAAGTGGCTTTCGCGACACGGCTCGGAGCGACCTCGCCCCGTCCGTGAGGGCCTCCTTCACTACCTTCAGGGTAGGTAAGGAGGCCCTCACGGACCTGGTCGGCGATCAGCGACGAAGGCAGCTTCCTGCCACGGGCCGCCCCCAAGGGCACCCGATCGCTACGGTGGTCGCGAACGACAGGGACCGAACGCGCGAGGAGAGCGGATGCAGCCGAATCCACCGCAGCCCGGCTTTCCCCAGTACGGTCAGCCGCCGATGGCCGCCGGACCGATCCCGGCGGCACGGCGAAAACCGCGGGCCAACGCCCCGGCGGCGGTGATCGCCGGTGTCTTCGCGCTGCTCGCCGCCGCCATGCTCGTCTGGTTCACGCTCTACAACGTCTTCGTCGCCGTGGAGGCGAACGGTGGCTTGTCGGGCATCACGGTGCAGAACATAGCCAGCGGCACCATCTCCGCTGTCGTGCTGGTGGTCGCGGCGGGGTTCACGTTCGCTCGCCGGATTCCCGGCG
Source organism: Amycolatopsis sp. NPDC058340 (assembly GCF_042723975.1). Lineage (NCBI taxonomy): Bacteria > Bacillati > Actinomycetota > Actinomycetes > Pseudonocardiales > Pseudonocardiaceae > Amycolatopsis > Amycolatopsis sp. NPDC058340. The sequence goes on along the minus strand of NZ_JBHXIB010000008.1, from coordinate 127,608 downwards.
TGTGGACGCTGTTCGGATTTTGCGTGTTCTACGTGATCGCCGTCTTCGTGGGGATGCCGCTCGTCTGGGGCACGCCCTTCAGTAGCCAGGTCAAGTGGCTCTTCAGCTTCGACGACGGCGACAGCACCGCGATGGCGCTGATGATCGTCTTCAGCCTCCTGGCGGCGGTCGCGGCGGCGATCGCCGCGAGTGTGAAGTCGCCAGGGAAGCAGCTCTAAAGCTCGTCCATGATCAGCTTCGCGCGTTCTTCGACGAGCCGGTAGCCGGAGCGCGCCGCGAGTTCGAGCGCCAGCTCGCCGTGCGTCCGGGCTTCCGTGAGCTTTCCCAGTTGCAGCAGGGTTTCCGCGAGCCCGGTCCGCGCGGCGGCCTCACACCAGAAGAAGCTGGTCGTCCGCGCGATGGACAGCGCCAGCCGGTAGTGCTCAGCCGCCTCGTCGGGCAGGCCGAGCCGCAGGCAGACCTCGCCGAGCCCGACGAGCGTCCACGCCTCGGTGCCCCGGTCACCGATCTTGCGGGTGAGTTCGACCGCTTCGAGCGCGTCCGCGCGGTTCTGCTCGCTCGGGTCGCGCCTGCTTTCGAGCACGGCCCTGCCGGACAGGGCGGTCGCCTCGCCGTAGGTGTAGCCCAGTTCGCGATTGGCCGCGAGCGCGCGGGTGTAGAAGTCGTAGGCGTCGTCGGGAAGGCCGAGGTCACGGTGCACGTTGCCGAGGTCGACCAGCAGCACCGCGACGCTGAACCGCGCGCCGTCCCGTTCGGAAACCGCCAGCGCGCGGGTGAAGTTGGCGAGCGCCTCGTCGAGCTGACCCGTCTGCCAGTACGGGAAACCGAGGTTCGCCAGCGCCATCGAGACGGCGGGCATGTTCAGTTCTTCGCACAGCCGCAGGGATTCCAGGCCGCAGCGGATCGCCTCCTGCGGGTCGCCGAGCCGTTGGTGCACGGCGCTCAGGTTGTTGAGCACGGCCGCGCGGCCGGCGTCCCAGCCGTCGAGGAGGTCACCGCGCAAGGCGCTGGTGAGGTGCTCGCGCGCTTCGTCGTAGCGGCCGCTGTTGACGCAGGCGAGCGCGATGCTCAGGTGCATCGCGGCTTGTGCCTGCCCGGCTTCGCTGCGGCGGGCGGCCTTGAGCGCTGTCGACGCCGTGTCGATCCATTCCGCGTGATGACCGCGCTGGTGGAAAAAGGCACGGAGCGCGTCGGCGAGATGCCACGAGAACTCGGGCGGGCCGTGTTCGGCACTGTGCTCGACGGCGGCGGCGAGGTTCGGCCATTCGGCGTCGAGCCACGCCAAGGCTTCTTCGGTGTCGGCGAAGGGTGTGTCCACGGGTTCTTCGCGCGGCAGGCGCAGGAAATGCGGGATGAGGGCGCGGCCCGCGGCGTCGGCCGTGTTCAGGTAGCTCTCGAAGAGCCGCCTCTCCGCCGCCTCACGTTCGGCCTTCGTGTCCTCCGACAGTGTGCGGCCCGCCGCGAAACTGCGGAGAAGGTCGTGGAACCGGTAGCGCCCCGGCGTGTAGCGCTCGACCAGGTGCGCCGCGGCGAGCGCTTTGAGCTGCTGGTTCGCCTTCGAGTGCGGGACGCCCGTCAGCGCCTGCGCGGCGGGGGCGGTGAACGTCTGGCCGGGCACGAGCGCGAGACGGCGGAACAGCTCTCGGTGCTCTTCGGGAAGCGCGCGGTAGGAGACGCCGAAGGCCGTGGTCACGGCACTTTCCTCGGCGCCGTCGACGGTCAGTTCCGCGAGCGGGTCGCCACCGGCCAGCTCGCGGGCGAGTTCGGCGATCTCGGGTTCGCCGCTGGCGCCGAGGTTGGCCGCCGCGATCCGGAGGGCGAGCGGGAGATGTCCGCACAGCCGGGCCAGCTCCGCGGCCGCGCCTTCCTCGGCGGCGACGGTCTCGCTGCCGAGCACGGCTTCCAGCAGATGCCGCGCGTCCTCGGCGGGCAGCACGGACAGCGGGAGCGCGCGGGCGCCGGTGCGGGCGATGAGGTCGCCGAGCCGTTGGCGGCTGGTGACCAGGACGGTGCCCGACGGCGGCAGCAGCGGCAGCACCTGGCCGCTGTCGCGCACGTTGTCCAGCACCAGGAGCACCCGCCGGTCGGCGAGGAGGGAACGGAGCAACGCGGCCCGCGTGTCGATATCCGGCGGGATCGCCTTGGGCGCGGTGCCGAGTGCCTGCAGGAGCTGGGTGAGCGCGACGGCCGGGGTGAGCGGTTCGTGGTCGGGGTCGAAGCCGCGCAGGTCGAGATAGAGCTGCCCGTCGGGGAACGCTTCGCGGACGTGATGGGCCCAGCGGACCGCGAGCGCGGTCTTGCCGACCCCGGCGGTCCCGCTGATGACCCAGATGTCGGTGCCCTCGCCCGCGTGCCGGGTCGCCTCGTCGAGCCGCTCCAGTTCGCTCGCGCGCCCGGCGAACCCCCGGACGTCGTGCGGCAGCTGGGCCGGGCGGACCGGCTCGGGCCTGGTCGAGGGTTCCAGCGCGGGATCTCCGCCGAGGATGGCGGTTTCCAGCCGTCGCAGCTCAGGGGAGGGATCGAGACCCAGCTCGGACCCGAGCCGGTCCCGCAGCGCGCGGAAGGCCTCGAGCGCGTCGTCGGTGCGGCCTTCGCGGTGCAGCGCGAGCATGAGCTGCCCGACGAATCGCTGCCGCAGGGGATGCGCGGCGACGAGCTCGGTCAGCTCCGCGAGGACCTGCCTGCCACGGCCGAGCCGCAGCTGCGCTTCGGCGCGATCCTCCAGCGCGGTCCAGCGTGCTTCGTGCATGCCGCCGCGGAGCCGTTGGGCGACCTCGCCGCTCACCACGTCGGACAACGCGTCGCCGCGCCACAAGCCGAGGGCCTCGTCCAGGAGTTCCACGGCCGTCTCGTCGTCGGCGTCGCGGGCTTGCGCCGTCAGCTCGGTGAAGCGGTGCAGGTCGACCTGGCGCGCGTCGACCTTGAGCAGGTACCGGGTGCCCTCGGAGACGATCTCCGGACCGCCCGCGCCGCGGAACACCGCACGCAGCCTGGACACCAGCGCTTGCACGGTGTTCCGCGCGCTGGCGGGCGGTTCTTCCGGCCAGAGCAGGTCGATGATCCGGTCGCGCGGGACCGGCTTGCCCGCCTCCAGCAGCAGCACCGCCAGTACGAGCCGTTGTTTGGGCGAGCCGAGATCGACCGGAACGCCACCGGCCCACGCCTCGACGGCGCCGAGGACGCGGAACTCCACCCGGCCACCTCCGCTCACCCTCGTCAGAGCCTGCAAGCGTAGTGCAAGCGCCCTGCATCCGGACGGCGTGATCCTTGCCGGGTGTCCACCGAGGACCCGTCGCCGGAACCGTGCCCAACCAACCAGACGGGCAGGACCCCCCATTCGGTTCCGGTACGACGGTGGGCACCTTCAACTTGCACAGGCACCGCCATCTGACGGCGGTGGGGGTTGGGGGTAGTGCCAGCTCGACGTCTTCCCCCGTGTCGTCGAACTGGCGCTTCTTCTTTGACTGGGGCTGGGGTTGTCCGTGAAGGCCCCCTTGAGGGACTCAGAGTCCCTCAAGGGGGCCTTCACGTCTTTCCTGCGTGATCACCACTTGACAGGCGAACCAGTCTGCCTGCACCCTTTCACTACTTAATTAGTGAAAGGGTGTTGCCAGTGGTCACCTTCCACCTGGACAAGGGCTCGGGCGTCGCGACGTACGTCCAGCTCGTCCAGCAGGTCAAGAACGCCCTGCGCCTGGGATTGCTGGAGCCGGGGGACCGGCTGCCGACGGCGAAGGAGGTGGTCGCCGAGCTGGCGATCAACCCCAACACCGTCCTCAAGGCCTATCGCGAACTGGAGCGCGAAGGGCTCGTCGAAGGGAAGCCGGGCCTCGGCACCTTCGTCCAGAAGACGCTCGGAGGCGCTTCGTTCGCGGAGCGCACTCGGTTGCGGAAAAGCCTGGGGGCTTGGGTCCGCGACGCGCGGGAATCGGGGCTGGATCAGGAAGACGTCGAGGCGCTGTTCACCTCCGTGGTGGTCGACGGCTTTCGAGGGGAGCGAACCGCGTGACTGAGAAACCCGTCATCGAGGCGACCGGCCTCGCCAAACGCTATCGCCGCAAATGGGCGCTGCGCGACTGCTCCCTCTCCGTTCCGAAAGGGCGGGTCGTCGCGCTGGTCGGGCCCAACGGCGCCGGCAAGACGACCTTCCTCCACCTGGCCGTCGGACTGCTCGGGGCGACGCTCGGCTCGGTCTCGATCCAGGGAACGGCCGCCTTCCTCGCGCAGGACAAGCCGTTGTACCCGGGCTTCAGCATCGCCGAGATGCTCAAATTCGGCAGGCGTCTCAACCCCGGCTGGGACGACGAGTTCGCGCTCAAGCGCGTCGATTCGCTCGGGCTCGCCCTGAACCACAAGGTCGGCAAGCTGTCCGGCGGGCAGCGCGCGCAGGTCGCGCTCACCCTCGCGCTCGCGAAACGCCCGGACCTGCTGGTGCTCGACGAGCCGCTCGCGAACCTCGACCCGCTGGCCCGCCACGAGGTCATGCGCGGGCTCATGGAGGCGGTCGCCGAAACCGGGATGACCGTGCTGCTCTCGTCCCACGTCGTCTCCGATCTGGAGAACACCTGCGACTGGCTGATCGTCCTCAACGGCGGCCGCGTCCAGGTCAGCGGCGACATCGACGAACTCGTCGCCGGGCATCGCACCCTCACCGGACCGGTGGAGGAGGCCGACGCGCTGGCCAGGCGGGTCACCGTGGTGGACGAGGTCCGCGCGGGGAGACAGGCGACCGTGTTCGCCCGCACCGAGCCGGTTCCGCTCGGTCCACAGTGGAGCGAACGGCCGTCGAACCTCGAAGAGCTGGTGCTGGCGTACCTGCGGCGGCCCGAATCCGCGAGCCTGCCTCGCCCGACACTGGCTTCGGCGTAGGGGGAACGATGTTCTGGCTCACCTACCGCCAGCACCGGACGCAGCTGCTGATCACGGCCGGTCTGCTCGCCGCCGTCGGGATCCTGTTGCTGGTCAACGGGAACGCCGCGGCGGACAGCCCGGATCCGGCGAAACTCTTCAAGGATCTGTACACCTACCTTTCCTGGCTCCAGGTCGTCCCGGTGGCGATCGGTGTCTTCTGGGGAGCCCCGCTGGTCGCGGCCGAATACGAGCGCGGCACGACGAAACTCGCCTGGACCCAGTCGATCTCGCGGTTCCGCTGGCTCGGTGTGAAGCTGGGGTTCCTCGCCGTTCTCGCCACCCTCGGCGGGCTCGCGTTCGGCGCGATGATGCAGCGCTGGGTGGAGGTCTTCCCCGCCGACCGCGGCGACACCGCGTTCACCAGCCGCTTCGACAACCCCGTCCTGTTCACGATGACCGGCGTGGCGCCCGGGGCGTGGTGGCTCTTCGGGTTCGTGCTCGGCACCGCCGCGGGCGCGCTCATCCGCAAGACGCTGCCCGCCATCGCGGTCACCATCGCGGTGGCGGTCGGCCTGATGATCGGCCTGAGCAACGTCCGCGACGGCTACGCGGAACCCGAACTCGTCCCGCTCGGCAAGGATCCCGTCGGCCGGGTGGTGGAGATGGTCAGGGACGCCGCCGGCGAGATCACCGCGCTCAAGGTCCTGCCGCAGGACTGGTACTGGCGCTTCCAGTGGACCGAAGCCGCGATCCTGGCGGGGTTCTCGCTGCTGCTCGCCGTCGCCACGACCTTCGCCGTCCGGCGCCGCTCCTAGAAAGGCAGGAGGAACGTGGCGTTCCTTCACCAGGTGTGTCGCGAAAGCCACTTTCGAGACCTCAGACGTCCCCAAAGTGGCTTTCGCGACACAGGTCCAGTGGGCCGACCCTGGCGCGGGTCGTGAGTGGTAACGAGGGTTAGAACGACCATTGCCACTCACGACCCCCCTGTGAAGCGCTCGAATCGGGCATGCGGGGGAGTTCTGATGTCCCTTGTGGACACTTCGCACCGAGGTCGGCGCGGAAGCCACGCCATGTTCGACATTCCCCTCGATGGAAAGGCACTCTCGTTGCTTTGGCTCACCTGGCGGCAGCACCGCACCCAGCTGCTCGTCACCCTCGGGTTCCTGGCCGTGGTCGGCGGGATCCTGCTCCTGTCCGGGCAAGCCGCGCTCGGCTCCGCGAGCGGCGAGATCTCCTCGTACTGCTACGGCGGCGGCGTGCCCTGCCGTGAATACGACGCGGGGCTGGAAGACCTCTACCAGAAGGTCTACCCGCTGATCGCGATCCTGCCGTTCGTTCCGTTGCTGGCGGGTGTTTTCTGGGGCGCGCCGCTGCTCGCCAGGGAATACGAACGCGGCACGTATCAGCTCGTCTGGACGCAGTCGGTGAGCCGCGGCCGCTGGCTGGCCGCCAAGTTCGGTGTCCTCGCGGTGGCCGCGGCGCTCGCCGGGCTCGCCTCGGGGCAGATGTTCGGCCGGTGGCTGGAGATCTTCCCCGGCAAGGCGGAGACGCTCAGCGAGACGTCGTACTTCGGTGCCGTCGGCATCGCGCCGGCCGCGTGGTGGTTGTTCGCCTTCGTCCTCGGAGCCGCCGCGGGGGCGCTGGTGCGCAAGACCTTGCCCGCCATCGCGATCACGGCCGCGGTGTTCGTCGCGGCGTCGATCACCCTGATGCTCTCGCGGCCGCACTACGCCGAGCCGGTGCGGACGGCGGGCGTCGATCCCGCCACAAAGGACGGATTGATCGTGCGGGCGGGCCGGGTCGCGCCGGACGGCCGGGAGCTGGGCCTGCTCGACGAGGTGCCCGAATGTCCTCGCGGCAAGGGGATGAACGCCTGTGCCGAGGCGGCGGGCTACCGGGACTTCACCGTCTACCAGCCCGCCGGCCGGTTCTGGCGGTTCCAGTGGACCGAGGCGGGCATCCTGCTCGCCGCGACCGCGGTGCTCGGGGGCGTCGCGGCAGGGGGCACGGTCCGCCGCCGTCGCTGAGACGGCGGCGGACCGGCGTCCTCAGTCGAGCTGCAGTTCGGGCCGGTACAGGTCGAACCAGTGGTAGAGGTCCAGCGCCCGGTCGATCCCGGAGCGCTGGGCCGAGGACATCGTCACCGGGTCCACTTCGGACACCCGGTGCAGCCAGTCGCGGTCCACCAGCTCGAACACCGGGTTGTCCCGTTCGGTCAGGGCCTCCTTGGCCTGCTGCTGCAACGCCGCCGCGTAGCCCGGGTCCTGAGTGGACGGATACGGGCTCTTGACCCTGTCCCGCACCGAGGCCGGGAGCACGTGTTCGGTCGCGTGCCGCAGCAGACTCTTTTCCCTGCCGTCGAACGTCTTCAGCGACCACGGCGTGTTGTAGACGTACTCGACGAGGCGGTGATCGCAGAACGGCACGCGCACTTCGAGCCCGACGGCCATCGACGCCCGGTCCTTGCGGTCCAGCAGCATCCGCACGAACCGGGTCAGGTGCAGGTTGCAGACCGTGCGCATCTTGCGGTCCTGCTCGCTCTCGCCGTCGAGGTGCTCGACCTGTGCGACGGCGGTGGCGTACTGGTCGGCGATGTAGCCGGGCAGGTCCAGCTTCTCCTGGACCTCGCCCCGCAGGAGGGCGCCACGCTCACTGGTGAGGCCCATCCGGAAGGCGAGCCAGGGGAACGTCCCCGAGTTCACCGCGGCTTCGTCGTGGAACCAGCGGTATCCGCCGAAGACCTCGTCGGCGGATTCGCCGGACAGCGCCACCGTCGACTCGGCGCGGATCGCCTTGAACAGCAGGTACAGCGAGGTGTCCATGTCCCCGAGCCCGGCCGGGATGTCCCGCGCGGCCAGCACCTTGCGGCGGACCTCCGGGTCGCTGAGCTCGGCCGGGTTCAGCACGACGTCCTTGTGATCGGAGCCGACCAGCTGCGCGACGTCGCGGATGAAGGGCGAGTCCGGGGTGTCGCGCACCTCGTCCGGTTTGAAGTTCTCCTCCTGGCCCTGGAAATCGACGGAGAAGGTGCGCAGCCGCTCGCCCTGTTCGGCCAGCCGGGCGGCGGCGAGGCCGGTGACGGCACTGGAGTCGAGCCCGCCCGAGAGCAGGACGCAACGGGGCACGTCGGCGATCAGCTGCCGGTGCACGATGTCGGTCATCAGCTCGCGGACGCGTTCGACCGTGGTCTCCTGGTCGTCCGTGTGCTGTTTCGCGTCGAGCTTCCAGTACGTCCGCGTGCGGATCCCGGAACGGTCGACGGTGACGATCGTGCCCGGTCCGACCTCGTGCATGCCCTTCCACAGCGACCAGCCGGGGGTCTTGGTCATGGACATCAGTTCGCGCAGGCCGTCGGTGTCGACCACCTTGCGCGCCAAGGGGTTCGCGAGGATCGCCTTCGGTTCGGAACCGAAGAGGACGCCGTCCGGGGTCGGGTGGTAGTAGAACGGCTTGATGCCCATGCGGTCGCGGATCATCACGAGTTTCTCGTCGCGTTCGTCCCAGATCGCGAAGGCGTACATGCCGTTGAGGTGGTCGACGACCTCGTCGCCCCACTCCAGGTAGCCGTGGAGCACGACCTCGGTGTCGCTGTCGGTCTCGAATTTGTGCCCACGCTTGAGAAGTTCCTCGCGCAGCTCGGTGAAGTTGTACGCCTCACCGCTGTAGACCATCGCGGCAAGCCCGGCTTCGGCCATCGGCTGCCTGCCACCCGGCAGGTCGATGATCGCCAGCCGCCGGTGACCCAGCGCCACGTTCGGCCGGACCCAGGTGCCCGAGTCGTCCGGTCCGCGGCACGCCATGGTCTCGGTCATCGCGTCGACGACCTCGCGACGTTGGGTCAGGTCCGTGCCGTAGGAGACCCACCCTGCGATTCCGCACATCGCTACCTCCCGATGATTAGTTAGCGTATACAACTATCCGTAACACTGGTGTAACACGGTTCGCGCGGCTTGTCTGCCCGAATTGCACGCTCCGTCCGCAGTGCGTCACCGTCTGTGGGGCACGTCACCGGGCATCAAGAAGTCGTAAAGGCACCCGATCGGGGCATCAAGAGGCCGTCAGGCGAGGGCCTTGTTGGTCTGTACCAGGCGCAGTGTTGCGGGGTCCTGGTCACCGATGGGGTGACCTGTCCTGAGAGGTGCTTAGTGGCCGACTTGCTCTACGCCGTGCTCCTGATCGGCGTATTCGTGGTTCTCGCCCTGACCCTTCGCGGTCTGGAAAAGCTGTGACCGGCACGGGAATCGTGGCCAACGTCGTCGGCGGACTGCTGGCGCTGGGGCTGATCGTCTATTTGTTCATCGCACTGGTCAGGCCGGAGAAATTCTGATGTCAGACACCGCGGCCGGCCTCTTGCAGGCCGGCCTCCTCCTCGTCGCGCTCGCCGTGGTCCACCGGCCACTGGGCGACTACATGGCGCGGGTTTTCTCGACCGAGAAACACACCAAGGCCGAACGCGGCCTGTATCGCCTGTTCCGGGTGAACCCCAGATCGGAACAGCACTGGAAGACCTACGCGTCCGCCGTGATCGGCTTCTCGTTCGTCTCCGTCGTCTTCCTGTACCTGCTTCAACGGCTCCAGTCGATCCTGCCGTGGAGCCTCGGCAAGGAACCGGTCTCGCCGGCGGTCGCCTTCAACACCGCCGTCAGCTTCGTGACCAACACGAACTGGCAGTCCTACAGCCCCGAAGCGACCATGGGTCACTTCGTGCAGATGGCCGGCCTGACCGTGCAGAACTTCCTGTCCGCCGCCGTCGGCCTTTCGGTCGCCATCGCGGTCGTCCGCGGCTTCGTCCGCTCGAAGACCGACCGCCTCGGCAACTTCTGGGTGGACCTGACGCGCGGCACGATCCGGATCCTGCTGCCGATCGCGTTCGTCGCGGCGATCATGCTGATCGCGCTCGGCGTCGTGCAGAGCCTCAAGAGCGGTGCCGACGTCCTCAACCCGGACGGCAGCACGAGCAAGATCGCGCTCGCTCCCGCCGCGAGCCAGGAAGCCATCAAGGAACTCGGCACCAACGGCGGCGGCATCTTCAACGCCAACTCCGCCCACCCGTTCGAGAACCCGAACGCCTGGACCAACCTGATCGAGATCTTCCTGATCCTCGTCATCCCGGTGTCGCTGACCCGGACGTTCGGCACCCTCGTCGGCAACAAGCGCCAGGGTTACGTCCTGCTTTCGGTGATGGCCGCGCTGTTCACCGCGATGCTCACGGTCACCTGGCTGTCCGAAGCGAACGCGAGCGGTCCCGCGTCATTGGCCGCCGGGGCGAACCTGGAGGGCAAGGAACAGCGGTTCGGCATCGGTCTGAGCTCGCTGTTCGCCAACGCCACCACCGGCACGTCGACCGGCGCGGTCAACGGCGCGCACGACAGCTACAGCGGGCTCGGTGGCGGAGGCGCGCTGCTCAACATGCTGCTGGGCGAGATCTCGCCGGGCGGGGTGGGCACCGGTCTGTACGGCATCCTCGTGATGGCCGTGATCGCGATGTTCCTCGCCGGGCTGATGGTCGGCCGCACGCCGGAGTACCTGGGGAAGAAGCTCGGCAAACGCGAGGTCACCTGCGCGGCCGTCTCCATGCTGGCGATGCCGACCGTGGTCCTGCTCGGTTCCGGTGTCGCGCTGATGCTGGCCGGAACCCCGGCCGCCATGACGAACTCCGGCGCGCACGGCCTTTCCGAAGTCCTGTACGCCTACGCGTCGGCGGGCAACAACAACGGCAGCGCGTTCGGCGGGCTCACCGTGACGAACGACTGGTTCCAGTCCTCGCTGTCGGTGGCCATGCTGCTCGGCCGGTTCATCCCGATCCTCGCCGTGCTGTGCCTGGCCGGATCCCTGGCCTCCCAACGGAAGGTTCCGGAGACCGCCGGCACGCTGCCGACCACCGGGCCGCTTTTCGGCACGATGCTCGCGGGCACGATCGTGCTCGTCGCGGCCCTCACCTTCATCCCGGCGCTCGCGCTCGGGCCCATCGCAGAGGCATTGGCATGACCGTCACCCAGGAACGCACTCCCGAAGAAACGACCCAGCACCACGTGGAGAACACCGGCCGGGTCGGCGCGGGGATCTTCAGCCCGCGCCAGCTGCTGACCTCCTTGCCGGAAGCGTTGCGCAAGCTGAACCCCAAGCACCAGCTCGCCAACCCGGTCATGTTCGTGGTGTGGATCGGCTCGGCGCTGACCACGGTCTTCGCCATCACCGATCCGAGCGTGTTCACCATCCTCATCACGATCTGGCTGTGGTTCACCGTCCTGTTCGCGAACCTCGCCGAGGCCGTCGCGGAGGGCCGGGGCAAGGCGCAGGCGGAAACCCTGCGGCGCAGCAAGAAGGAGACCGTCGCGCGCCGTCTCACCGAGGACGGCGACGAGGAGACCGTGCCGGGCGCCGACCTGCGCGTCGGCGATCTGGTGGTCGTCGAGGCCGGACAGGTCGTCCCCGGCGACGGCGACGTCGTCGAGGGCATCGCGACCGTCGACGAATCGGCCATCACCGGCGAGTCCGCCCCGGTCATCCGCGAATCGGGCGGCGACCGGTGCGCGGTCACCGGCGGCACCACGGTGCTCAGCGACCGCATCGTCGTGAAGATCACCACCAAACCCGGCGAGTCCTTTGTGGACCGCATGATCGCCTTGGTGGAGGGCGCTTCCCGGCAGAAGACACCGAACGAGATCGCGCTGACTATCCTGCTCTCGACGCTCACGATCATCTTCCTGCTCGCCGTCGTGGCGCTGCAGCCGATGGCGGGCTACTCGGGCAGCCAGCAGTCCGTGATCGTGCTGACCGCGTTGCTGGTCTGCCTGATCCCGACGACGATCGGCGCGCTGCTGTCCGCGATCGGGATCGCGGGGATGGACCGGCTGGTGCAGCGCAACGTCCTCGCCACCAGCGGTCGCGCGGTGGAGGCCGCCGGCGACGTCTCGACGCTGCTGCTGGACAAGACCGGCACGATCACCTTCGGCAACCGCAAGGCCACCGAGCTCATCCCGGTCGGCGGGTCCACTGTGGACGACATCGCCAAGGCGGCAAGGCTGTCCAGCCTCGCCGACGGCACGCCGGAAGGCCGCAGCATCGTCGAACTCGTCGCGAGGGAGCACGGGCTCTCGGAGACGGCGTCCGACGACGAGAAGCTCGCGGACTTCGTCGAGTTCACCGCGCAGACCCGGATGAGCGGTATCGACGTCGGCGAACGCCAGGTCCGCAAGGGCGCCACCACCGCGGTGCGCGAATGGGTCCGCGAACGCGGCGGCGACATGCCGGACGAGACCGAACGCGTCGTCGACGAGATCAGCGGGCAGGGCGGCACGCCGCTGGTGGTCGCGGAGTACGACGGCGCGAAAGCGTTCGTGCGCGGCGTGATCCGGCTGTCCGATGTGGTCAAACCCGGGATGAAGGAGCGGTTCGTCCAGCTCCGCTCGATGGGGATCAAGACCGTCATGATCACCGGGGACAATCCGCTCACGGCCAAGGCCATCGCGCGGGACGCGGGCGTCGACGACTACCTCGCCGAAGCCAAACCCGAAGACAAGATGGCGCTGATCAAGAAGGAGCAGGAGGGCGGGCGGCTGGTCGCGATGACCGGCGACGGCACCAACGACGCCCCCGCGCTCGCGCAGTCCGACGTCGGCGTCGCGATGAACACCGGGACCTCCGCCGCCAAGGAGGCGGGGAACATGGTGGACCTCGACTCCGACCCGACGAAACTGATCGAGATCGTGGAGATCGGCAAACAGCTGCTGATCACCCGCGGCGCGCTGACCACGTTCAGCGTCGCCAACGACCTCGCGAAGTACTTCGCCATCCTGCCCGCGATGTTCACCGGGATCTTCGCCCAGCTCGGCGCGCTCAACATCATGCAGCTGGCGACGCCGAAGTCGGCGATCCTGTCGGCGGTCATCTTCAACGCCCTGATCATCGTCGGGCTGATCCCGCTCGCCCTGCGCGGCGTCCGGTACAAACCGTCCTCGGCCTCGGCGCTGCTGCGCCGGAACCTGCTGGTCTACGGCCTCGGCGGCATCGTCAGCCCCTTCCTCGGGATCTGGCTGATCGACCTGCTCGTCCGTCTCATCCCTGGAATCGGGTGACCTCGTGAAACCGTTGTTCAAGCAGACCCTCGCCGGGCTGCGTGTCCTGCTCGTCTTCACCGTCCTGCTGGGTGTGGTCTACCCGCTCGGCGTGTGGGCGGTCTCCCGCATCCCCGGCCTCGAAGGCAACGCGGAGGGCTCGATCATCACCCAGAACGGGCAAGCCGTCGGCTCGTCGCGGATCGGCGTCGACCCGGTCGCGGCGGACCCCGCCAAGGATCCGTGGTTCCACAACCGCCCGTCGGCCGGCTCGAAGGACGTCCTCGGCCCGGGTGACCCGTCGTCGTCCGGCCCGTCGAACAAGGGCCCGTACAACGAGGACCTGGTCGCCGCGATCGGCGAACGCAAGAAACTCATCGCGGCTCGCGAAGGTGTCCAGGAGTCGCAGGTGCCGGCGGACGCGGTGACGGCGTCGGGATCGGGGATGGACCCGGCGATCAGCGTCGCCTACGCCGATCTCCAGATCCCGCGAGTGGCCAGGAACACGGGCCTGTCCGAGGAGAAGGTCCGGCAGCTCGTCGAGGAGAACACGGGCGGCGCCGGGATCGGTGTGCCGGGAGTCAATGTGCTGAAGGTCAACTTGGCCGTGCGCGACGCGGCCGGAGGAGCACACTGACAGACGTGGACGAGAACACGACCAAGCCGCGCCGGGGTGAGCTGAGGATCTACCTCGGCGCGGCCCCGGGCGTCGGCAAGACCTACGCGATGCTCGGCGAGGCGCGACGCCGCCTCGACCGGGGCACCGACGTGGTCATCGGCCTGGTCGAGACGCACGGGCGGAAGAAGACCGCGGAGCTCGTCGAAGGCCTGGAGACCGTGCCGCGCCGCCGGTCGGCGCACCGGGACCACGAGTTCGAGGAGATGGACCTCGACGCGCTCCTCGCCCGCGCCCCCGAGGTCGCGGTGGTCGACGAACTCGCGCACACCAACGTGCCCGGCTCGCGCAACGAGAAGCGCTGGCAGGACATCGACGAACTGCTCGCCGCCGGGATCGACGTCCTCTCCACGGTCAACGTGCAGCATCTGCAGAGCCTCAACGACGTCGTCGAGCGGATCACCGGCGTCGTCCAGCAGGAGACGGTGCCCGACGAGGTCGTGCGGCGGGCCGAGCAGCTGGAGCTGGTCGACATCACGCCCGAGGCCCTGCGGCGGCGGCTGGCGCACGGCAACGTGTACCCGGCCGAGCGGATCGACGCGGCGCTGGGCAACTACTTCCGGCCCGGCAACCTCACCGCGCTGCGGGAGCTCGCGCTGCTGTGGGTCGCCGACCAGGTCGACGTCGCGTTGCAGCGGTACCGGGCGGAACAGAAGATCACCGACACGTGGGAAGCCCGCGAACGGGTGGTCGTGTCCATCACCGGCGGCCCGGAGAGCGAGACGCTGATCCGCCGCGCGAGCCGTATCGCGAACCGGGCGGGCGCCGAACTGCAGGTGCTGCACATCCTGCGCGGCGACGGGCTCGCCGGGATGGGGCCGACGGCGGTCGGCAAATACCGGAAACTGGCCGAAGAGGTCGGCGCGACCTTCCACACCGTCGTCGGCGACGACGTGCCGACGGCGCTGCTCGACTTCGCGCAGGGGGTGAACGCGACCCAGCTGGTCGTCGGGACCTCACGCCGGTCACGGGTGGCGCGGCTGTTCGACGAAGGCATCGGCGCGGCCGTGGTCCAGCGGTCCGGCCCGATCGACGTCCACATGGTCACGCACGCCCAGGCGGGCGGACGGCTGCGCGCCCGGTTCAACCGCAGCCCGCTCACACCGTCGCGGCGGCTGACCGGCTGGGTGCTCTCACTGGTGCTGCCCGCGTTGGCGACGCTTCTCGGTGTCCTGCTGCGGGATCACCTCGACTTCTCCACCGACGTGGTCGACTACGTCCTCGCGACCGTGCTGGTCGCGCTCGCGGGCGGGCTCGGGCCCGCGCTGCTCGCGGCGGTGGTCTCGGCCGGGTTGCTGAACTTCTTCTTCACCCCGCCCCTGTACACCCTGACCGTCCACGAACCGCGCAACGTGATCACGCTGGTCGCGATGGTGCTCGTGGCGGTCCTCGTCGCGGCGGTCGTCGACACCGCCGCCCGGCGCGCGACGCAGGCCGCGCGGGCGCGGACCGAGGCGGCGCTGCTGGCGTCGTACGCGCGGACCGTGCTCACCCACACCAATCCGATCGAGCGGCTGCTGGAGAAGGTCCGCGAGAACTTCGGCCTGACTTCGGTGACCCTGCTGGAAAAACGGGACGGGAAGTGGAAACGGGTGGCGAACGCCGGCACGGATCCCTGCGCGGACCCGGATCAGGCCGACGCCGACATCGCCGTCACCGCCGACGTCCACCTGACGCTGCGCGGCCGCGCGTTGCCCGCGTCGGACCGGGGAGTGCTGGAAGCCGTCGCCGGACAGGCGTTGCTGGCGCTGCGGCAGCAGCGGACGGCGAAGGCGGCCATCCGGGCCGAACGCAAGGCCGAGGCGACCGAACTGCGCACGGCGTTGCTGTCGGCCGTCGGACACGATCTCCGCACCCCGCTGACGTCGATCAAGGCGGCCATCGGCAGCCTGCGCGCGACCGACATCTCACTGTCCGAAGAGGACACCGACGAGCTGCTCGAAGCGATCGAGGAATCGGCGGACCGGCTCGCCGGGCTCATCGACAACCTGCTCGACTCGTCGCGGCTGGCGACCGGCGCGGTGCGCCCGCACCTGCGCCCGGTCGGCTACGACGAGGTCGTCTCGCACGCGCTGTCCAATGTGGACAACTCGGCTTCGGTCGTGGTCGCGATCGACTCGCGGCTGCCCTCGGTCTGCGCCGACCCCGGCCTTCTGGAACGGGTGGTGGCGAACGTGATCGACAACGCCCTTCGCCACGGCGCGTCCGGCGAGCCGGTCTCGGCGCGCGCCAGCACGCATTCCGAACACGTCGAGCTGCGCATCGTCGACCACGGGCGCGGGCTCAAGAAGGGCACCGCGGATTCGGCGTTCGCGCCGTTCCAGCGGCTCGGGGGAGACCGGGACAGCGTGCCCGGCGTGGGACTGGGGCTGTCGGTCGCCAAGGGGTTCACCGAGGCGATGGGCGGGCGGATCCGGGCGGAGGACACGCCCGGCGGCGGGCTCACCGTCGTCATCTCGCTGCCCGCATATGTTGGTCAGGATCCGGAAAAGAGCCTCCTCGCTTTCGACGACGAGGGCCTCGAGAACGAAGAGGAGGAGCGAGTGCGATGAGCGCAGACACCGCGTCGGCGACCGTGCTGGTCGTCGACGACGAACCGCAGATCGTGCGAGCCCTGCGGATCAACCTGTCCGCCCGCGGCTACAAGGTGATCACCGCGCACGACGGGACGGCCGCGCTGAAGGCCGTCGCCGAGACCAAACCCGACGTCGTCGTACTCGACCTCGGCCTGCCCGACCTCGACGGCACCGAGGTCATCGCCGGGCTCCGCGGCTGGACGACGGTGCCGATCATCGTGCTGTCCGCGCGCGGCGACTCGGCCGACAAGGTGCAGGCCCTCGACGCCGGCGCCGACGACTACGTCACCAAACCCTTCGGCATGGACGAACTGCTCGCGCGGCTCCGCGCCGCCGTCCGCCGGTCGGCCACGTCCAGTGTGGACGGTGCGGACGCGGTGGTGGACACGGGATCCTTCCGGATCGACCTCGCGGCGAAGAAGGTGCGGCGGGACGGC
This sequence comes from Amycolatopsis sp. NPDC058340, assembly GCF_042723975.1. Classification (NCBI taxonomy): domain Bacteria; kingdom Bacillati; phylum Actinomycetota; class Actinomycetes; order Pseudonocardiales; family Pseudonocardiaceae; genus Amycolatopsis; species Amycolatopsis sp. NPDC058340. The sequence goes on along the minus strand of NZ_JBHXIB010000008.1, from coordinate 111,011 downwards.
AAGGAAGTGCATCTCACCAAGACCGAGTGGGGCGTGCTGGAGCTTTTGGTGCGCAACCGTGGCCGTCTGGTGGCGCAGAAGCAGCTGCTGCACGAGGTGTGGGGACCGACGTACGAGACGGAGTCGCACTACCTGCGGGTTTATCTGGCGCAGCTGCGGCGGAAGCTGGAACCGGAACCCTCGCGGCCGCGGCACCTGCTGACTGAGCCGGGGATGGGGTACCGCTTCGAAATGTGATCCCTCGCGGTACTGCAACCCGGGATTCCGTGAAGGCCTCCTTGAGGGACCCAGAGTCCCTCAAGGAGGCCTTCACGGACCGAAAGTCCTACTGGGCGCTGCTCGTCGAGGTGTCGGTGCCGGAGGTGCTGGACCGGCCGGGAGTCGACTCGCTGGGCGCGCCGCTGGTGCTGGAGCCGCCACCAGGCGGGGTGGACGTGGTCTCCGACGGGGGTGTCGTGGTCGGAGGCGTCGTGGTCGGCGTCGTCGTCTTCGTCGGGGTGGGCTTCGGAGTAGTCGGCGTCGTCGGCGGCAGGACCGTCCGCGTCGGCTCACCTCCACCCGGGGTCGTCACCGGCGGCGGCGGGGCGACGACGCTCGTCGTCTCCTTGCCGTCCGGGCCGACCGACGTCACCGTGGTCGGCGGCGCCGTCGAGCTGGAGGGTGCGCCGGGGGTCGGCGAGCCGCTGACGGTCATCGGGCCGCCGGGGACCGCGTTGCCCGGCACCAGCTGGACGCCGGCGGGGGCCACGCCCTGTCCGCCGCCGGGGATACCGGTGCCGCCGGCGGTGGTGGACACGCCGGGGCCCGCGAGTTCGGCGATCGCGGCGAAGGCCGTGGCCACCACGAGGCCGCTGACGCCGAGTACGGCGTAGCCCGCGCGGTTGAGCTTGCCGGTCGCGCCGCGCGGGGGTGCCACGGACACGCGTGCGCTCGAATCAGACCCGTCGGGACGGGGCATGTGCTGGCTCCTCGGATGGGGGGCTTCGGGGAGTTCGGCTACCCGGGCGAGGTAGCCCGAAGTGGGGACCCGGCGCGGAGATTATCACCGCCGCTTCACCGTCTGCGAACTACAGCGAGCGTCGTGTTCACCCTCCGCGTTCATCCACATGGTGCACGATAGGGAGCGTGAGTGAAGAAGTAACGCACATCAGGCTGACCGCGTGGGTACACGGCCGGGTGCAGGGTGTCGGTTTCCGCTGGTGGACCCGCAGCAGGGCGCTTGAGCTGGGGTTGGTCGGCAGCGCGGGCAATCTGGCCGACGGGCGTGTCGAGGTGGTAGCGGAGGGTGTTCGTGAACACTGTGAGCGGCTTTTGGCGGCTTTGCGATCCGGGGAATCACCCGGAAGTGTGGACCACGTCGTCGAACGCTGGTCGCCCGCGAAGGGCGGGCTCCGCGGGTTCGTGGAGCGCTGAGGCCCCGCGTCCCACGATCACGGTGAGCACACAGGTAGCCTGGGCCGATTGAACGAGGAGTTCCCGCAGCCAGAGGGGTCAGCACGACGTGCACCTGAAGAGCCTGACGCTCAAGGGCTTCAAGTCCTTCGCCTCGGCGACGACGTTGCGTTTCGAGCCGGGCATCACCTGCGTGGTCGGACCGAACGGGTCCGGCAAGTCGAACGTCCTCGACGCGCTCCGCTGGGTCATGGGCACCCAGGGTGCGAAGGACCTTCGCGGCGGCAAGATGGAGGACGTCATCTTCGCCGGGACCGCCGGCCGTGCCCCGCTCGGGCGCGCCGAGGTCACCCTGACCATCGACAACGCCGACGGCGCGCTGCCGATCGAGTACTCCGAGGTCTCGATCACCCGCCGGATGTTCCGTGACGGCGCGAGCGAATACGAGATCAACGGCGACCGCTGCCGTCTGATGGACGTGCAGGAACTGCTGTCCGACTCCGGTATCGGCCGCGAGATGCACGTCATCGTCGGGCAGGGGCAGCTTTCGGCGATCCTCGAATCCAAGCCCGAGGAGCGCCGCGCCTTCATCGAAGAGGCCGCCGGTGTCCTCAAGCACCGCAAGCGCAAGGAACAGACCCTGCGCAAGCTCGCGAACATGCAGGGCAACCTCGACCGCCTCGGCGACCTCACCACCGAGCTCCGCCGCCAGCTCAAACCGCTGGGCAAGCAGGCCGAGATCGCCCGCAAGGCGCAGTGGGTACAGTCCGAGCTGCGGGACGCGCGGCTGCGGCTGTTCGCCCACGACCTCGTCACCCAGCGCGAAGGCATCGCCAAGGAAGAGGCCGACGAGCGCGTCGCCCGGCAGCGTCGCGCCGAGGTCGAGCAGGCGCTGGAGATCGTCGCCGCCGAAGAAGCCGAGCTCGAAGCCTCGCTCGCCGAGGACGCGCCGAAGCTGGCCGCCGCCCAGGAGACCTGGTACAAGCTTTCCGCGCTGACCGAGCGGTTGCGCGGCACGGTGCGGCTCGCGCTGGAGCGTCAGCGGCACCTTTCGTCCGACGTGCAGCAGGCGAACACCGGCCGCGATCCCGACGAGCTGCTCGCCGAGGCAGAGCAGGTCGCCGAGCGGGAGCAGGAGCTCAACGAGGCCGTCGCCGAGGCCCGGATGGTGCTTTCGGAGACCGTCCAGCGGCGCGAACAGCTCGAACACCTCGTCCAGGCCGCCGAGCGCGCGCATATGGCCGCCGTCCGCGCGATCGCCGACCGCCGGGAAGGGCTCGCGAAGCTCTCCGGCCAGGTCGAGGCGCTGCGGAGCAAGAACGGCGCCACCTCCGACGAGATCGACCGGCTCACCGTGTCGCTCGAAGAGGCCGCCGAGCGGGCCGAGATCGCCGTCGAGGAGCTCGAAGAAGCCAAGGCCGCCGGTGGCGTCGAGGAATCCGACGACTCCGACCTGCAAGCCCACCACGACCGCGCGGTGGAGGCCAACAACGCAGCCAAGGCCCGCGTCGAGGAGCTGGTCAAGGCCGAGCGGGCCGCCGAACGTGAGATCGCGTCGGAGAAGGCGCGTGTCGAGGCGCTGTCGATGGGCTTGCGGCGTAAAGACGGCGCGGGCGCGCTGCTCGGCGCGCAGCACGAACTGCCGGGTCTGCTCGGTTCGGTCGCCGCGTTGCTCACCGTCGAGCCCGGACACGAGGTCGCGCTGGCCGCGGCGCTCGGACCGGTCGCCGACGCGGTCGCGGTCAACGGCGGCGAAGACGCGCTCGCCGCACTGAAGTTCTTGAAGGACAACGATTCCGGTCGTGCGGGCATTCTGCTCGGCGGGCTGGAATCCACTGTGGACACCAGTGCCTGGCCGTCACTGCCCGAGGGTGCGCGCTGGGCGCGTGAAGTGGTCACGGCGCCGCCCGCGTTGCGGTCCGCCGTCGAGCACGCGCTCGACCGGGTGGCCATTGTGGACGGTCTGGAGTCCGCGCGCCGTCTCGTCGAGGTGTACCCCGAGGTCAGCACGGTCACGCCCGAGGGCGATGTCTTCGGTGCGCGCTGGGCGGTCGGTGGTTCCGCGCGCAGCGAGAGCGTCATCGAGGTGCAGGCCGCGGTAGACGAGGCGGGTGACCGGCTGAACGCCGCCGAGCGCGCGCTGGAACGCACCGCCGCGGAGCTCGAAGGCGCCCGCGCCGGGCAGGCCGCCCGGCGCGAAGAGGTCGGCATGGCCAAGGAAGCGCTCGGGGACGCGAAGGTCCGCAAGGCACGCTCGTCCGAGCGGCTGAACCGGCTGCAGCAGGCCGCGCGTGCCGCGCAGGCCGAAATGGACCGGCTGAGCAACCAGCGGGCCAAGGTCGAGCAGAGCCGTGAACAGGCACTGCAGCAGCTCGCCGAACTCGAAGAGCGACTGGCCGCCGTCGCCGATCAGGAAGTCGACGAGGACCCGGACACCGCCGAGCGCGACCAGGCCGCCGAAGACCTCGGCACGGTCCGCCAGGAGGAGATGGAGTCCCGGCTCGCGCTGCGCACCGCCGAGGAGCGCGCGCGGAGCATCCAGGGCAAGGCCGAATCGCTCCGCCGGGCCGCGCACGCTGAGCGGCAGGCCCGCGAACGGGCCGAAAAGTCCAGGGCCGCGCGGAAACGCGGCGCCGAGATCGCCAACGCGGTGGTCAACGGCGGCGAGATCGCGTTGGAGCGCATCGAGGCCTCCGTGCAACGCGCCGCCCACGAACGGGACGAGGCGCAGGCGCAGCGGCAGTCGCGGGAGACCGCGCTGACCCAGGTCCGCAGCAAGGTCCGCGAGCTGACCGGCGAACTGGAGAAGCTCACCGACGCCGTCCACCGCGACGAGGTGCTGCGCGCCGAGCAGCGGCTGCGGCTGGAACAGCTCGAAACCAAGATCGCCGAAGACTTCGGCATCGGCCTCGAGGACCTCGTCACCGAGTACGGCCCGGACGTCCCCGTGCCGCCGAGCGCGGGGGAGATGGCCGAGTACGAGGCCGCCAAGGAGCGCGGCGAGGACGTCACCCCGCCGCCGCCCATGCCGTTCGACCGCGACACCCAGGCTCGCCGGGCGAAGCGCGCGGAGAAGGACCTGAGCCTGCTGGGCAAGGTCAACCCGCTGGCGCTGGAGGAGTTCGCGGCGCTGGAGGAGCGGTACAAGTTCCTCTCGACCCAGCTCGAAGACCTCAAGGACACGCGCAAGGACCTCGAAGCCGTCATCAAGCAGGTCGACGAAAAGATCCTCGAGGTCTTCGCGTCGGCGTACGAGGACGTCGCGCGCGAGTTCGAGACGGTGTTCGGCGTGCTGTTCCCCGGCGGCGAGGGGCGCATGGTGCTCACGCAGCCCAACGACCTGCTCTCCACCGGCGTCGACGTCGAAGCGCGCCCGCCGGGCAAGAAGGTCAAGCGGCTCTCGCTGCTCTCCGGTGGCGAGAAGTCGCTCGTCGCCGTCGGCATGCTGGTGGCGATCTTCCGCGCCCGGCCTTCGCCCTTCTACGTCATGGACGAGGTCGAGGCCGCGCTCGACGACACCAACATGCGACGGCTGATCGGGCTGCTGGAGCAGCTGCGGGACTCTTCGCAGCTGATCATCATCACCCACCAGAAGCCGACCATGGAGATCGCCGACGCGCTGTACGGCGTTTCGATGCAGGGCGACGGCATCACGAAGGTGATCTCGCAGCGGCTCCGTACGTCCGAAGAGGAGCTCGTCACCTCGTGAGTGGTAAGGACGGTTCTAACCGTCCTTACCACTCACGAGGCCCTAGACGGGAGTGGACTCCTTCACGTCCGGTTCGGCCAGCGGGTCCACGCTCCCGTGACGCAGCGAGAGCAACCCGCCCACCACGAGCGTGATGACCACACCGCACAGCGTGTACCACGGCCACGCCAGCGCCACCGTGTTCCCGGAAGCCTTGCTGAAGTCGACGCCGATCAGGCTGCCGTCCGGTTTGTTGAACTTGACGCCCAGGATGATGAACGCCATCACGACCACCGTCGACACGAACGCCACGATCGCGTCCGCCTGCCTCGCCCGCTTGAACAGCAGGCCCAGGAGGAACGCGCCGAGCAGCGCGCCGTAGGTGTACCCGGTGATGCCCAGCGCCTGCACCACGATCGGGTCGGCCGAGGTCTTGTTGGAGGAGGCGAAGAAACCCGCGCACAGGATCAGCGCGCCCGCCCAGACGATCGTCCAGATCCGGCCGTGCTTCAGCCGTTCGGCTTCCGGGAGTTCCCGGCCGATCACCCGTTCGTAGACGTCGGTCACCGTCGACGACGCCAGCGCGCCGAGCGACGAACTCAGTGCGGCGGCGAGGATCCCGGCGATCACGAACCCGGACAGACCGCTCGGCAGGTCGTTCACGATGAAGTTCGCGAACAGTTCGTCCTTGTTGCCCAGCCCCAGTCCTTCGGGCTTCGGCTTCGTCGGGTTGAGTCCGTTGTAGAGCGCCCACAGCAGCACGCCGATGAACAGGAACAGCGCGAACTGCAGGAACACCACGAAACCGCTGGCGACCAACGCCTTCCGCGCGGCACGCAGATCGTTGGTGGACTGGAGACGCTGCACGATCAGCTGGTCCGAGCCGTGCGAGGCCATCGAGAGCACCGCGCCGCCGATCAGCGCGGTGAAGAACGCGTACTGCCCGGTGAGCATGTTCGACGAGAAGTCGAAGATCTGGAACTTGTTCGCGTCGACGGCCTTGCCGAACCAGCCGTCCGGCAGCCTGCTGGAGATCGCCCAGATCACCACGACCGCGCCGAGGATGTACCAGAGCATCTGGATCGCGTCGACCCAGACGACGGCGCGGACGCCGCCGAAGAAGCTGTAGAGCACCATCGCGATACCGAGGCCGAGCACGATGGTCCAGTACGAGACGTCGAGGCCGTAGGCCGCCATCACCACCTTGATCGGGATCGCGGTGGCGAACAGCCGGATGCCGTCGGCCAGCGTGCGGGTGAGCAGGAAGGTCACCGACGCGGTGCCCTGCAGCCCGCTGCCGAAGCGTTTGCCGAGGAAGGCGTACGCGGTGACCAGGTTGCCCGCCACGTAGCGCGGCAACAGCACCATCGACACCACGATCCGGCCCGCGATGTAACCGATCGCCAAGGCCAGATAGGTCATGCCGCCGTCGCCGGGGGTGGCGATGTAGGCCACCGTCGGCACCGAGAGCACGGTGAGGGTGGACGTCTCGGCGGACACCACCGAAAGGCAGGCCACCCACCAGGAGATCTTGCCCTCACCGACGAAGTAGTCGGAGCCGGATTTCTGTTTGCCACCGATCCAGACGCCCAGTAAGGGCATGCCGACCAGAAAAAGCCCGATGATCGCGAGGTCAAGTGCGCGCATCCGTATCTCCTATCGCTCGCCGGTCTTCGCCGCTACCCGTAGCCGGGTCACGGTTGAGGTATGCGGGGCGGGGAGCCGCAGGGGGCCCGCGCCCGGGGTGATGCTGCCGAGCAACCGGTGGCCGCGGGCACCGGTCGCCGACGGGAGGTTCCCCGGGACGCCGGACCAGGTCAGCCAGCCGAGCAGAATGGTCAGGTATGCCTCTTTGCCCGCGCGCGGCAGCCCGTGGTCGTCGCTGGTCTTCAGCGCCGTACCCGGCAGGTTCCTGGCGAGCGCGGCCATCAGCGCCGGATTGTCGGCGCCACCGCCGGAGACGATCAGCGTGGCGATGTCGTGGCGACGGCATTCCGCGGCGATCGTCACCGCGGTCAGTTCGGTCAGTGTCGCGAGGAGGTCTTCCGCGCCGGCCGGCGGGAGCCCGTCCAGTGCCGCGTCGAGGTACGCGCCGTGGAACAGTTCCTTGCCGGTGGATTTCGGCGGCGCGGCCGCGTAATACGGGTCGAGCAGGAGTTTCGCCAGCAGGTCGGGCCGGACGGTGCCGCGCAGGGCGAGCGCGCCGTCGATGTCGGCACGTTCGCCGGTGGCGCGGTGCGCGGCGATGTCCATCAACGCGTTGCCGGGGCCCGTGTCGTAGGCCAGGACGGCACCGTTCGCGGGGACCACGGTGATGTTCGCGATACCGCCGATGTTCAGCGCCGCGACCGGGCCGAGCGAGGCCATCTCCCGTAGCCACAACGCGTCCATCGTGCTGGCGAGTGGCGCGCCGTGCCCTCCGGCGGCGACGTCGCGGACACGCAGATCGGCCACGACCGGCAGGCCCGTGCGTTCGGCGATCCACGCCGGGTTGCCCAGCTGCAGGGTGCCGCGCGCGGTTCCGTCCTCGACCCAGTGGAACACCGTCTGGCCCAGCGAGGCGACGACGTCCGCTTCGCCGCCGGCCAGTTCCTCGACGCCGCGCGCGGCCGCTTCGGCGAAGGCCTGGCCCACCAGGGTGTCGAGTTTCGTGAGCTGCTCGGCGTCGCAGGGATTCGGTGGGAGAGCGGCGAGCAGGGCTTCGCGGAGCTCTTCGGGATAAGGGACTTCGAGCTGGCCGAGCGGCGAGAGCACCACCGTGTCCCCGTCGGCGCGCAGTTCGGCGGCCGCCACGTCGATCCCGTCGATCGAGGTGCCGGAGATGAGCCCGATGATCCGGACCCCAGTGCCGGAGAAAACCGTCATTCGAAGTGGTCTAGCCCTCGTTCCGAATCCCGCGCAAGCAAGACCGTTTCTTCTTGTCCGAAATGAGTCCTATCCAGTGGGTGCTTGACAAGATCGGCTTCCTTCCCGTGGGGCGTCTGAGCGCGGCGGGGTGCGGATGCGAGGATGACGCCGTGTCGAGTACCCCCTGGTTCTGGATCGTTGTCGTTGCCGTCGTGGTCCTGGTCGCCGTTCTGGTGGCCGGGCTGCTCATCGCGCGCCGCCGCCGGATCAGCCTGGACGAGTCCAAGGCTGCCGACGTCGTCGAGAAGCCGAAGGGCGGCGGTTATACCGCGACTGGCGGGATCGCGCTCGCCCCTGGTGGAGAGAAGACCGAGGAACCGGAACACCCGGTCGAGGACCGCCCGGAGACCGACGGCCAGCCCGCCGTCGGGGACGACGCGGCGGTGCCGAGGGATTCCGCGCAGCGCACGGTGCGCGACGTCGAACTTCCCGAGCCGGCCGAGGAAACGGTCCCCGAGCCCGCTCCCGCCGAGGAGATCGCCCCGGCCACCGGACGCCTGGAGCGGCTGCGCGGCAGGCTCGGCAAATCCCGTTCGGTGTTCGGGCAGAGCCTGCTCGGCCTGCTGGGCGCCGGCGACCTGGACGAGGACTCCTGGCAGGACGTCGAGGACACGCTGCTCATGGCGGACCTGGGCGCCGCGACGACCACCGAGATCGTCGAGCGACTTCGCGACGAGCTGAAGCGTCGCGCCGTGCGGACGTCGGAGGAGGCGCGCGCGGTGTTGCAGGAGGTGCTGACCGCCGCCCTGTCGACCGACGCGGTGCGGGCCGTCCGCGCGCTGCCGCACACCGTCGACGGGAAGAAGCAGCCCGCCGTCGTGCTGGTCGCCGGGGTCAACGGCACCGGTAAGACCACCACCACCGGCAAACTCGCCCGCGTGCTCGTCGCGCAGGGAAGCACCGTGGTGCTCGGCGCGGCCGACACCTTCCGCGCCGCCGCGGCGGACCAGTTGCAGACGTGGGCCGAGCGCGTGGGCGCCGAGGTCGTGCGCGGCAAGGAAGGCGCGGATCCGGCCGCGGTCGCCTTCGACGCCGTCAAACGCGGCACCGAGGCGGGCGTGGACGCGGTCCTGGTCGACACCGCCGGCCGCCTGCACACCAAGACCGGCCTGATGGACGAGCTGGGCAAGGTCAAGCGTGTCGTCGAGAAGCAGGCGAAGGTCGACGAGGTGCTGCTGGTGCTCGACGCCACCACCGGGCAGAACGGGCTGATGCAGGCCCGCGTGTTCTCGGAGGTCATCGACGTCACCGGCATCGTCCTGACCAAACTGGACGGCACCGCGAAGGGCGGCATCGTCTTCCAGGTGCAGCGTGAACTCGGGGTGCCGGTGAAGCTGGTCGGCCTCGGCGAGGGGCCGGACGATCTGGCGCCGTTCGAGCCGGGCGCGTTCGTCGACGCGCTTTTGAGCAGCTAGGCGAATCAGGCGATCGGCGCGGTCGTCTCCTGCGTCATCGGCTCGACGGTTTTGGAAACCAGGCTCAAACGGTGACCCCGTCCCGCGAAAGGGTCGAGCCGAGCGAGGTCGCGATCCGCTGGACGACGGGCGCGATCCGCTCGACGGCCTCCATCGTGAGCCGCCCCGAAGGCCCGGACACCGAAACCGCCGCCGGCACCGGCGCGCCCGGGACCGCGACGGCCACGCAACGGACGCCCAGCTCCTGCTCGGCTTCGTCGAGCGCGTAACCCTGCTGGGCGATTTTCGCCAGTTCGCGCAGCAGCGCGTCCTGGTCGGTGAAGGTGTGCTCGGTGTACGAGGGCATACCCGTCCGGGCGAGCAGCGCCGTGACGTCTTCGGGCGGCAGATGCGCGAGCATCGCCTTCCCCACGCCGGTGCCGTGCGGCAGCAGTCGCCGCCCGACCTCGGTGAACATCCGCATCGAGTGCTTCGAGGGCACCTGGGCGACGTACACGACCTCGTCCCGTTCCAGTACGGCGAGGTTCGCGGTCTCGCCGACCTCGTCGACCAGCTCCGCGAGCAACGGCCGTGCCCACGAGCCGAACTGCATGCTGGCGTTCTCACCCAGCCGGATGAGGCGGGCGCCCAGCGCGTACCGGCGGTTGGTGTTCTGCCGGACGTAGCCCAGATCCACCAGTGTCCTGATCAGCCGGTGGATGGTCGGCATCGGCAGCCCGGACAGGGTCGCCAGCTCCGAAAGGCTGGCCTCCCCGCCGGTGTCCGCGAGATGCTCGAGGAGCTCGAAGGCCCGCTGAAGTGACTGGACGCCGCCATCGCGCCCGTTCTTCTCCGCTGCCACCGTGGTACTCCTTACGTCGGCGTTGATGTTCCGCTATGCAGAAACTATAGTCCGTCATGTAAAACCGTAGGGACGTTATCTTTGGAACTCGGGGTGTTGCGCAATGTCTGAAGCTCAGGTGCTCGGCGATCCGGTCGAGCGCGGGGACGAAATCCTCACGCCGGAGGCCCTCGCCTTCCTCGCCGGCCTGCACGACACCTTCGCCGCCCGTCGCGACGAGCTGCTGCAGGCCAGGAGCAAGCGCCGCGAAGAGGCCAGGATCACCGGCAAACTGGACTTCCTGCCCGAGACCAAGGAGATCCGCGAGGGCGACTGGAAGGTGGCCGAAGCCCCGCCCGCCCTGCGCGACCGCCGCGTCGAGATCACCGGCCCGACCGACCGCAAGATGACCATCAACGCGCTGAACTCCGGTGCCAAGGTCTGGCTGGCCGACCTCGAAGACGCCAACACGCCGCACTGGGCGAACGTCGTCTCCGGCCAGGTCAACCTGTACGACGCGGTCCGCGAGACCATCACGCTGGAGAGCGGCGGCAAGAGCTACGCGCTGAAGGACGACGTCGAGCACGCGACCATCGTCGTCCGCCCGCGCGGCTGGCACCTCGACGAGCGCGGCCTTTCCTTCGGCGGGCGCCAGGCCGTCGGCGCGCTGGTCGACTTCGGCCTGCACTTCTTCCACAACGCGCAGGAACTGCTCAACCGCGGCAAGGGCCCGTACTTCTACCTGCCGAAGATGGAGAGCCACCTCGAAGCCCGGCTCTGGAACGACGTCTTCACCCACGCGGAGAAGACGCTCGGCATCGAGCACGGCACCGTCCGCGCGACCGTGCTGATCGAGACCATCCCGGCCGCGTTCGAGATGGAGGAGATCCTCTACGAACTGCGCGAGCACGCCTCGGGCCTCAACGCCGGCCGCTGGGACTACCTGTTCAGCGTCATCAAGTACTTCCGCGACGCGGGCGAGAAGTTCGTCCTGCCGGACCGCAACTCGGTCACCATGACCGCGCCGTTCATGCGCGCGTACACCGAACTGCTGGTGCGCACCTGCCACAAGCGCGGCGCGTTCGCGATCGGCGGGATGGCCGCGTTCATCCCGAACCGCAAGGACCCCGAAGTCACCGCCGCGGCGCTCGACAAGGTCCGCGCCGACAAGAGCCGTGAGGCGGGCGACGGCTTCGACGGTTCCTGGGTCGCGCACCCCGGCATGGTGGACATCTGCCGCGAAGAGTTCGACAAGGTCCTCGGCGACAAGCCGAACCAGCTCGACCGCACCCGCGACGAGGTGTCCGTCACCGCGGACCAGCTGCTCGACGCGGCTTCGACGCCGGGTGCCGCCACCGCGGCCGGTCTGCGCGCCGCCGTCGACGTCGGCATCCGCTACATCGCCTCCTGGCTGAGCGGGAACGGCGCGGCGGCCATCCACAACCTGATGGAGGACGCGGCCACCGCGGAGATCTCCCGTTCGCAGGTGTGGCAGTGGGTGCGCAACGGCACGCAGCTCGACACCGGCGACAAGGTCACCGCCGAACTGGTGCGCGGCGTGCTGGCCGAGGTCCGCGGCGAACTCGCGGCCGAGATCAAGCCGGAACTGCTGGAGCCCGCCGTCGAGCTGTTCGAGCAGGTCGCGCTCGCCGACGAGTTCCCGGACTTCCTGACCCTGCCCGCCTACGAACGGATCAAGTAGACAGATGGGGAACGGGCGGCTCACCGAGGACGTCTACACCGCCGCTGACGCGCGCCTCGCCGAGGCGGACGCGCGTGTCACGGCCAAGTATCCCGGCGAGCCGCCCGGCCGCCAGCCCGTGCACACCGTGTACGTGCCCGCGTCGCAGTACAAGACGCGGCTCGTGGCGGACTGGGGCAAGCAGGCCCTGCGGGTCTTCGGTGAACACGCCGGACGGCTGGGGCTGGACGCGGACATCGCCGACCGGGTCCGGACGAAACTGCTGACCGAGCCGATCGAGGATCTGCGGATCGATTTCGAGGACGGCCTCGGCAGGCTCGCCGACGACGAAGAGGACGCCATCGCGCTCGCCGCGGGGCGGACCCTCGCCGTCACCGGTGGCACGCCGTTCGTCGGCATCCGCTTCAAGAGCTTCGAAGCCGCGACCCGCCGCCGCGGTATCCGCACGCTCGATCTCTTCCTGGCCGGATTGCTGGAAAGCGGGCCGCTGCCGGAAGGTTTCGTCGTCACGCTGCCGAAGGTGACCGCCGTCGAGCAGGTCGAGGTGGCGGCGGATGTCTTGGAGCACCTCGAATCCGCGTACGGCCTGCCCGGCGGCACGCTGCGGTTCGAGGTCCAGATCGAGACCGCTCAGTCCATTGTGGACATCGATGGGACGGTGGCGGTACCGCGGATCGTCGAAGCCGCGCGCGGGCGTTGTTCCGGACTGCACTACGGCACCTACGATTACAGTGCCGGGCTCGGGATCAGCGCCGAGTACCAGAGCATGGAACACCCGGCCGCCGATTTCGCCAAGCAGCTCATGCAGGTTTCGGCCGCGGGCACCGGCGTCCGGCTTTCCGACGGCTCGACGAACAAACTGCCCGTCGGCGACGCGATCCTCCCGGCCTGGCGCGAACATCTGCGCTTGGTGCGGCGCTCGCTGGAGCGAGGTTTCTATCAGGGCTGGGATCTGCACCCGCACCAGCTGCCGACCCGGTTCGCCGCCACGTACGCCTTCTTCCGCGAAGGTTTCCCGGCCGCGCTGGGCCGCTTGCGCGACTACGCCGACCAGACCGGGCGCGGAGTGCTGGACGAACCGGCGACCGCCCAGGCTCTGGCGAGCTTCTTGTTGCGAGGGCTGGATTGCGGGGCCGTGGACGTGGGGGAGCTATCGTTCTCGCGAGCCGAACTGGACGGCTACGCGCGAAGGACCGCATGAGCAGCGGCTGAGGGAGCGCCCCTGGTGGCAGGCGCTCCCTCAGCCGCTGCTCCGCCCGTCCCGCCTCAGTCCATCGGCGGCGGGCCGGGTTTTCCCCGGTGGACGGACCTCGCGACGAGCGCCAGCATGGCGAGCTGGCCCGCGATCGTCCCGGCCGTCACTCCCGTCGGGAAGGCGGCCGGAACCACCTGCAACGTCAGCGCCGGGCCGAGAACGGCTCCGAGTACCACCAGCGTGTCCAGGATCGTGGTGAGCAGCCGGTGTGTCTGGCTCGACGGCACCGCCGCTTCCGCCTTCAACTCCGACGTTTCGATCCTGACGCGGGCGAGCTGGGTCGGTGTCCCTTCCCAGTCCGCCATTTCTTCGGACGTCGTGTTGTCCACGCCGTCGATTTCGGCACCCATGCGTCGTGCCCTTTCTTGCCCAGTCAGGCGAGCCCGGGTTGGCGCGTCAAGCTGGGGACCACTTGGGGGACAGCCGACTCCTCGGCTGCCGGGACCGGACGAACCCCCAGCTCGCGGTTGTCCGGTCCTCCTTCCCCTTGGGGCGCCTCACACGTGAAGGCCGTGGCCGCACCTTCGATTGGTGATACCCGCCGCATGGAGGCGGGCCTGTGTGAGGGGTTGTTCTGTACCGCGAGACTGGCTTGACGACTGTAGCGCCGGTCACAGCCCGACTGCAACCATCTCGCACAGATTTACTGCTGAAAATGTGGTGAATGAGTGCCGACTATGCCACGATGAGGTGGCGGCGAGAAGCCGCGGGGAAGGGAGCGTCATGCCATCGGTTGAGGAGACCGCCACCGGCCGCCCCGCGGTGGTCGATCGCGTCAATGTCGCGCTGATCGCCGAGGCGGTCGACGCGCTGGGCAAACTGCAGGAGCGCACCGGGTTGAAGAAGGTGGACCTGGTCAACCGCGCGCTGCTGATCTACGAGTTCGTCGACGCGGAACTCCGTGCGGGCAAACAGGTCGTACTGCGGGATCCGGACGGCCAGGACCAGCTGGTCAAGATCTTTCTCTGAATCAGCCGTGGTAGGCCACGAGAACCTCGTCCAGTGAACCGCGCGCGCGGATGCGGCCCTCGTCCATCCAGAGGGCGGTGGTGCACAGTTCGCGCAGCAGTTCGTCGGAATGCGAGGCGAACACCAGCACACCCGATCGGCGGGCGAGGTCGACCAGCCGTTCGCGTGCCTTGGCGAGGAACGCGGCGTCGATCGCGCCGAGGCCCTCGTCGAGGATGAGGATCTCGGGATCGATGGTGGTCACCACGCCGAGCGCGAGCCGCACCCGCATCCCGGCGGAGTAGGTGCGCAAGGGCAGGTGCAGGTAGTCGCCCAGTTCGGTGAACTCGGCGATGTCGTCGACCCGTTTCGCCATCTGCTTGCGGCTCATGCCGAGGAACAGGCCGCGGATCAGGATGTTCTCGTGACCTGAGACCTCGGGATCCAGTCCCACGCCGAGGTCGAACACCGGCGCGATCCGCCCGGCGACCCGTGTGCTGCCCCTCGTCGGCTCGTAGATGCCGGACAGCAGTCGCAGGAGCGTGGACTTCCCGGCGCCGTTGTGCCCGACCAGGCCGACGCGATCGCCCTCGCCCAGTGACAGCGAGATGTCCCGCAGGGCCTCGATGACCGGGACTTTCGCGCCGGTGCCGATCTTGCCGCCGACCTTGCCGAGCACCCGTTTCTTGAGTGACCGGGTCTTGGCGTCGAAGATCGGGAAATCGACGTAGGCGTCTTGTACTTCGATGCTCACCACGGGCCGGCCTCCTCGCGCTCGTCAGATGCGAACGGAAGTTATCATTCGCATTTGTGGTAACGTCCGGCCGGTGAGGCAGTCATCCGTCGATCAGGGCTTCCGGCCGCCGCAGCAAGCCCGAAGCCGCGAGTCCCTGCAGAAGGTGCTGGCGGCTGCGGAGCACGTTCTGGCGAGCCAGGGATTCGAGGAGTTCACCGTCGCGGCGGTCGCCGAGCAGGCGGGTATGTCGGTGGGCGCGATCTACCGCCGGTTTTCCGGCAAGAACCAGCTGCTGTACGCCGTCAAAGACCAGCTGCTCGGCCAGTTGGAATCCGGCGTCGGTGACGCGCTCGGCTCCGCGGAGCCCGGGCTGCGAGGGGTCGTCGGCGCGTTCACCCGGGCTTTGGCCGGGACATTCGCCCGCCACGACCGGATCTTCTCCGAACTGCTCGACAGCCAGCGCACCGAGGCGCGGGATCGTGGTCTCCAAGCGCTGGCCACGATCCAGCGCGATTTCGTGGAGGCGGCTCAGCCTTGTCTCGAGGAGATCCGCCGGGCGGACGGGGACCAGGCGATCCGGATGATGAGCCGGACCATCATCGGATCCTGTGTGCACCGGGCCGCCAGTGGCCGGTTCTGGGCCGATGGCCTGAGCTGGGACGTTTGGGCGAGTGAGACGACCGAGATGGCGTTGGCCTACCTGGAGTCGGCTTAGGTCTCTGAGGGGGCTTTGTCGCTGAGGCCGTGGACGGGCCTGAGGATCTCGACTCGGTCGTGATCGGTCCGGTGCCGATGGACTGTGTGGATTTCGGGGCGTTGGATGACCCGAAATCCACACGGTCGTGCGTGACCGGTCCGGTCAGGGGCGCTGGTGAACGGCCGGGTATCGGTGGAGTCTCGGTGGGCATGACGAAGGGCCCGTCGCCGGCCGACGGGCTCTTCGTGTCAGACGTGATGCAGGGTGTTGCGCCGGGGTTGTCGCAGCGGGTCTCGGTATTGGGGTGGGATGAATTCCGGTAGTCCGTCGGTGGCCATGTGTACTTCCCAGTCGCCGTGGTGAATCAGGCGGTGGTGGAAGCCGCACAGCAGCACCAGGTTCCGCAGATCCGTCGGGCCGCCGTCTGCCCAGTGATGTATGTGGTGGGCGTGGCAATTCTTGGGTTTCCTGTGGCATCCCGGGAACGCGCAGCCCCTGTCTCGGATGTTCAACGCGCGTCTCTGGCCTGGGGTGACGAACCGTCTCAGCCGTCCCATATCCAGTGGCTCACCCGAGGTGCTCATCACGACCGGCAACATCAGGCAGTCGCAGGCAGCGAGCCGCGCTTCCCGAGCGGTCATGGTGCCGACGAAGTCGAGACACGCGGTGCCGAGGCCGGATTTGAGTTCGTCGAGTCCGATGGTGACGTTCACGAGGGTGCGGTAGCCGCTGGTGCCGGGCTGGTCGGGGCAGGCGATGGCCAGGTCGAGCAGGTCGGCCCAGGCGTCTCCCATGCGTTCGCATTTCATCCGCAGGTCGGCTTGCCCGAATTCGTCGACTGGGCGTGGCCGGGCGTGTGCTTCGAGGGCGGCGGCGGTGCGGGCACCGGTCTCGTCGTCGAGCAGGCCGGTCAGTTTCCAGAACCCGTCCTTGCGGCGTTCCAGGGTGAGTTCGCGGCGTGGCTCTTTCGGTTCGGGGTCTTTGGGTTCGTTGCCGTCGGGGTCGAGCCAGCCCAGCAGGTTCGCTTCGGCCTTGGTGAGCTGTGCGGGTCCGGCGTTCGGGGCGAGGTCGGCCAGGATCTTCTCCGCGCTCGCCCGATCCTCAGCAGACGTGTCGGCGGGGAGCCGTTTCAGGATCTCCAGGATTTGATCGATCCGTTCGTTCCCGATCAGTCCTTCGGCGGCGACGGCGGCGGTGGCGGGCGCGACGGGCGGAACCTCGGTGCCGTCCAAGGCGCGAGTCGGGTTCAACGCGATGGCGCGTTTCACGATCGCACCGGCCTCACCGCGCGACAACCCCGCCAGATCCGCGAGCCAGCTAGCCGTACTGCCATAGCCGTACAAGTCTTTGACGCCCCGAGACTCGATCTCCGCCAAGAACTGCCCCAGCGCGGCGGTCGCCACCCGGATCACCTGCAGGGATTGCTGCACGCCATGGGCAAGCTCCAGCTTGCCGGCGCGCCACAGCTCCTGCGGCAGTTCGGGGAGGAAGGTCTCGGACACGACTCCATAATAGCACGTTTCTTCGAACACGTGTTCGCAATTTTAAGCGACCAGCGAAACGCACGAACAACACTGAAGAGTGATATCGCCCAGTGCGAACGCCACGCAAAGAAACCGTGTCGCATTCAGTCGACTAAACGCGTCCGCGAAGCCGTGTCACGTGATCGATGGCCAGGCTGCTGCCGTCGGAAAAAGACGTGTCGCACTTAGCCGACTAAATGCGCGCAGTCCCGGTCGACGCCACGGCTAGCGTGGGGCAACGCAAGGAAAGTGTGCCGCAGTTGGTCGACTAATTGCGCTCAGTAAAGGTGACCGGCTTGACGTATCGACGGCAAGGCACCGAAACAACCCCGTCCGGTCCGGAAACGCGATTGTCGAACTCGCCCTCGTCGGCCCACCCGCACCGTTCGTAAAACCGCCGTGCCCGCGCGTTCCCCGGTGCCACCGCGAGCCAGGCGCGGGAATGCCCGCCCGCGCGCACCAGTCGTTCGGCTTCAGCGAGCAGCACTCCGGCCACCCCGCTCCCGCGATGGTCCGAGGAAACGTAGACCTGTTCGACCTCGTCGCCGACGACCATCACGAAACCCGCCACCGCGTCGTCAAGCACAGCGACGGTCGTATCCCCGACGCGTTCCGCGGCCCGCTCCCAGAACGATTCGCGGGTGCGGATCCGGACGAGCGAGTCGGGCACGTTGCCGAGATGGCCGTCCTGCCAGCCGTGGTACCAGATCTTCGCGACGGCGTCGGCGTCCGCTGGTATCGCCGCCCGGACCATTGCGGGAGTAGGCATGGCGCCAGCTTAAGTGGCGAGCGTCGGCTTTGTGGAGCGCCCGGAATCGGGCAGTATCAGCTTATGTCGATCAGCCGAGGCTCCGACCCTTTGGACCCCGCCGCGGCGTCAGGTCCACTGCTTCTTCTCGAAGTGGACCTCGGCCCTGCGCCAACGCTGGAGGATTATCAGCGGAACGTCACCGCGTTGCTGATTCTGGCAGGTCACGCCAGTTTGCTTCCTCCCGTCAAGGGGCGGTGGCTGGATCCCTCGGCGCGGGTTCTGCCGAGGTCTCCGGTAATCGTCCGGACCACCATGGCCAGCCCGTGGGTGAGTGTGCTGTCGGGGCTCGCTGAGCGTTCGGCGCCGGTCGCCTACGGTGCCGCCGCCCTGTACGGGCTGCACCGGCTGCTGGAAATGGTGATGACGTGGCAACGACACCGGTTGGAGATCGAGGAAGGCGAGGCGCGCTTGGAGCAGCTTCGAGAGCAACTGCGGGACACCGGCCTTCAGTTGCGTCAAGAGTTCGATCCGCGCCTGGTGGCGCCCGGCGAAGACTCGGCCGCACCAGGGCAGCGGGACGAAGTGGCGGAGCGGGCGGCGAACCCGCCCACCGAGGTCGTGCGGGCGGCCGACCAGATCGGATCGATCAGCGCCGCGGAGATGATCGATCCTGGCGATCCTCGTGCCGATCCGCGAGGAGTCTAGGAAACCAGCGCGCCGATCCGCCGCTCCACTTCGTCCGCGCTCGCGTTCCCGGCGACCAGCGTCACCACGCGTTCCCCGGAAAGGGACGCCAGCAGGGTCGGATAACCCGTGACGCCCAGTTCCCGCGCCCGCCGGAAGTCGTCCGCCGCGGAAACCCGGTCCAGCGCGGCCTCGACGGCGTCCCCGTCCAGGCCCGCTCGCTGCGCGACCACGCGATAGGTCGAAACCTCGGAGAGGCTCAGTCCGTCGAGATAGAACGCTTCCTGCAGCAGGGCCGCGAGCCGCACCGCGCGGTCCGGCGCGACCTCGCGCAACGCCGCCATCCCGCAGGCGGCGGCTTCGGAGTCCATGACGAACTCGCCGTCCGCGATGAGCCGCTCGTAGCTTTCCCCGAACGGCGCGCCGGTGCGGCGGGTGATCTCGGCGTTGGCTCCCTGGACGTAGCCGAACTGCCGGATCGGCACCCGGCGTCCGCCGAGGAACAGGCCGCCGGAAACCACTTCGACCGGCAGATCCGGATGCCGGTGCGCGACGTCGGCCATGGTGCGGGCGAACCCGTACGACCAGCCGCAATACGCGTCGAAGACATAGATGAGCTTCATGTCGGGACCCAACGATGTCTGACTGGTCAGATATTCCTACCGGAGTTTGGGGAGTGCGTCACGTGCCGAGTGGCTCAGCGTCCGCAGGTCCTGGGCGAACCGTTCCCGGTGGTCCGCGGGCAGCGGGTCGAGGAAGAGCCGCTGGATGTTCTCGACATGCACTCGCGCGGCCCGCACGGTCGTCTCCTCGCCTTGCGCGGTCAGCCGCACGAGCTGGACGCGGCGGTCCTGCGGATCGGAGGAACGCACGACCAGGCCGAGCGTGGTCATCCGGTCGACCAGCCGCGTCGCGCCGCCGGTGGTCAGCACCTGCTCCTGCGCGATCGCGCGCATGCTCATCCCGGCCTCGCCCGACCTGCCGACGATCAGGAGGACTTCGAACATCAGATGCGAGATCCCGCATTCGGCCTCCAGCGCACGGCCGAGCAGGTATTCGAGCCGGTTCGCCGCGCCCATCATCCGGCCGAAGGCGAGCACGCGCGGGTCGTAGGCGGCTTCTTTCGCCGTGGTGATACCCATTTCAGCTCCCTGCCGACAAGGCCAAATAGACGTCGAGCTGTTCGGTGAACACGGTCAGATCGGTGCCGAGCAGTTCGCTCGCGCGCCCGATCCGGTACCGCAACGTGTTGACGTGGATGTGCAGCTCCCGCGCGGCCCGCGTCGGCGAGCCGGAGCATTCGAGGAAGACGCGCAGGGTGTGCACCAGATCGGTGCCCTGTTCGGCGTCGTAGCTCAGCAACGGACCCAGCACCCGGCGCCGCAACGCCGCCCGCAGATCGTCCGGGGTGCCCGCCAGCAGCAGCCGGTGCATGCCGATCTCGCCGCCGGGGACGACCTCGATCGTGCCGGGCCTCTCCGCCGCCACGGCCAGCGCGTAGCGCGCGACTTCCTTGGCGCCCCGCAGCACGGAGACCGGGGAGCGGTCGCTGATGCCGATCAGCACCCGGCGGCACGGCAGCAACGACTCCACTGTGGACAGTGCGGTGGTCACCGTGGCGGGCCACTCTTCCGGCCACTCGCCGTCGTCCTCGGCCACCGCCCAGGTGGTTTCCCCGGCGGGGCCGACCAGCGCGCCCGGCGGCAGCAGTTCCGTCAGGATGCCGCGTGCCGCTTCGGATCCCTCGGTGCGCGCGACGACGAACCGCAGATCGCCGCGCAGCCCGGTCGCGGTCAGCGCCGCGTGCGGATCGCTTCCTTCGTCGAGTGCCGCGAGCAACGGTTCGAGCACCCTGTCGGTGACGGCGCGGACCTCGTCCGCCCGCGTGCGCGCGAGCCCGATCAGCCCGGCGAGTTCCTCGGCGATCTCCGCCTGGGCGGCGGTCAGCGGGCCGCCGATCGCGAGCAGCCACGGCAACGCGTGTCTCCCGCCGACCGGGCGGACCGACACGTCGTCCGCCTCCAGGGAACGGCCGCCCGCGGCGACGAACCGCCGCACGAGTTCCGACGCCGTGCCGGCGGGTTCCACCCGGCAGGGGAGACCGATCTCGGCGCGCGCCCGCTCCAACAGGGTTTCCACCGACGCGTCTTCCGTCGCCGCTGAAAGCAAACGTTTGCGAGCGCCTTCCGCGGCCGCGGCGAGCGCCAGGACGACCCGTTCGGTGACGACCGAGAACGACAGGTCCGTCGGCACTTCCAGCAACGGGATCCCGTGTCGCGTACAGGCTTCGACGAGATCCTCGGGAATGCCGTCGGAATCCGCCCCGGACGCCGCCAGCGCCGCCGCCCCGGCCTTCGCCAGCGCGGCGACGAAGGCTTCGGAATCACCCGGCCCGCGCCACCAGAGCAACCCGCTCAGGACGAATTCACCCGCCGACACGTACCGCCCGGGATCGGGCAGTTCCGTGACGTAGATCCGGGACACCGGACGGTCGAGCAGAGCCGTCCCGGCGCGTACGCGCAAGCGCAGCCCGGGCAGCGCCAGCAGAGTTTTCACGGTCGTCATCAGGTTTGTAGGAAAGCACAAAACGACCGGCGCGTGCAGGGGAGATTTCATGCTTCGGCACCGTTGCCGCCGTATGGGCGCAGGGCGTCTACTGAGTCAGCCGTCACACAACGCCGCCGAACCGAGGAGCCCGAGAGTGGATTTCCTGCGCCCCAGCTCGCTGACCGAGGCGCTCGCCGTCAAGGCCGAGCGACCCGACGCGGTGCCCATCGCGGGCGGTACGGACGTCATGGTGGAGCTCAACTTCGACCACCGCCGCCCCGGCGCGCTGCTCGACCTCAACCGCGTCACCGAACTCG
This sequence comes from Amycolatopsis sp. NPDC058340, assembly GCF_042723975.1. Taxonomy (NCBI): domain Bacteria; kingdom Bacillati; phylum Actinomycetota; class Actinomycetes; order Pseudonocardiales; family Pseudonocardiaceae; genus Amycolatopsis; species Amycolatopsis sp. NPDC058340. The sequence continues at coordinate 89,629 of NZ_JBHXIB010000008.1, read as the reverse complement.
CCGAGTGGACCGAGACCGACGGCAAGATCCGCCTCGGCGCCTCGGTGCCCTACGTCCGGGTGATCGCTGAGCTGGGTGAAGTTCTGCCCGCGCTGGCGATGGCTTCCCGCACCGTCGGCTCGCCCCAGATCCGCAACCGCGGCACCGTCGGCGGCAACCTGGGCGCGGCCTCGCCCGCCGGCGACACGCATCCCGTGCTGCTCGTGCTCGGCGCCGAGGTCGAGGCCGCGTCGGTGCGCGGGACGCGGCTGATCCCGGCCGAGGAGTTCTACCTCGGCGTCAAGCGCAACGCCCTCGAACCCGACGAGCTGATCACCGCGGTGCACCTGCCCGCCGAGGCCGGCCCGCAGCAGTTCGCCAAGGTCGGGACGCGCAACGCGATGGTCATCGCGGTCTGCTCGTTCGCGCTGGCGCTGCATCTCGACACCCGCGAGATCCGCGCCGCGGTCGGCTCGGCGGCGCCGACCCCGCGTCGCGCGACCGCGGCGGAGGAGTACCTCGGCACCGAACTTCCCTGGTCCACCAAGGCTTCGCTCACGGATTCCGTCAAGCGCCGGTTCGGCGAGCTGGTGTCGGAGGCGGCGTCGCCGATCGACGACGTCCGCGGCAGCGCCGACTACCGCAAGCACGCGTTGTCCGTCCTGGCGCGGCGGACGCTGACCTGGGCGTGGAACGACTTCCAGAAGGGTGAACGCGAGTGCGCGTGAACGTGACGATCAACGGCGAGTCCCGCCAGGCCGACGACGTCTGGGAGGGCGAGAGCCTGCTGTACGTGCTCCGCGAGCGGCTCGGCCTCCCGGGTTCCAAGAACGCCTGTGAGCAGGGCGAATGCGGTTCCTGCACGGTGTACCTCGACGATGTCCCGGTGTGTTCGTGCCTGGTCGCGGCCGGTCAGGTCGAGGGCCGCGAGGTCCGCACCGTCGAGGGGCTCGCCGAGGGCGACAAGCTGGACCGGGTGCAGCAGTCCTTTGTGGACGCGGGTGCCGTCCAATGTGGCTTCTGCACCCCCGGCCTCGTGGTCGCCGCGCACGATCTGCTCAACCGGGTCGAGAACCCCGCCGACGAGGAGATCCGCGAGGCGCTGGCGGGGAACCTCTGCCGGTGTACCGGATACGAGAAGATCCTCGACGCCGTCCGGCTGGCCGCGACCAGGGGGGAGACCGCGTGAAGACCGTCATCGAGAACGCCGCGATCGCCACCGTCGACGGCGCGGGCACCGAGCACGCCTCGGGCCACGTCGTCATCGAGAACGACCGTATCGCGGCGGTCGGCGCGGGGAAGGCGCCCGACGGTGAGTACGACGAACGCGTCGACGGTTCCGGCTGCCTGGTCACGCCCGGCCTGATCAACACCCATCACCACCTCTACCAGTGGGCCACGCGCGGTCTCGCCGCCGATCACACGCTCTTCGAGTGGCTGGTCGCGCTGTACCCGATCTGGGGCAGGCTCGACGCCGAGATCACGCACGCGGCGGCCACGGCCGGGCTCACCCGGCTCGCGACCACCGGCTGCACCACGGTCGCCGACCACCACTACGTCTTCCCGCGTGACGGCGGAGACCAGGTCGAGGCCCTTGCCGCCGCGAGGATCCGCGTCGGGGTGCGCCTGCACGTCGTGCGCGGCTCGATGGACCGGGGCGAGTCCCAGGGCGGGCTCCCGCCGGACAACCTCGTCGAGGAGACCGAGGCCGCGCTGCTGGGCACCGAGGCCGCGATCGACCGGTTCCACGACGGCTCCGCCGGCGCGCATCTCCAGATCGCGGCCGGTCCTTGTTCACCGTTCTCGGTGAGCGAGCGGCTGATGACCGGCGCGGCGGAATTGGCGCGCCGTAAGGGAGTCCGGCTGCACACCCACCTCGCCGAGACGGTCGACGAGGAGAAGCAGTGCCTCGCCGAAGTCGGCTGCACCCCGGCCGAGTACGCCGACAAACTCGGCTGGCTCGCCGACGACGTCTGGCTCGCGCACTCGATCCACCTCGCCCCGGAGGCGATCCGGCGGATGGGCGCCACCGGGACCGGCGCGGCGCATTGCCCGACGTCCAACGGGCGGATCGGCGCCGGGATCGCGCCGGTCCGGCAGCTGCTCGACGCGGGAGTGCCGGTCGGGCTCGGCGCGGACGGCGCGGCGTCCAACGAATCCGGTGGCCTCGGCGAGGAACTGCACCAGGCGCTGCTGCAGGCGCGGCAGCGCGGCGGACCGCGCGGGCTGACCACGCGCGAGGCCTTGTGGATGGGCACGATGGGCGGCGCGCGCTGCCTCGGCAGGCAGAAGGACCTGGGCTCGATCGAGGCCGGCAAGCTGGCCGACCTCGCGGTCTGGAACCTCAACGGCCTGAACTACGCCGGCATCACCGACCCGGTCGCCGCCTTGGTGCTCGGCACGACGCCGCCGGTCGAGCGGCTGTACGTCGGCGGCGCGACCGTCGTCGACGGCGGTGCGCTACGCGAAGAATCCGAAGACGAGATCGCCCGCGAGCTGGCCGTGGCCAGCGCCCGGCTGAGGGAGACGGTATGACCACCACTGAAGTCTCCAAGCAGACTGAGAACGGCGTGGGGTCGAGCCCTCGGCGGCCCGACGGCACGGTCAAGGTCCGTGGTGAGTTCGCCTACTCCTCGGATCTGTGGCACGAGGACATGCTGTGGGGCGCGACGCTGCGCAGCCCCCATCCGTATGCGCGGATCACCGGTGTCGACATCACCGAAGCCCTTGCTGTGCAAGGGGTGTACGCGGTGCTGACGCACGAAGACGTGCCCGGCGTGAACAAGTACGGCTTGGAACACTCGGATCAGCCGGTGCTCGCCGTCGACGTCGTGCGCTACCAGGGCGAGCCCGTCGCGCTCGTCGCCGCGGACCACCCCGAGACCGCGCGCCGCGCGATGAAACGGATCAAGGTCACCTACGAGGTCCTGGAACCGGTGACGGATTCCGAGAAGGCGGCCGCAGGCGAGGGCGCCGAGCTGCACCCCGGCGGGAACGTCGTGCGGTACGCCAAGATCCGCCACGGTGACCAGTCGGTGAAGGCCGACGTCGTGGTGTCCGGCGTCTACGAGGTCGGCATGCAGGACCAGGCCTTCCTCGGGCCGGAGTCGGGCATGGCGATCCCGGACACCGAAGGCGGTGTCGACCTGTACGTCGCCACGCAATGGCTCCACGTCGACCAGCAGCAGATCGTCGCCGCGCTGGGCCTGCCCAAGGACAAGGTCCGGCTGACGCTCGGCGGGGTCGGCGGCGCGTTCGGCGGCCGCGAGGACCTCTCGATCCAGGTCCACGCGTGTTTGCTGGCGCTGCACACCGGCAAGCCGGTCAAGATGGTCTACAACCGCGAAGAATCCTTCTACGGCCACGTACACCGCCACCCGGCGAAGATGTACTACGAGCACGGAGCCGACAAGGACGGCCGGCTCGTTTATGTGAAGGCGAAGCTGTACCTGGACGGCGGCGCGTACGCGTCGTCGACCGGCGCGGTCGTGGCGAACGCGGCCACGCTCGGCGTCGGTCCGTACAATGTGGACAGTGCCTCGGTCGACTGCTGGGGTGTGTACACCAACAACCCGCCGTGCGGCGCGATGCGCGGTTTCGGTGCGGTGCAGGCGGCCTTCGCGTACGAGTCGCAGATGGACAAGCTCGCCGAGGCGTGCGGCATCGACCCGGTGGACATCCGGATCCGCAACGCGATGGCCGAGGGCAGTGTCATGCCCACCGGTCAGATCGTCGACTCGGCCGCCCCGGTCGCCGAACTGCTGGAACGCCTGCGCGCCAAGCCGTTGCCCGTCACGCACGAGGAACTCGACCTGCGCCGCATGCCCGGCGGCGTCTCCAACACCACGCACGGCGAAGGTGTCGTCCGGGGTGTCGGGTACGCGGTCGGCATCAAGAACATCTGCTTCTCCGAGGGTTTCGACGACTACTCGACCGCCCGGGTGCGGTTGCAGCTCGTCGGCGGCGAACCCGCGGCGACCGTGCACACCGCGGCCTGCGAGGTCGGCCAGGGGCTGGTGACGATCATGCAGCAGATCGTGCGGACCGAACTCGGCATCGAGCAGGTGACCATCCTGCCGATGGACACCAACATCGGCAACGGCGGTTCGACGTCGGCCTCCCGGCAGAGTTACGTCACCGGCGGCGCGGTCCAGGCCGCGTGCGTCGCGGTGCGCTCCGGGCTGCACAAGCATCTGGCGGGCAAACTCGCCGCGGACGGGAAGCTGGACGTCGTCGCGAACAAGGTCGTCTCGGCCGACGGCAGTGTGCTCGCGGACCTCGCCGACGTCCTCGGCGACGAGGTCTTCGACGAGACCGTCGAATGGCGGCACCGCCCGACCGTGCCCATCGATCCCGAGACAGGGCAAGGGAACGCGCACGTCCAGTACGGTTTCGCGGCACACCGCGCGGTCGTGGACGTCGACACCGAACTCGGCCTGATCAAGGTCGTCGCGCTCGACTGCGCGCAGGACGTCGGCAAGGCGCTGAACCCGCAGGCGGTGCTCGGCCAGATCCAGGGCGGTTCCGCGCAGGGTCTCGGGCTCGCGGTGATGGAGGAGATCCAGACCGACGGCGGGAAGATCCGCAACCCGTCGTTCACCGACTACCTGATCCCGACCGTGCTGGACATGCCGCCGATGGACATCGACGTCCTGGAGCGGCCCGACCCCAACGCCCCGTATGGTCTGCGCGGGGTCGGCGAACCGCCGACGATCTCGTCCACCCCGGCGATCGTCGCGGCCATCCGCGCGGCCACCGGGCTCGCGCTGCCCCGTGTCCCGGTGCGTCCCGAACACCTCACCGGCACCTGATTGCCTGTTGGTGAACCCGCGTCCGCGATCGACGTCGGCAGGGCGCCGCCTGGTCATCCCTCTCACGATGGCGGACAATGCGCCCTGCCACCGCGACAGCGGGGCCTTCGGCCGGGGCGGGTTCACGCGTTGGTCGGTTTCCGGATCCACCTTCAGCTCCGGCTACCGGCACCTGAGAATCCCGTACTTTTCCGAGCTAGGAGCACATCCGTGGGTACCCGTCTGTCCATTTCGGAGTCCGACGAGCAGAAATGGCTCGCCGAAACCGTCCAGCTGGCCACCTCGAACGTCGAAAGCGGCGGTGGCCCATTCGGCGCGATGATCGTCCGTGACGGCTCGGTGCTGGCCACCGGGACCAACCAGGTGACCCCGACGCTGGACCCGACGGCGCACGCCGAGGTGGTCGCGATCCGCGCGGCCTGCCGGGCGATCGGCGACCACAAACTCGACGGCTGCGTCCTCGTGACCTCCTGCGAGCCCTGCCCGCTCTGCCTTTCCGCCGCGCTCTGGGCACGTGTCGGCAAGGTCGTCTACGCCGCGGACCGCCACGACGCGGCCGAGGCTGGCTTCGACGACCGCGAGTTCTACGACCTCTTTTCCCGCCCGCGCGAGTCCTGGTCACTACCCGTCGGCCAACTGTCCCTTCCGGACTCCTTCGCGCCTTTCCAGGCCTGGCTGTCGAAACCCGACAAGAAGGCTTACTGAGCAACTCTTCCCGCCCCACAACGTTGTGGAGTAGGCATGACCCAATTAGGTACTGAGCGTCCCCACCTGCCCTCGCCCGAACCGGGGCGGCTGTCCGGGCTCGACCGCTGGTTCAAGATCTCCCACCGCGGCAGCACGATCGGCCGCGAGGTGCGCGGCGGGATCACCACGTTCGTCGCGATGTGTTACATCGTGCTGCTCAACCCGCTCATCCTCGGCGCGTCGGCCGACATCACCGGCGCGAAGCTGACCACCGAGGCGATCACCACCGCGACCGCGCTGGCGGCCGGCGTCACCACGATCCTGATGGGACTGGTCGGCAACGCGCCGCTGGCGCTCGCGGCCGGTCTCGGCGTGAACGGTGTCGTCGCCTTCCAGATGGCTCCGGCGATGACGTGGGCGCAGGCCTTCGGGCTCGTCGTCCTCGAAGGTTTCTGCATCGTGCTGATGGCCGTTTCCGGGGTCCGTGAACGGATCATCAACGCGATCCCGATGGCGCTCAAGGTCGCGATCACCGTCGGGATCGGGCTCTACATCGCGCTGGTCGGCCTGGTCAGCGCCGGATTCGTGACCAGGACACCGGATTCCGCGCAGTCGACGGTGCCGGTGCGGATGGGGATCGCCGGCCACCTCGAAGGCTGGCCGATCGCGATCTTCTGTCTCGGGCTGCTGCTGATGATCGTGCTCGTGAGCCGTGGGGTGCCGGGCGCGGTGCTGATCAGCATCGCGGTCGCGACCGGGCTCGCCGTGCTGGTCAACAGCGTGTTCCACGTCGAAGGCTGGGGCCTGGTCGAACCGAAGGTGCCCGACCAGGTCGTCGCGCATCCCGACTTCAGCCTGCTGGGGGACATCGATCTCTTCGGCGGATTCGGGTCGGCGGGCGCGGTGACCGCGGCGGTCTTCCTGTTCACGCTGGTGCTTTCCGGGTTCTTCGACGCGATGGGCACGATCACGTCCGTCTCGGAGGAGGCCGGGCTGGTCAAGAACGGCAAGGTCGAGGGGATGGGCCGGATCCTGCTGGTCGACGGCGCGGGCGCGCTGGCGGGCGGCCTCACCGGATCGGCGCCGAACACCGTGTTCCTCGAATCGGCGGCAGGCGTCGGCGAAGGCGCGCGGACCGGGTTGGCGAGCATCGTGACCGGCGGGTTGTTCACCGCGACGCTGTTCCTGACGCCGATCGCGGCCATCGTCCCGGCACAGGCCGCGGCGCCCGCGCTGGTGGTCATCGGCGGGATGATGATGGCGCAGTGCCGCCGGATCCCGTGGCAGGACCTGGATTTCGCGATCCCGGTGTTCCTGACCATCGCGCTGATCCCGTTCACCTACTCGATCACCAACGGGATCGGTGCCGGGCTGGTCGCGTACGTGCTCATCAAGATCTGCAAGGGCAAGATCCGCGAGATCGGCTGGATCCTCGGGATCCTGGCCGCGGTGTTCGGGGTGTACTTCGGGATCGAAGGGATCATGTCGTGGTTCTGATGTTCCTCAACGGCGGTGGCATGCGGGGCGGACCGCTGCACGAACAGTTGCAGGGCGCGCCGTTGTGCTGCGTCGCCCGGTCCGCGCCCAAGTATCACTACTACTCCGTGGGCGACCGGTTCCCGGCGATGCACGAAGGCGGCTCCGCGTCCGTCGTGGGCGAGGTCTACGACCTGCCGCTCACGGTGCTGCGGGACCATCTCGTCCCGGCCGAACCGCCGGAACTGGAGCTGGGCGTCATCGAACTGGAGGACGGCGCGGCCTGTCTCGCCACCGTCCTGCGTTCGTCCTATGTGGACTCTCCGGAGCTGACGGACATCTCCGCGGTGGGGGACTGGCGGGCGTATCTCGCGTCCCGCTAGTGGTTCCGTGAAGGCCTCCCTCAAGGAGGCCTTCACGGAACGTCAGAGCACGAAGACGAGATCGCTCGCCGCCGCGTGGAACATTTCGGGCGAGCCCGCGTAGTAGGCCCGCCAGACGCCGGGCTTGCGGTGCTCGGCCGAAGCCGCGAAGGCCCAGGTGGTGCCGTTCCAGGTGGCGGTGACCGTCGCCGCCGTGGTCCAGCGGTAGGTGCCGAACGAGAAGTACTGGAGTTCGACCGGGATCGGGTTCGCGGTGTACCGGCCGGGGAACTCGATCGTGCCGGACGCGGTCACGGCCTTGTCCTGGCCGCGGCCCGCCGCGAACGACGTGATCTCCGCCGGGTGGAGCACGACGATCTTCGGGGTGTCGGCGCGCGAGTTCGCGATCGACGGATCGGTGGAGAAGAAGTCGGCGTGGTAGTTGCCGGTGCGGATCGGGGTCAGTGTGGCGCTGTAGGCACCGGCGGCGTCGGTGACCGGCTTGGCCTGCGCCTCACCGCAGAAGCCGTTGAAACAGAACGAGATGCCCACTTCGGCCCCCGCGATCGGGGTGGCGTCGGCCTTGGTGAGCTTCCCGGAGATCGTGACGGTCTTCCCGGCGTCGATCTTCGTGGTGCTGGTGGTCGCGGTCAGGGTGGACGGCTGCACCTCGGCGGCGGTCGCGGGCAGCGCGCCCGCGGTGAGCAGCGCGGCCGCGGCGATGGTGCCGATCACGAGCTTCCTGATGATCATGGGCTCCCCAAACGGATTCCGGTGTTGGCGACGGCTAGGTCGGCCGGAAGCCGTCGTCCGTTGCGAGGAAAACCCGGTGTTCAGAAGCCCGCCGTCGGTGCTTCACGCATCAGGGAGCAGCGTGCGCGCGTAGGCCACGGATGACGCTCCCGCGACTTCGAGCGCTTCGGTGTTCCTCAGCGAACGGCTCAGCACGAAAGCCCCTTCGAGACTGTTCACCAAAGCGATCGTGAGCCGTCGCGCGGCTTCGGGTGCGAGGCCGTACTTGCCCAGCTTCTCCGTCCCGGTCTCGATCCACGCCGTGAACACGTCGGCCGTCGCGATCCGGAGTTTCTCGTTGGTGCTGGCGACCTCCAGCGCGACGGTCGCGATGGGGCACGCGTCGGCGTAGTCGGTCGCCTTCAGCGTCTCGGCGGCGCTGGCGAAACAGGCCTCGATACCGTGGATGAGGTCCGGCTCGTCGGCGAAGAAGATCTCGAACAGCGCGAGGTACATCATCCCCGAGGTGCGGATGACCTCCTCGCCGAGCTGTTCCTTCCCGCCGGGGAAGAAGTGGTACAGCGAGCCGAAGGGCGCGTTCGCCGCCTCGACGATCTGCTTCACCCCGGTGCCGGTGTACCCGTTGCGCCGGAGCAGCTCGGCGCCGGCGTTCACGATGCGTTCCCGCGTTCCAGTCACGCTCTCCATGATAGAGCGTTCTATCAAACGCGTCCGTAGGTCCAGCCGTCCCTTGATCCTTGGTTCACCCTCAGGCGCTACCTGCGGTCGATGTTCGCGCGGTGTGCCCGGTCCTAGCGTCGTGCTCCGTTGGGGAATCCGAGAAAAGAAGGGGGAAGGACATGAAGCGGCTCTTGGCCGTCGGGTTGCTCCCGGTGATCGTGGGCGGGTTGCTCGCCGGAGCCACGACGGCTTCGGCGGGCGTCCCGGCGCACTACGCCGAGCAGAAGCTGGATTGGCATCCTTGCGCGGCGGAGGAACTGGTCACGTTGCCGCCGGGCACCGACATCGGCGGGCTCGAATGCGCGACGTTCCGCACTCCCCGCGACTGGGACCGTGCGGGCGAGCGGCAGGACCTGACCATCGCCGTCAGCAGGCTGAAGTCCACCGGGACTTCGACGGCCTCGCTGCTCACCAACCCGGGCGGGCCGGGCGGACCCGGGCGCTGGTTCCCGGTGACGTTCCGCGGTCAGGAGAAGCTGCGCGAGCATCAGGACATCATCGGCATCGACGTGCGCGGGACCGGCAAGAGCACCAACGTCACCTGCCGGGGCACGGCCGATCTCATCCGGCAGTTGGATCCGCGCGACCGCGATCCGCGCAATCTGAACCAGATCCTGGCCAACGCCGAGCACGTGGCCAGGTCCTGCCAGAGCGCCGGCGGCGAACTCGGCCCGCTGATCACCACCCACCAGACGATCCGGGACTTCGATCTGCTCCGCGTCCTGCTCGGCCGGGAGAAGATCAACTGGGTCGGCTATTCCGGCGGCACCTGGCTGGGAGCGCACTACGCGCAGCAGTTCCCGCAGCGGACCGGGCGGTTCGTGCTGGACTCCTCGACGGAGTTCACCACGGACTGGCAGAAGACGTTCGACCGGCAGCCGGTCGGTTTCGAACGACGCTGGCGGCAGGACTTCCTGCCGTGGATGGCGCGGTACGACGCCAAGTACCACTTCGGCACCAACGGCGAAGAGGTCCGGCAGACCTACGAACGGGTCCGCTATGCCTTGTCCCGCAACCCGATGGACGGCAAGGGGCCGATGGAGCTCGACACCGCCATCATCTACCTGCTCTACAAGAAGGCGACCTTCCCGGCGCTGGCCGAACTGCTGGTGAAGGTCCGGGGCGCGATGGAGAACCCGCAGGCGAAGGCCGAGGCCAAGGCCGCCGTCGAGGCGGCGGGCGACCACCCCGACGCGCAGGACGCCACGTTCTGGAACACCCTCTGCGGGGAAGGACGGTTCATCGGCACCCGCGAGTCGCTGATCCGCGCTTCGCGGCGGAACCTGGACCGCGGCCTGCTCCTGGCGGGTGGCGGCACGCTGAACGCGTCGGTCTGCCTGTTCTGGGACAAGGAACCGCGTCCGCTGCCGAAGCTGGACGGCAAGGGGGTCCCGCCGGTGCTGATCGTGCACTCCGAGCACGATCCGGCCACGGCGATCGAAGGCGCCCGGAAGGCGCACGCGGGGTTCGCGAACTCGCGCATGCTGACCGTGACCGGTGAGGGCGACCACGGGCTCTACGCGGACGGGAACCCCGCCGTGGACGAGATCGTGGACGCCTACCTGGTCGACGGGGTCGTCCCCGCCGACCAGAGCGTCCCCGGTATGCCGCTTCCGGTGCCCTAGTGTCCTGGGGCGGTCGTGAGGCGAAGGCGGGGCCTTGACTGTCCTTAAGGGACAATCGTGCCCGATTCAGGCACTTTGCTTGGTTCTGCGCGGGGGTGGGGGGGGGGGGGGGGGGGGGGTGTGCACCACACAAAACCACCCACCGAGGGGGTGTTAAAATAATTTATAGATATAAAATAAAACCGGACCGG